>NZ_JRFU01000123.1 GCF_003122485.1 Eubacterium ramulus
CGCTGACCAGAATCACGCACCAAGTCTCACGTGCGTTCGACTTGAAAGCGTAGAAAACGGGAGTTAAAAGAAAACTACACAACAAGACGGTAGGGTGAATTTTCGTAAGCTCAGCTGCGCCTAGCCCGACTTTCGCAGTGTGTCTGAATACGCCGGTTTTGCGTATGAGTTCGCGGAGAAAGTCGGAAATAAGCGGCGCAGTTGAGATAGAAAAGCACCCGTGTCTGTTGTGTAGTTTTCTTATATTAATCCGTTTTCGGACGTCATACTTTATTTCGCAATATGAAAGGAAATCAACAGATCATCCTGTGATACCGTATCACCCTGCTGTACATAAATTTTGTCGACCGTACCAGTAATCTTGGACACAACCGTTGTCTCCATCTTCATAGCCTCTACAGTAAGCAGCGGCATATTCTCTGTTACCGCATCGCCTTCTTTTACAAGCACTTTTCCAACTGTACCCGGGATAGAAGAACCAAGGTGCTGTGGATTTGTCTTGTCTGCTTTCAGCTTGCGGTCCGCTTTGATTTCAAGGTTCTTATCCTGAATCTTGACAGTACGAAGCATACCATTTACCTGGAACGTCAGAGTACGGATACCATTTTCATCCGGTTCGCCTTCCTCCAGATATTTGATCAGAAGCTGTTTTCCCTCACCGATATTCAGGTAAGTTTCCTCACCTTTGCGTAATCCGTAGAAGTAAACGTGGCTCTCCAGACGGGTTACATCATTGTACATCTGGAAATGCTCACAGTAGTCTTCGTAAACCTTCGGATACAGCGCATAACTGATGGCTTTCTGGTTCATAACTTCTTCGGATTTATCACCATAATTGTATTTCTCAATCAGATGCTTCTTGATTGCATCAAAATCAACCGGTGGGAGAGATTTACCCGGGCGGTCTGTCAGCGGTTCAATGTCTTTCAGAACGATCTTCTGAAGCTCTTTCGGGAATCCGCCATAAGGCTGTCCCATCATACCCTGGAAGTAGGATACGACAGAATCCGGATAGGAGAGTCCGGCACCAGCCGTCAGGATATTCTCTTTTGTCAGACCGTTTTTAAACATAAAGATGGCCAGATCGCCGACCGCTTTGGAAGTCGGAGTAACTTTTACGATATTTCCAAGCAGATCGTTGGCATCTTTGTATAATGCTTTGATGGACTCAAATTCATCTGCAGAACCCATGCTTGTAACCTGAGCTAACAGGTTGGAGTACTGTCCACCAGGAATCTCATATTTGTAAATCTCAGCATTCGGAGCTTTCATATCACTCTCAAACTGCTCGTAAACTTTACGGATGCGTCCGTAGTAACGGCTGAGCTCATCCAGTTCTTCAAAATCAAGACCGGTATCACGTTTGCTTCCGCGCAGAGCTTCTACGACAGCATTCATAGAAGGCTGACTTGTCATGGAAGACATAGACTCAATGGCCAGATCCACGATATCCACACCAGCTTCTGCGGCCATCAGAACCGTGCTGACACCGTTTCCGGTAGAATCGTGTGTATGTAAATGGAGCGGTACATGAAGTTCCTGTTTCAGAGCAGTTACCAGTTCTTTTGCGGCACGCGGTTTTAACAGTGCGGCCATATCTTTGATTGCAATGGAATGGCATCCTAAGGACTCCAGTTCCAGAGCCATTTTTACATAATAATCCAGTGTATATTTTGTCTCTGTCGGGCTTGTGATATCGCCGGTGTAGCAGATGGTTCCTTCTACGATTTTGCCGGTTTTTAAAGCTTCCTCAATCGGCATTTTCATATTTTCCACCCAGTTTAAACTGTCGAAAATACGGAACACATCAATACCATGAGCAGCAGAAATTTTGATAAACTCCTGAACCACATTGTCCGGATAGTTGCTGTATCCGACGGCGTTAGAAGCACGCAGCAGCATCTGGATCAGTGTGTTTGGCATACGTTCTCTTAAAAGTTCCAGACGTTTCCACGGAGATTCTTTCAAGAAACGGTAAGCGGTATCGTAAGTAGCACCACCCCATGCCTCAACAGAAAATGCATTCTGCATGTATGCGTTTGTAGCGTAAGCAGCACCGCACAAATCTTTACTTCTCATACGGGTTGCCATCAGAGACTGCTGAGCGTCACGCATGGTAGTATCTGTAACGTATAATTTATCTTCTTTCAGAATTTTCTGCATGAAACCTTCTGCACCAAGTTTCAGGAACTCATCACGGGCACCATATACCGGTTTTGACTGATCCAGTTTCGGAAGCACACGGTTCTCATAGTGCGGTTTTTCACCTTTCTGGGAGTTAACGATACGGTCGCCGATAAACTCAATGATCTTGGTCGCACGATCCTGACTCTGTGTGAGCTGGAACAGCTCCGGTGTCTCCTCAATGAAAGTGGTATAACATTTTCCGGCAATGAAAGTCGGATGATGCAGTACATTGATCAGGAACGGGATATTTGTTTTAACACCACGGATACGCATTTCCTGTAATGCACGGATGGATTTGCGTACAGCACCTTCAAAGGTACGGTCGATGGAAATTGCTTTTACCAGAAGGCTGTCGTAATAAGGAGAGATGACAGCGCCGGTGTAAGCATTACCGCCGTCCAGACGGATACCTTTTCCGGAACCGGAACGGTAAACAGTGATCTCACCGGTATCAGGCATGAAGTTGTTTGCCGGATCTTCGGTGGTAACACGGGTCTGGATGGAATAACCGATGCAGTGGATGTCGTCCTGAGATTTGATGTTGATTTCATCGGAATCCAGCGGATATCCTTCCGCTACCAGAATCTGGGACTGTACCAGATCGATATTTGTAATTTCTTCGCTGACGGTATGCTCTACCTGAATACGTGGGTTCATTTCGATAAAATATGGATGGTTGTCTGCATCAACCAGAAATTCCAGTGTACCGGCGTTGCGGTAGCCAACTGCTTTGGAGAGGCGGATGGCAGAGTCAAAAATTGTTTTACGGGTTTCTTCCGGAATGGAAAATGCCGGTGCATACTCAACGACTTTCTGATGACGTCTCTGTACGGAACAGTCACGGTCAAAAAGGTGAACAACGTTTCCGTAATTATCGCCTAAAATTTGAACTTCGATATGTTTTGGCGCGCGCAGATATTTCTCAATGAAGATCTTGTCATCACCAAACGCTTTTTTAGACTCATTTTTTGCTTCGTTAAATTCTTTTTCCAGATCTTCCATCGCGTTTACGATACGCATACCACGTCCGCCACCGCCGTTGGAAGCTTTCAGCATGATTGGAAAACCAACCTCTGCTGCGATTTTTGTTGCTGTATCAATATCTTTAATTGCGTAGTCAACACCAGGAATAATCGGTACCTGGGCATCGATTGCCATTTTCTTGGAAGAAATTTTGTCACCCATTGCATTCATGATCTGACTGGAAGGTCCGATAAATACAATGCCGTTTCTTTCACAGGCATCTACAAAATCCGGATTCTCTGATAAAAATCCGTATCCCGGATGGATAGCGTCAACGTTTGCTGCCAGAGCAATCTTGATGATAGTATCAATGTCAAGATATGCGTCGATCGGTCCTTTTTCCGGATTCAGCGGATAGGATTCATCTGCTTTGGAACGGAAGAGTGCATAACGGTCTTCCTTGGAATAAATGCTGACGGTTGTAATTTCCAGCTCGTTCAAGGCTCGGAATACACGAATGGCGATTTCACCACGATTTGCTACCAGAACTTTTTTGAACTTTCTGATCTGTACCTGATTGTTCATGTGTCATACTCCTTTTTATCAATTGAAATAATTTTCCCCTTAGTGTCTTAGAACGACACCATGTTTAAAAGTATATGGAAGTTGAAAGAAAAATGCAAGAGAAAAAGTGAAAAAATTCAAAAAAGTATGAAAAAATGATAATGTTAAATAAATAACAAGGAAAAATGCAGGAAATAATGCTGGATAATTCAAAAATAAAGTAAAAAATGTATACTATGCAAGATTTACTGCATGATAGTAACGTGATGATGCCATAGAAAATGCATGAAACGATGATGAAAATGCAAAAGATTTGTTGAAAAACAAGAGAAGAATTCGTTGCTTTTGGAGGATACGATGTAAAATTTACAGTGAATGTAAATGAAAATGAAAATATGCGTGTGACTCTGACAAATGTGAATTGGGGTAAATGTTCAGAATCACAGCGCATTTAGTATAGAAATTATAAAATAATTAAAGGTTCGCGGTATTCGTTTTTTCGTTGGATACCGGATTTTTTAAAAAGAATCCGGTTGTATAAATTAGCTGCATAAACATCGAGATCCAGAAGTTTCTGCTGTTCTGGCGTTAAGTTCTGGCGTTCTTTTACAATTTTGCGCAGAAGCGGAATCTGACTGTGTGCCTGCAATTCCTTCAGTAAAGGTGAAGCATCTTTTCGGAAACCAAGGATGCGGGCATACGGCGCATAATAGTAAGTTTTGGCAGCATTCAGAAGTTCACCATCAATGCCAAGTAAGGCGTGCAGCAAATAGCGGCTGATGGCTGTGTAGGTCTGGTTTTTGGTCTTTAAATCGGACACAAATTCAGACCAGCAGGTAAATGATTCCAGTTTATTTGCAATGCGCTGTGTCAGATCAGAACGTGTGGTATCGGCGTCAGATGCAGTCGGATGCAGAAGTTGTCGCTGAAGTTCATAATATAACAAGTCAGAAAAATCATCTTCCTGTAAAAATGCATGGCTTTCATATGCAGTCAGCAGCAGTTCGCGAACGGAATCAGGAACCGTGCGTGTCAGCATTTGATTCAACGTATCAAAATTGTTTTTCTGGTCAGAGGTATCCTGAAAAATAAATTTACGCAGGGCAGAAGCACTGGCAAGCGCCGTATCCGTATCCGCATCATGATAGCCTGCACCGGTTCGGGTAACGACAGATGGTGTCAGTTTGCAGTTATGCCGACGGATTGCTTTCATATATTCAATGGCAAGAATATTATTTGGTGAGGCAAGCAACTGTTCAAACTGAGCAAGCGTTTGGCTGTCCATTGAATGATGCTTGGCCTGCTGCAGACAGGTGAGTGCAGCTTTTGCCCGGGCTGCCGGAAAACTACAACCGGATTTTAAGGCCTGATCCAGATATTCCTGAAATATAGGTGGCTCAAATGCAAAAAAGTCAGCTAATCTGCCAAGCAGATCGACATCAGAAGCTGTGTTTGCTTCTGCGCCAAAACTGATCTGAGACACGACACCAAGCGCGTTCAACAGGCAGACACCACCCTGTGCAAAATTTTCCGCACTGGAAGTGGCGGTGATTACCGGCAATTCAATGATCAAGTCGATTCCATTTTCCAGAGCCATTTTTGCACGATCGTATTTGTTTAACAGGGCAGGGGCACCACGCTGGACAAAGTCTCCGCTTATGACGGCAATGCAGTAATCGGCATCTGTATTTTTTCGTGTTTCTTCTATATGAAATGCGTGTCCGTTATGGAACGGATTGTATTCTGCAATGATTCCGGTGACGTTCATAGTATCTGATACTCCTGAGTTTTGAAAAAATTTGTATTGTGGGCAATGTAAGTATTACCAGAGCGCGCCACAGTACTTTTGGATAAGAAAAAGCATAGCATGAATCATACAGAAAAACAAATAAAATTGTGAGGAAAATTTGCAAGAAAACGTATGTTAAGTTCACACGAGCCATTCGTAAAACCCCCTTGATGAGTGAAGTGTAACAGATAATATTATGTATGAAAACAAATGCAATAGAAAAAACTTACAAAAAACCAGTTGGTAACCTCTTGCGAAACAGAAAATTTGAGATATAATAGAAAAGACAGGTATTTTGACGGAAAGTCAAAGTGAAAATGAAGGGAGAACATAAATAATGAACGTATTAGTAATTAACTGTGGTAGTTCATCACTGAAATATCAGCTGATCAACTCTGATACAGAGGCAGTACTTGCAAAAGGTCTTTGCGAGAGAATTGGTATTGACGGAAGACTTACATATCAGAAAGCAGGTCTTGACAAAGAGATTACAGAGGCTCCAATGCCTACACATAAAGAGGCTATCCAGCTTGTACTTGACGCGCTTGTAAATGAGAAAACAGGTGCAATCGCAAGCCTTGCAGAAGTAAATGCAGTGGGACATCGTATCGTACACGGTGGTGAGAAATTCGCTTCTTCAGCAGTTATCACACCAGAGATGCTTGCAGCAGTAGAAGAGTGTAACGATCTTGCACCGCTTCACAACCCGGCAAACTTAATCGGTATTCGTGCTTGCCAGGATCTGATGCCAGGCGTACCGATGGTAGGTGTATTTGATACCGCTTTCCATCAGACAATGCCAGAGAAAGCATATCTCTATGGACTTCCATATGAGTACTATGAGAAATATAAAGTAAGAAGATACGGCTTCCACGGAACAAGCCACAGCTTCGTATCCAAACACGTTGCTGAGTTCCTTGGCAAAGACATCAACAATTCCAAGATCATCGTTGCCCACCTTGGAAATGGTGCTTCCATCAGTGCTGTATTAAATGGCAAATGCGTAGATACATCCATGGGCCTTACACCATTGGAAGGTCTTGTAATGGGAACACGTTCCGGTGATATCGATCCGGCTATCATGGAGTTCATCGCTAAAAAAGAGAACCTTGATATCGCAGGCGTTATGAACGTATTAAATAAAAAATCCGGTGTACAGGGTATTTCCGGACTTTCCAGTGATTTCCGTGACCTTGAGGAAGGTATGGAAGCAGGCAACGAGCGTGCAGCAGCAGCCATCGAAGTATTCAGCTACCGTGTAGCAAAATACATTGGTTCTTATGTAGCAGCAATGAACGGTGTAGATGTGATCGCATTTACAGCAGGTATCGGCGAGAACGCTCCGCTGGTTCGTTCTAAAGTATTAGCATACCTTGGATACCTTGGAATTACTGTAGATGAGGAAGCAAACGGCAAGAGAGGCGATGACATCGTAATCTCTACTCCGGATTCCAAAGTTACAGTTTGTGTTATCCCGACAAACGAAGAGCTTGCAATCGCAAGAGAGACAGTAGCATTAGTAAAATAATTGCTCCAGTTCACTCATCACATGAATTCTGGTAATGATCATGCTTGCATGAGAAATTACCTGAATACATAGTGATGAAGGGAGCGCCTTTTTATGAGCAAAAATAGGAGAGTAGCTACGGAGAAGCCCGAAGGGCGTTTTGCGAATGGCGCGTGTGAACTGCAAAATTATTACACAAAATACAAAAAATCTGTTGACAAAGGATGATGTTCTGTGTATAATCAACTGAGTGTGATTCAGAACAATTCACTTAGATTCAGATAAATTGGAGGTGTAACGAAATGTCTATTTGTCCAAAAAATAAATCTTCCAAAGGTAGAAGAGATAGAAGAAGAGCAAACTGGAAAATGTCTGCTCCGACTTTAGTAAAATGCAGCAAATGTGGCGAACTTATGGTTCCACACAGAGTATGCAAATCCTGTGGTTCTTACAATAAAAAAGAGATCATCGCAGTTGACTAATCAGCAGAATATGCAATGAAATGAAGGAGTTGAGAGAATTCTCAACTCCTTTTTTTGCGTGGGGAAACTCCTTTTTAACTAGATTTATATAAGTATGTTAGAAAACTTGCAAATGCGGATACTTTTGTGTAAATGCGAAGAAAAATAGTTTGATTATAGTGGCGGGAAAGTTGAACAAGCTGTATAATATATAGATAAGCTAACTGATTTGTAACAAAAGATGAAAAAATAAATATTGTTAAAATTGATTAGTAAACAATATATGTATTGATGAAAAATAAAGATGAAAGTTAGAGGAAAACAAATGGCTGGTAAAAATACAGCAGATATTGGATTTGAAAAACAAATATGGGATGCGGCTTGTGTGTTGCGTGGAAATATGGATGCATCTGAATATAAAAATGTGGTATTGGGCCTTATCTTCTTAAAATATATTTCAGATCGGTTTGATGAAAAATATCAGGCATTAATTGAAGAAGGCGATGGATTCGAGGAAGATATTGATGAGTATACATCAGAAGGAATCTTTTTTGTGCCAGCGGGAGCTCGTTGGAGTGAAATTGCAGCAAATGCACATACACCTGAAATCGGTACAATTATTGATGATGCTATGCGTGCGATTGAAAAGGAAAATAAAAGACTGAAAGATATCCTTCCGAAAAATTTTGCCCGTCCAGAGTTAGATAAACGTCGTTTGGGGGATGTGGTAGATTTATTTACCAATATTCAAATGGTTGAGCATGGAAGTGAAAAGGATATTTTAGGACGAACCTATGAATATTGCTTATCTATGTTTGCAGAACAGGAAGGAAAGCGTGGCGGCGAGTTCTTTACACCATCCTGTGTGGTTCGTACATTAGTAGAAGTGTTAAAGCCGTTCAAAGGAAGAGTATATGATCCTTGTTGTGGCTCCGGCGGTATGTTTGTACAGTCAGCGCGGTTTGTAGAGAATCATAGCGGAAATATTAGTAATATTTCAATTTATGGTCAGGATTCCAACCCTACAACATGGAAAATGGCACAGATGAATTTGGCAATTCGCGGAATTGAACCAGATTTAGGTAGTTATGCAGCAGATACATTTTTAGATGATCGTCATCCAACTTTGCGTGCAGATTATATTATGGCGAATCCGCCATTTAACCTGTCTGATTGGGGTGCTGATAAATTAAAAGAAGATGTTCGTTGGCAGTATGGTATGCCACCAGCTGGAAATGCCAACTTTGCATGGTTACAACATATGATCTATCATCTTGCACCAGCAGGAAGAATTGGTATGGTACTTGCAAATGGTTCACTTTCTTCACAATCTGGTGGTGAAGGTGAGATTCGTAAAAATATTATCAATGCTGATTTAGTAGAGTGTATTGTGGCAATGCCGACACAGCTGTTTTATACCACACAGATTCCAGTGTCATTGTGGTTTTTGAATAAGCAGAAAAAGCAGACAGGAAAGACATTATTCATTGATGCGCGAAAAATGGGAACGATGGTGAGCCGTAAACTACGTGAACTTACGGACGAGGATATCAAAAAGATTGCGGATACTTATCAGGAATTTGTGGATGGTACGCTGGAAGATGTCAAAGGATTTTGTGCAGCAGTAGATACGGAAGAAATTGAGAAGCAGGATTACATATTGACACCTGGTCGATATGTCGGAATTGAGGAGCAGGAGGATGATGGAGAACCCTTCGAAGAGAAGATGGCTCGATTGACAACGGAACTTTCAGAATTATTTGCGAAAAGCCATGAATTGGAGGATGAGATACGAAAGAAGCTGGGGGCAATTGGGTATGAAATTTAATATATGGGTAGACTGCCCGAAAGTCGCATTAACAGAATTATTATCTTTTATTGTGGATAACCGTGGAAAAACTGTACCTACTTCAACAAGGGGATGGAAGTTGATTGCTACAAATTGCGTTACGAATAATACATTGTATCCAGTATATAATAAGGTTCGTTATCTTTCGCTAGAAACATATGAACATTGGTTTAGAGCTCATCCTCATCCGGGAGATATATTGTTTGTAAACAAAGGAACTCCAGGACGGGTGTGTATGGTTCCAGATCCAGTAGATTTTTGTATTGCTCAGGATATGATTGCACTTCGCGTGGATGAAGAAAAAATCTATAATAAGTATTTATTTGCAGTGTTAAGAAGCAGAAAAATACAAAAACAAATATATAATATGAATGTTGGTGATGTGATTCCACATTTTAAAAAACAGTTTTTGAATCAATTGCAAATACCTGTTCCGAGTAAAGAAATACAGAAATTGATAGGTGATTTGTATTTTCAGTTTAGCTATAAAATGGAACTTAATAACAAAATAAACAAGAATTTAGTGGCTTAAAGATCAATGTCCGAAACATCAAGCTCACCGGACATCAACTTTGGCAAAAGAGTATCACGTAAAAGGGCTAATGATATATTTTGCTTTTCATTAGCAAAAATTGTTTCATGCAAAGGCGTGCATATATTTATAAAAGACCTAATTTCCTGAGTTGATGGTTCATTGACAGGAATAGCATTTAATATTGCCTGTGTCATCAGTGGCTGACCTGTACCAATGTGTCGTGAAGGCAGTGAAGCATTCCTTAACAAATAATAAATAAACAATGGGGAATCTTCATTCTTACTTTTAGCCTGTATTGCATTATCACTTGTCCAACACTTTTCAGGACAAAGAAAAGTATTTCCGCAGTATGCTCCAACTCTGCCGATAATGACGCAATTCTCTGCATTTGATTGATTGGTATATGCTAAGACTCCATTACCACCATACACGGGGATATTCCCGATTGTTTCAGGCCGCTTCTTTCCATTTGAAAACTCGATTAAATTTTGGAAAGAAGAGGATGCCGAGGCTGAAAATATATCTGGAAACATTTTCAGAAAAATTGCCTGAGCTTGCTGCTCTAAATTCTTGTTTATATCTGTGAAATAAAATAATACGGGAGGTGTTGTAATGGATACTGATAGAGCTTATCTTAGTAATGATAAGGATATGATAAAATTTCAATACGGCGAGAAAGTTATTCGATTTCGAGGTCCGTATTCGTTAGAACGTTTTACGTCTGTGAAGGAATGGGATAATGGATATCTGGTAGTAATGGCGAAATATCAACACAATAAAGAGGCGGAGGAGGAATATATTGATTTAATTCCAATTTTAAATAATTTATATATTGATGCTTCGCATTTTCTGAAACCAATTAAGGAAGTGAGGTTAGCTTATGGACAAAATTAGAGAAATCGCAGATCAAGCAGATATGATTGTGAATGGTTATGCATTTACAAGAGAGAATAATCAAATTAAAATATTAAATTTGAATAATCTGGATAAGGCATTGGTAATATCTGAAGCTGGAGAAGTACTGGAAACAACTATGGATGATATTGAAATTCGTATTGTTTTAGATTATTGGAGCAGTGATCGAAAGTTTATGGAGGATGAAGATGCCTAAATACTATCAAGATAAAATATGTGGATATTATTTGTACTTTACCTCTTTTTGCACGGTTGAATGTATGCATGTGCATGCAAGTGATCGCAAATTAACAGAAGAAGGATCTGGAAAATTTTTTGTTAAAGAGGATGGAAGTACAGTTTTACAAAAACGTGGAATTTTAAGTGATAGAGAAATACGAAAAATACAGGAATATATTAAAATTCATTATAAAGAAATGTATATGAAATGGGCAGAATATAGTAAAAATGGCTTTTATGAAGGCAATTAAGATAATGATCTTCCAGCAACGGCGGGAGAGATAACCAACAGAACTGCCGTTGAGTTGTTCTCTGGAATATAATTGAAGGAGAACAACTCATGAAACAACAGATTATTACTGACGTAATACAGAAAATGTTACCACATCTTGATAATGTTCAGTTGAAGCAATTACAGAAAGTGTTAGAAGCTACATTGCTTGATTGTGAAATAACTGAGCAAGGAAATGTGGAAAAAACAAATGAAAACATAAAGTATGTTGAGATGTTTATAGCGTCAAAACGTATAGAAGGATGTTCAGAAAAAACATTGAAATATTACCGTGCTACGATAGATGTGATGCTGACTTCGATAGATAAGAATGTCTGTCATATTCAAACGGAAGATTTACGTTCGTATCTGACAGAATATCAAATTAAAAAGCGATCAAGTCGTGTAACAATAGATAATATCCGAAGGATTCTGTCAAGTTTCTTTTCATGGTTAGAAGATGAGGATTATATTTTGAAGAGTCCTGTTCGTCGTATTCACAAGGTGAAGACAGCAACAAATATTAAAGAAACTTACACTGATGAAGAATTAGAGAAGATGCGTGATCATTGTACAAATTCACGAGACTTAGCAATTATTGATATGTTAGCATCAACAGGAATGCGTATCGGAGAAATGGTATTACTGAATAAGGCAGATATCAATTTCAATGAGCGCGAATGTGTGGTTTTTGGTAAAGGTGATAAGGCACGTGTTGTTTATTTTGATGCTAGAACAAAGATACATTTGCAGAATTACTTGAACAGCAGAACAGATGATAACCCGGCACTTTTTGTATCGTTGAAAGCTCCGCATGAAAGGCTCAAAATCGGCGGCATAGAAACAAGACTCAGAGAATTTGGAAAACAATTAGGACTGAACAAGGTACACCCGCACAAGTTCAGGCGTACCCTTGCAACTATGGCAATAGATAAAGGAATGCCCATTGAGCAACTGCAACAGCTCTTAGGACATAGAAAGATAGATACGACCTTGCAGTACGCAATGGTAAAACAAAGCAATGTAAAAATTGCTCATCGAAAATATATCGGATAGAGAGGATAACAATATGGCTGAATGGACTATCACAACATTGGAAGCTTGTACTGATATTTTAGGAGATGGTTTACACGGTACACCTATATATTCTGAAAATGGAGAGTACGCATTTGTAAATGGCAATAATCTTGTAGATGGTGAAATTTTAATAAAAAAGGATACAAAAAAGGTCGATGAAAGCCAATATGAAAAATACAAGAAATCATTAAGTAATAGAACCATACTCGTTTCCATAAATGGTACTTTGGGAAATGTAGGAACTTATAATTCTGAGAAAATTATTTTGGGCAAAAGTGCTTGCTATTTTAATGTTAAGAACTCTGTAGATAAGGGTTTTATATATTATGTTGTTTCGTCTCCCGCATTCAGACAATATCTTGAAAGCAATGCGACAGGAACAACAATCAAGAATATTTCATTGAAACAAATGAGAGAGTATTCGTTTGCTATGCCATCATATGACGAACAGCAACGAATATCATCAATATTAAAAACAATTGATAGAAAAATCAAAGGCAACAAAGAAATAAACAAGAATTTAGAGCAGCAAGCTCAAATGCTTTTTGACAATTTTTATGATTCTCTTTCTGGTCAATCATGCATTTTATTATCTGAGATGATTGACATAAGAGACGGAACACATGATTCACCTAAAGCAACGGAGCATGGATATCCATTAGTCACCTCTAAGCACCTGCTTCCATTCGGGGTAGATACATTGTCAGCAAATATTATTTCAAAAGCCGACTATGACAAAGTTAACGAAAGAAGCAAAGTCAATACTGGCGATATTTTGATAAGCATGATTGGAACTGTAGGATTAATTTCTTATGTTATTGATTCCCCCGTAGAATTTGCAATAAAAAATGTGGGTCTATTCAAAACATCACAACATCCTTCTCTTGACTTATATATTTTGTACTACTTAAAAAGCAAATCGACAACACAACATATAGAAAAATGTCTCGCAGGTAGCACACAAAAGTATATAAGTTTAGGTGAATTACGGAAATTACCAATAGTTGTTCCATCTCCTGATGAATTGGCTGCTTACAACTTGGTAGTTCGACCAATAGTTTCTGAAATAGCATTACTTGTGCAAGAGAACAGACGATTGTCAAATCTACGTGACACGCTACTTCCGAAACTTATGTCTGGAGAACTGGATGTCTCCGACCTTGACCTTTAAGCCGCTAAATTCTTGTTTATAGTCATTAAGAAGGTATAATGTTAATTAATTTAGATATTTCATTAAGTAAAAGATTAAGAGAAAAAATAGTTTCGTCTGGAAATCATTCATATACTAAAAGAGGAAGATTTAAAATTCCAGGGAAAAATAAAAAAGTAGAGTCAGATGCATATAATTGTATTTGCACGATAATGGATAGAATAGATTCATTAGTTGAACATTGCAATTCTTTAAATGTCGATAACAAAAGTGTTGAGGGTGAATTTGCATTGCTCGATGTGCTTAACTATGGACAAACTTTAATTGATTGCATTGATATGTTAGGAAAAATATATAATGACTCATGGAATGAAAAGAATACGAATTGTATTTTTGACCAACTAGGAAAAAATGAAAAAGGAAATGATGAAAAATATTTTAAATATTTGAGATCACTCTGTTCTGTGCACCCAATAGAAACAACTGGTTATCCAATGTATCAGGGTAATGAACCAGAATGGTGCCCATATATAAGGAGTGGAAATGATTCTTTGTCTAGACTAAAATATGGGGATGACGCGGCAGATTTTTATGCTGTTGTGTATAGAAATGATCAGTGTATTTTTAAAGAAGTACCTATTTATATTGAACAAGTATTCAAATATATTCAAATGAGATATAAGAGCATAGAAATGATTATTCAATTAATAGATAAGTATGATCAAGAACGAATAGACAAATTAAAAGTGTTGCATATAAAAACACCAGAAGAATGTGATGATTACAAATGCTATTTAATGAATTTAGCTAATGAAAATAATGTTCGATATGGTAAGGCGAATGAGTATCATGTGAAAGAATGGGAAGCTATTATTGAGACACATTTTAATGATTCAAGTAAAGAATGCTGGTTAGTTCTTTATAAGAAAGAATTGTATGAACATGTTAAACGGGTACATAAACATTTACAAGCTATGGAATGTGATTCGGATGAATGGGACATGTATGCTTTTGAAAACACAATTTGGAATAAGGTTGATAATTATAGCTATGAAATAGGGAAAATATATAATTATTTATATCCTGAAGAATTAGAAACAGATCAGGTATGGGAGTTCTCGTTTATAGATAGAGAACCAGAAATCTGTGATGAAAAAGTGAAAGAAATATTTGAAATAGTTGACCAAATAAAAGATAAAAATTGTACGCATGATGAAATGATTATGTTTTATAGGGGGATTGAACAAAGATATAAACCAAATAATTCGGAGTGGAGCCGAATATATTTGAAAATTGTGGAGGATGTGTTTGATGGAGTATGGCATTTTGATTATTATTTAAATAATTGGCATGTTTGGCTTCAAATACAATTAGCGCAATGGAGTTTTCAGAGAGGTTCTAAATAAGCCATAAATGGGGGGAGAAGAAATGTCAGCAATATTTACAGAAGATACATACGAACAAGCCATTATAGAGTTGTTTGAAAATATGGGATATGAACACCTCTATGCACCTGATCTGGAGCGAGACTATTCAAGTCCGCTGTTAGATTTTGCGCTGAGAGATTGTTTGGTGTGCATTAATCGAGGCTTGCCGTTGGAAGCAATTGAGGAAGCAATTGCAAAATTGCGAGCATTTGATATGGGAAGTCTGTTGCAAAAAAATATGCTTTTCATGGATTATCTTCAAAATGGAATTACTGTTAAGTTTTTTGTAAATGGAGAAGAACAGGCAGCGATTGTTCGATTGATAGATTATGAGAACGTAAAAAAGAATACTTTTTATGTGGTAAATCAGTTTACCTTTTTGGAAAATGGAAACAATCGGCGACCAGATATTATACTTTTTATTAACGGATTGCCTCTTGTTTTGATGGAATTAAAAAGTCCGGCAAAAGATGAAGTGGATGCTGAAAATGCATATAATCAGATTAGAAATTATATGCAGGATATTTCATCTATGTTTATTTATAATGCAATCTGTGTAATCAGTGATTTGTCTACCAATAAGGCTGGAACGATTACCTCTGGTCTGGATCGCTTTATGGAATGGAAAATGAAAGATGGAAATCATGAAGATACGGCGTATGCGCAATTCGATACCTTCTATGAAGGAATGTTTCAGAAAGAACGCTTGCTAGATATTTTGAAGAATTTTATTTTGTTTTCCGGTAGTGGCTCTGGACGTTTTAAAGTGTTGGCGGGATACCATCAGTATTTTGCTGTACGGAAAGCAATAGAGAAAGCAAAAGTAGCTACAAAAACGGATGGTAAGGGTGGAGTTTTTTGGCATACACAGGGATCTGGAAAATCACTATCTATGGTATTTTATGCACATTTGCTTCAGGAAGCATTGGACAGTCCGACAATTGTTGTTATGACGGATCGTATTGATTTGGATGACCAGTTATATACGCAGTTTTCACAGTGCGCAGATTTTTTGAGGCAGACACCGGTGCAGGCTGAAAGCAAAGAACATCTGAAGTCATTGTTGGATGGCAGAAGTGCGAATGGTATTATTTTTACAACAATGTTTAAGTTCGAACGTGGTGAAAAGCCACTGTCTCAACGTAGAAATATTGTGGTTATGGCAGATGAAGCACATCGTGGTCAATATGGATTTGATGAGAGAATTGTAATGTCAGAGAATGAAGCTGGCGAAAAAGAAGCGCGGACAGTAGTGGGAAATGCCAGAGTAATACATGATGCATTGCCAAATGCTACTTTTATCGGATTCACAGGGACACCGATTTCTTCCAAAGATAGGAATACCAGGGAAGTATTTGGTGATTATATTGATATCTATGATATGACGCAGGCGGTTGAAGATGGGGCAACACGACCGGTATATTATGAAAGTCGTGTGGTTCATTTGAAATTGGATCAAAATACATTGGCATTGATTGATTCCACATATGATGTGTTGGAACATCAGTCGGATTCTGCAACAATTGAAAAAAGTAAAAAAATGCTTGGTCAGATGGAAAGCGTTCTCGGAGCAGATTCTACAATAGAATCTCTTTGCGGAGATATTGTGGTGCATTATGAAAAAAATAGAGCAAATTTGTTGACAGGAAAAGCAATGATTGTTGCTTATTCCAGATCTATTGCAATGAAGATTTACCGACAAATTTTGAAAATGCGTCCAACATGGAAAGAAAAGATAGGTGTGGTAATGACCGGTGGCAACAATGATCCGGAGGATTGGAAAGAAATTATAGGAACCAAAGCACACAAAGAAGAGCTGGCGAGAAAGTTTAAGGACAATAATGATCCAATGAAAATAACAATTGTGGTTGATATGTGGCTGACAGGATTTGACGTACCATCACTAGCTACAATGTACATTTATAAACCAATGCATGGATATAATCTAATGCAGGCCATTGCCAGAGTAAATCGTGTGTTTAAGAATAAAGAGGGCGGACTAATTGTTGATTATGTTGGAATAGCGTCAGCATTGAAAGCCGCAATGAAAGAATATACGAAACGGGATCAGTCTAAGTATGGCGATATGAATATTGCGAAGGTGGCTTATCCGAAATTTCAGGAAAAATTGCAAGTATGTAAAGATTTGCTTCATGGATTTGATTTTAATGGATTTTTTGGTGGCACACCACTGGTTATGGCAAAACTGATTACAGGAGGCGTCAATTTTGTCCTTGATGCAAGAGCACCGCACAGAAAGGAACTTTTTCTGAAAGAAGCTATGCTTTTGAAACAGGCAAATTCACTTTGTTCCAGTTTGACAACGGAACAGGAACGGCATGAAGCTGCATATATGGAAGCGGTTCGTTCTACTGTTGTGAAGATTACTTATAGTGGTTCTGGTGGCAAAAGTTTGTCATTGAAAGAAATTAATGCACAGATCAATGAATTGTTGAAATCAGCGGTTCAAAGTGAAGGTGTTATTAATTTATTTGATAGCAGCAAAACGGGTGAAAAATTCAGCCTATTTGATCCGGCAGTGTTGGATGAAATCAGCAGGATGAAAGAGAAAAATATTGCTGTGGAAATTTTGAAAAAATTAATGTCAGAACAGGTTTCTATGTATAAGCGAACGAACGTGGTTCAGTCACAGAAGTTTTCGGAAAAAATTACGCAATTAATGAATTCATACTATAATGGCTTGATCACAAATGAAGAAGTAATTAAGGAATTGCTTAAAACGGCAGAAGAAATCACAAATCTTTATAAAAATGGTCAGAAGCTAGGATTGACACAGGAAGAATTGGCATTTTACGATGCGCTTACAAAACCAGAACATATTAAGGATTTTTATCAGAATGATCAGCTTATTGCATTGACGAAGGAACTGACAGAAATGCTTCGTAAAAATCGAACAATTGATTGGCAAAAAAAAGAAACGGCACGAGCCACCATGCGTAAGATGGTAAAGCGTTTGTTGAAAAAGTATGACTATCCGCCAGAAAATTATGATTTTGCAATCAGCACAGTAATTAGTCAATGTGAACTTTGGACGGATAATGCTGATAATCCGGTGACAGGCATTGGAGAGAAACATAAAAAAGTAATTTACAAATACCCGACAGAAGAGCATTTTGATATAGCTGCTGAGCCAAATCATTATATGAAAAATGAATAATATGTAATGGATGAAGCAATTTGACAAGCAATACGACAAGGATGAACGAAAATGTTATTTTCTCCAAACATATTTACGCTTGTAGCTCTTATCACAAGTTATAAGTTGGCGAAAGTATTTGGTCATGGAATCGGATATACGCTGGGATTATTTTTTTTCCATGGTTGTTCTGGCTGATTCTGGGATTTGGATCCAGTGAATATCAGGGAATTTAAACTACTGGTTGAATGTTTTCTTTATTGGATGCATATATAATTAATTTGCTCAGCACTTTTGTGTTGGTAAAAAATCTGGCTTTTTTAAAAGAAAAGTGCTAAAGTAATAAGACAACGTGTTTTGGGATGGAGAAGATTGCGGAGGTACAAAAAATGCAACCAATGTATGTATCAATTCAACAAAAAGAAACAGGCAATCGAATCAAGAGTTTGCTGAAGCAGAATGGCTATACGGTCAAAGACATTCAGGGAGCCATGGGATTTGAAAATCCACAGGCTGTGTACAAATGGCTGGCTGGAAGATCGTTACCAAGCATTGACAATTTCGTGATTTTAAGTAGATTGTTGAATACAAGTATAGAAGATATCCTCGTCATTGACGGGGATATTGTTCGTTTATGGGGTTGTTATATAAACTAGCAGTTTAGTGACAAAAATTGTCCAGATGCTATACTGACAATCAGATCAGCACATATAGAAAGTATGGGATTATTGGGAGGCATATTCATTCATGACGAATTTTTGGAAATTGAAGGATTTCAGACCATTTTCGGTTTTGTATGCGTACATTGAACATGAAGACTATCTGGCAGATGCATTATTTATACAGGAACAGATTTCAGTACGGTTTTCACAGGAAATGGTGAAGAACGGAGAAAAATATCATGTTATTTTTGGAAGAGTCAGGAAGAAAGATTGCGAAAAATTTGAAAAAGCATTAGAAAAATTGCCGGACAAAATGCTTTTATGCGGTCATACAGATTATGCGGATTTTTGCAATGATATTGATGAAAAACTTCGGCTTGGAATGAAAGAGTTGCTGGCATAGAATAAAAAATGATATCTCTTTAAACTAGCAGTTTAGTGAAATATAAATGACAGGGTGTTATAGTAAATACAACAGCAGAAGTAAAATGATAATGAGAAGGGGGATTTGTTATGCAGAAGATGACATCAGCCTATGCGAATAAAAAATTAAAGAGTCTGGAAGAAGATAAGGCATTTTGGGTAAATAAGGAAGCAACTTCATGTACTTATATCGCGGCAATTAATGAAGAGCCGGTGATCCCGGAATATGACTATTTGGAAGTGGCACAGACCATTGAAGATATCGATGCTAAGATAGCGGTGCTCAAGCATGCAATCAATCTGAATAATGCTATGGCAAAAGTACCGGTTGGCGATGAGGAAATGAGCATTGATACAATTTTGGTCAAGATGGCGCAGTTAAACAAACGTAAAAATGTGCTCGATATGATGCGTAAGCAACTTCCGAAGGAGCGGCTTGATAATTCTTACCGGGTCAGAAATTCGATAGCAGAATATCGTTATATCAACTATGATTTGACACTGATCAAACAGGAATACGAGCGTGTATCTGATATGATTTTGTTAATGCAGATGGCGCTTGATAAATATAATCAGACTGTAGAATTTGAAGTGGATTTTTGATGAGAGAATTCCCTGCACTTTTGATGAATCTGTAAGATGTTTAGAGTGATAAAATATCAAAGTTATCCGTACAAGATTGAACATACATAGCGCGGAAAAAGCAGATGGGTTATTGTTTATTGATATGATTTATTTGTTATATGTTATTTCTTAAAGTTATGGTTCAAAGTTCAGTTTTTTTGAACAGGAAAAAAATAATCAAAAAAATCTTGTAAAAAACCTGCAGGAAACTGCTTGTGTGGAGGTTCGGTTACATACACAATATTTTGACAAAAATTGGAAAATAAGGAAAATATGAAAAATCGACTGTATATTGGAAATGGATATACAGTCGATTTTTTTGGTAGTAATAGGAATCAGACCTGTAGCGGATAATACCGCCAGATAGAAGAGTATGTACAATTCCGGCAAATCGTTCATTGACATCTGTTTTATCTTTGATAAAATAGGATAGACATGAAATGATTGATATTTTATAAAGCATGAGAGAATGAAAAGGTGACAGAACATATGAGCAAAATAGGATTAATTGTAGAAGGCGGTGGGATGAAATGCGCTTACAGTGCAGGCATTCTGGATGCTTTTATAGATGAAGATATTACATTTGACTATGCCATCGGGGTGTCAGCGGGATCTGCTAACGTGGCATCTTTCCTGGCAGGACAGCGTGGCCGTAATCTTCGTTATTATACGGATTGGATCCAAGATCCGGGATATTTTGGCATAAAGAGTTTTATCAAAACTGGGAATTTGTTCGGCTTGCAGCATATTTACGGAGATATGACGAATTCTACCGGTGTGGATCCGATTGATTTTCCGGCATTGAGTGCGAATCCTACGGAATACTGGATCGTGGCGACCGATGCGGCAACAGGAACACCGGTATATTTTCCAAAGAGTAAAATGAAACAGGATGATTACCGCTGCATTATGGCTTCCTGTGCATTGCCGGCGGCATGCAAACCGATTGAGATTGATGGAAAACGGTATTATGACGGAGGCGTGACGGATGCGATCCCTGTGCAGCGTGCCATGGATGATGGCTGTGATAAGATTGTTGCGATTTTATCAAAGCCAAGAGGATTTATAAAGAAACCGGAGGGTATGCGTTTCTTATACAGCAGAATGTGCCGTAAATTCCCGAATACAGTAAAAGCGCTGGATAACCGTCATATCATGTATGGCAAATGCCAGAAGCAGCTGTTTGATCTGGAGAAGGAAGGCAAGGCATTTATTTTTGCACCGAGCAACCCACCGAAAATGAGTACATACACCATGGATCGGGAAGTAGAGCAGCAATTATATGATCTTGGAATGAAGGATTTTCATGATGGCGAGGCTCAGTTGAAAACTTTTCTTACAGTGTAATATTTACTGAAAAAACGGGAAAAAGTTTTACATCTGGATAAGAAAAATCGGTTGATTTATACATAGACATAGTGTATATTTTTTAGTGGATGGACAAGAGACGGAGGAAAAAGTATGAGCGAAACAGTCCGCGTAGTAGTGGATGCCATGGGCGGCGATAACGCACCGGGAGAAATCGTAAAAGGTGCCGTGGAAGCAGTTCAGGCAGAAAATGATATCAAAGTATTTCTGGTAGGCAGACAGGATGCTGTCAATGCAGAACTTGAGAAATACACATATGATAAGGAAAAAATCGAAGTCGTACATGCCGAGGAAGTCATTGAGATGGCAGAGCCGCCGGTAAATGCGATTCGTAAGAAGAAACAGTCATCTCTGGTAGTCGGAATGAATATGATTAAGCATCAGGAAGCAGATGCCATTGTGACAGCAGGAAGTACAGGCGCTACTTTGGTTGGCGGTCAGGTGCTGGTTGGAAGAATTAAAGGCATTGAGCGTCCGCCATTGGCACCTTTGGTTCCGACGGAAAAGGGAGTTTCACTTCTGATCGACTGTGGAGCGAATGTGGATGCGCGTCCGTCACATCTGGTGCAGTTCGCCCAGATTGGATCTATTTATATGGAAAACATTGTCGGAATTAAGAATCCGAGAGTGGCAATCCTGAATATCGGAGCAGAAGAGGAAAAAGGCAATCAGCTGGTGAAAGAGACATTTCCGCTACTGAAAGAATGTCCTGGTATTAATTTTATCGGAAGTATTGAAGCGCGCGAGATTCCACATGGTGGCGCAGATGTCATCGTCTGTGAGGCATTTGCGGGAAATATCGTATTGAAATTGTACGAGGGTGTCGCAGCGACCTTACTTTCCAAGGTAAAAGAAGGACTGATGTCATCTCTCCGGTCTAAAATTGGAGCACTTTTGATTAAACCTGCATTAAAACAGACGTTGAAGTCCTTTGATGCTTCCCAGTACGGTGGAGCCCCTCTGCTTGGACTGAACGGTCTGGTGATCAAAACACACGGCAGTGCGAAAGCGATTGATGTGAAGAATTCCATTCTTCAGTGTGTGACTTTCAAACAGCAGGATATTAATGGTAAGATCAAAGAGCATATTATTGTAGAAAAATAACAGGGAGGGAGGATTTGTATCATGGAGTTTGATAAAATCAAAAATATCATCAGCGAAGTGTTAAGCATTGATGCTGACGGTATTACAGAAGAGACTACTTTTGTGGATGATCTTGGAGCAGATTCCTTGGATATTTTCCAGATTATTATGGCAATCGAGGAAGAGTTTGAGATTGAGATTCCGACAGAAGAAGCAGAAAAAATCACAACTGTTGGCGATGCTGTAGAGCAGATTAAGAAAGCATTGTAAGAATCAGTATAACAAGAAAATGGATGCTGTTGCAGTGAGTATTTTTGCAGCAGCATCCATTTGTGGATTAAACAGGAGGAAAAAATGGAACAGATCAAAGAGTTTCAGGAGAAAATCGGTTATCAGTTTCAGCAGGAAGGTCTGCTTCGTCAGGCGTTGATGCACAGTTCTTATGCTAATGAGCATCGGATGAAAAAATTATCCGACAATGAGCGTCTGGAGTTTCTGGGCGATGCAGTTCTGGAAATTGTAACCAGTGACTTTTTATATCATGAGCATACAGATGTGCCGGAGGGAGAACTGACCCGTGTGCGTGCAAGTATTGTATGTGAGCAGACATTGGCCTTTTGTACCAGAGCACTGAATCTGGGAGATTATCTTTTCCTTGGAAAAGGCGAGGATCAGACTGGCGGCAGAAAGAGAAAATCTATTTTGTCAGATGCATTTGAGGCAATTATCGGAGCTATTTATCTGGATGGTGGTTTTGCTAATGCAAAAGAGTTTATTCACCGTTTTGTGCTGAATAATGTAGAGCATATGCAGCTCTTTTATGATAGCAAGACTATCCTGCAGGAAATCGTGCAGGGAGATGAGCATAGCGGAAAGCTGGAGTATGTGCTGGTAGATGAGAGTGGTCCGGATCACAACAAGAACTATACCGTGGAAGCCCGCATTGGAAATAAGAGCTACGGCTGCGGGGAAGGTCATACAAAGAAAGCAGCAGAACAGGAAGCTGCATATCAGGCAATTCTGGCGTTGAGAAAGAAGGACAAGTAAGGGATACACGCAGAATCAAAGGTGAGATTTTGAACGTATCGAAAGAGTAAACGGAGGAATGTATGTATCTTAAATCAATCGAGGTACACGGTTTTAAATCCTTTGCCAATAAAATTGTATTTGAGTTTCATAACGGAATTACCGGTATCGTAGGTCCGAACGGAAGTGGAAAAAGTAACGTTGCGGATGCGGTGCGCTGGGTGCTTGGTGAGCAGAAGGTAAAACAGCTGCGAAGTTCCAGTATGCAGGATGTTATTTTTGCAGGAACGGAGAACCGAAAACCGGTGAGTTTTGCTTATGTGGCGATTACGTTAGATAACTCCGATCACAAGCTTCCTCTGGATTATAATGAAGTGACGGTGGCGCGACGGGTGTATCGTTCCGGTGAGAGTGAGTATCTGATTAACGGCACACAATGTCGTCTGAAGGACGTCAATGAACTTTTTTATGATACCGGTATTGGTAAAGAGGGATATTCTATCATCGGTCAGGGACAGATCGATAAGATCCTGAGTGGAAAACCGGAAGAACGTCGTGAATTGTTTGATGAGGCTGCTGGAATTGTAAAATTCAAGCGAAGAAAAGCAACGGCGTTGAAAAAACTGGAAGACGAACAGCAGAATCTGGTGCGTGTCAACGATATTTTGTCAGAGTTGGAACGGCAGGTAGGACCGTTGGAGCGTCAGGCAGAGCATGCCAAAATTTATCTGAAGAAAAAAGAAGAATTAAAAAACTGTGATCGAAATCTGTTTTTATTTGAGATGAACCGTATGAATGCAGATCTGCGGGAATTGGAGCAGAAATGTGGCATTACGGAGCATCAGCAGCAGGAAGCGACACAGAATTTTGAAAAAGCAAAAGCCAGATATGAAGAACTGGAAGAAAATGTTGCAAAAGCGGATGAACAGATCAGTGTGTTGCAGCAGCGTATGAATGAAACCGGTGTTTCCAGAGAAAAACTGGAAGGTCAGATCAACGTATTGCGGGAGCAGATCCATACGGCGCAGCAGAATGAAGAACATGTGAAAAGTCGTATTGAAGCGCTGGAGGTTGATATAGAGCGTCAGAGAAAATCCGGTGAGGAGTACAGTGGTCAGCAGGCGGAACTGGAAGAAAAAATCCGGGAGACGGAGCAGAAAAAGACAACTTTAACGGAACGTCTGGAGAATCTGCGAAAAGAAACAGCCGCTATGGAACAGCGAATTGAAGACGGCAAAGCAGAGATTTTACGACTGCTGAATGCCCGTGCTTCCATGAAAGCAGAGCAGCAGCGTCTGAAAACCATGCAGGAGCAGGCTTCTATCCACCGGGCGCAGTTAAATAAAGAGCTGCTGGAACAGAAAAGCGGCGGAAATGATGTCAGTGGTTTGCTGCAGAAGCAGGAAAAAGAGCTGGCAGAACTGAAAGAAAACATTGTTTCCATGGAAGAAGAAAAGACTTCTATTGAGCAGAAACGAAATAACTGGCGGCAACAGTTTGAAGAACTGCGTGGAAAGATGGATCAGTACAAGGAGCAGTTCCATAAGGACAGTTCCCGTCTGGAATCTTTGCGCAATATCGCAGAGCGTTATGACGGCTATGGAAACAGCATTCGGCGCATCATGGAGCGCAAAGAAGAAACGCCGGGAATTCACGGTGTTATTGCGGATCTGATCAAGGTGGACAAGCGGTATGAGACAGCTATTGAAACTGCTTTAGGCGGAAGTATCCAAAATATCGTAACTGATAACGAGGATACGGCCCGCCAGATGATCGAATATCTGAAGAAGAACCGTTATGGCCGTGCCACATTTTTACCATTGACCAGTGTGTCTGCACCGGAACATGTGCAGGCGGAAAAAGCACTTGGCGAAACAGGGGTTATCGGAATTGCAAGCAGTCTGGTGCATACGGAGCCACAGTACGAAGGCGTTGCCGGACATCTGCTTGGACGTGTGCTGGTAATGGATACCATTGAGCATGCAGTGAATGTGGCACGAAAATTTTGCTATTCTCTGCGTATTGTGACGCTGGAGGGTGAGTCTCTGCAGCCGGGCGGTTCCATGACAGGTGGTGCGTTCCGTAACAACAGCAATCTGCTTGGACGAAATCGTGAAATTGAAGTGCTGGAAAAACAGATCGCAGAATATCGGGAGCAGGCGCAGGAAATCCGCAACCGTATGGAAGATGTCAAGACGGCAAATGCGCTTTTGAAAGACGATTACGAGGAACTGCAGGTCAATCTGCAGCAGGCATATTTACATAAAAATACTCTGGAAATGGAGACCGGACACATCCGTGAGCAGCAGGAAAAACAGGAAGCTGCCTACGCCGGTATTCATGAAGAAATCGCAAAAATTGATGCGGATAAAACTGCATGGAATGCAGAGCAGGAGCAGATGGCAGAGCAGATGCAGCTGTCTGTAAACCAGGAAAATGAGATTACAGAGCAGAATAAGACATTGGCTCAGCAGGTGGAAAATAAAAATCTTGAGATCGAGAGCGTATCGCAGGATCTGAATGAGATTTTACTTGAGATTGCACAGAAACAGCAGCAGAAATCCTTCCAGCAGCAGAATATCCAGCGAATCGCGGAGGAAATCCGCCGTCTGGAACAGGAAAAAGCGCAGATTTTGCATGACAGTGCCAACAGTGAAACTGTCATTGAAGAACGGGAAGCCCAGATCAGACAGCTGCAGGAGCAGTCAGAAGAGACCGTTCAGCAGAAGACAGAACTGGATGAAAAGTTAGCTGCTATCCGTGGGGAAAAAGAGACGATGCTGGCAGAACAGAAATCTTTCTTTACCCAGCGGGAAGAACTCTCCCAGATTATGAGCAATCTGGACAAAGAGATGTTCCGACTGAACCAGCAGAAAGAAAAGACGGAAAATGCACAGGAATCCCTGAATAACTACATGTGGGAAGAATATGAGATCACCTATCATGCGGCAAAAGAGCAGGAAGTTCCGGAAGAGATCAATGTATCGGATCTGAAAAAACAGATCGCAGAGATCCGAAACGAGATCCGCAAGCTTGGAAATGTCAATGTCAATGCCATTGAGGAGTACAAGGAAGTTTCCGAGCGTTATGAGTTCTTACATGCACAGCATGCGGATCTGGAGGAAGCAAAAGCAAGTCTGGAGAAGATCATTACGGATCTGGATGAGGGAATGCGTAAGCAGTTTGCAGAGAAATTTGCGGATATTCAGACAGCGTTTGATAAAACCTTTAAGGAGCTGTTTGGCGGCGGAAAAGGTTCTCTGGAACTGACCGGCGAGGAAGAAACCAAGGATATTCTGGAATGCGGCATCCGAATCATTGCACAGCCGCCTGGAAAGAAACTGCAGAATATGATGCAGCTTTCCGGCGGAGAGAAAGCGCTGACCGCCATTGCGCTGCTTTTTGCCATCCAGAACTTAAAACCGTCACCGTTTTGTCTGTTGGATGAGATTGAGGCGGCGCTGGATGATTCCAACGTTGACCGTTTTGCAAATTATCTGCATAAGCTGACAAAAAATACACAGTTTATTGTCATTACCCACCGACGTGGAACAATGACGGCGGCAGACCGTCTGTATGGTATCACCATGCAGGAGAAAGGTGTGTCTGCACTGGTTTCTGTAAACCTGATTGAAAAAGAATTGGATGCATAAGAATTCAAAGTAAGAGTGTCAAGAGCATTTCTGGATTTGAAGTATTGCAAAGTACGATTGTTTTTTGTGAGAAAATAATTTGCAGATAATTATTATAAGAACGAACAAAGAAAATTTGATTTCAACTATATTTGAGGGAGGAAGAGACGTATGGCAGAAGGAAAAGAGAAAAAAGGCTTTTTTAAGCGTTTAGTCAGCGGACTGACTAAGACCCGTGACAATATCGTGTCCGGATTTGATTCTATTTTTAGCGGATTTTCCCATATCGATGACGATTTTTATGAGGAATTAGAAGAAATCCTTGTCATGGGTGATATCGGAATCCGTGCCACAGAGGAAATTATCGAAAATCTGAAGCAGAAAGTAAAAGAAAACCACATCAAAGAACCGGCAGACTGCCGGGAGCTGCTGATCAACAGTATCAAAGAGCAGATGTATGTGGGTGATACTGCATATCGTTTTGAAGAAGAAAAATCCGTTGTTCTGGTAATCGGCGTAAATGGTGTTGGAAAGACAACAACCATTGGAAAATTAGCCGGAAAACTGAAAAACCAGGGCAAAAAAGTAATTTTGGGTGCTGCTGATACCTTCCGTGCCGCAGCCGGAGAACAGCTGACTGAGTGGGCAAACCGTGCTGGCGTAGAAATCGTTGGTGGACAGGAAGGATCTGATCCGGGATCTGTCGTATATGATGCGGTACAGGCAGCGAAAGCCCGTAAAGCAGATGTGTTATTGTGTGATACCGCAGGACGTCTGCACAACAAGAAAAACCTGATGGAAGAGCTGAAGAAGATCAACCGTATTCTGGAAAAGGAATATCCGGAGGCATATCGTGAGACATTAGTAGTCTTGGATGCCACCACCGGACAGAATGCGCTGGTTCAGGCAAAGCAGTTCAGTGAAGCTGCCGAGATCACAGGTATTGTTTTGACCAAGATGGACGGAACTGCCAAGGGAGGTATTGCCGTTGCAATCCATTCCGAACTTGGCATTCCGGTAAAATATATTGGTGTAGGAGAGAGCATCGATGATCTGCAGAAATTTGATGCGGATCAGTTTGTAGATGCGTTGTTTCAGAAGGAGAGCGTAAATGAGTGAAATGTTGACACTGGATCGTTTTGAGGAAGCCAGTGAAATCGTCAAAAAAGTAACACAGGAAACAAAGCTGGTTTACAGTGAGTATTTAAGTGAGCAGACCGGCAATAAAGTATATCTGAAACCGGAAAACATGCAGTTTACCGGCGCATACAAAGTACGTGGTGCTTATTACAAGATCAGCACACTGTCAGAGGAAGAACGTCAGCGTGGTCTGATCACTGCATCCGCAGGAAATCATGCACAGGGTGTGGCTTATGCTGCAAAACGTTATGGTGCAAAGGCAACCATCGTAATGCCGACCACAACACCGCTGATCAAAGTAAACCGTACTAAGAGCTATGGTGCAGAGGTCGTTCTGTACGGAGATGTATACGATGAGGCTTGTGCAAAAGCATACGAGCTGGCAGAAGAGCACGGATATACATTCATCCATCCGTTTGATGATCCGGCAGTAGCAACCGGTCAGGGAACTATCGCAATGGAGATTTTCCAGGAACTTCCGTTAGTAGAGTATATTCTGGTGCCGATTGGTGGCGGCGGACTTGCAACCGGTGTATCCACACTGGCAAAACTGTTAAATCCGAAGATCAAAGTCATTGGTGTAGAGCCGGCGGGTGCAAACTGCATGCAGGCATCTCTGGAAGCTGGAGAAGTAGTAACATTACCGCAGATAAATACCATTGCAGATGGTACTGCTGTAAAAACTCCGGGAACTAAAATTTTCCCATATATTCAGGAAAATCTGGATGACATCATTACTGTTCACGATGATGAGCTTATTGTAGCATTCCTTGATATGGTAGAGAATCATAAGATGATCGTAGAAAACTCCGGTCTGCTGACAGTAGCAGCACTGAAACATCTGAATGTGAAAAATAAACGGGTTGTATCTATCCTGAGTGGTGGAAATATGGATGTTATCACCATGTCTTCCGTTGTACAGAAAGGTCTGATCCTGCGTGATCGTATCTTTACCGTATCCATTCAGCTTCCGGATAAACCGGGCGAACTGTGCAGAGTTGCAGGTGTTGTAGCAGGCGTACAGGCCAATGTGATCAAACTGGATCATAACCAGTTTGTATCATCCAACAGAAATGCGGCTGTAGAGATTCGAATCACGATGGAAGCATTTGGTACAGAACATAAGAAACAGATTATTGCGGCACTGCGCGAAGCGGGTTATGATCCGAAAGTGATTCAGGCGGTTTTATAAGTTCCGGTTCGGGTAATTGTGTGGTTTAAAAAATTGAGTTAGTGAAGGCGCCAGTCATCAATCTTACCTTTGCAGCTAACAATCGCTTGCCAAGGAAAGATTGTCTGACTGGCGCCATTTACGTTTTGTGAATTATAAACCATACAATTTGGCGGGCTGGCCGCTTTGCGGTGGCACGAAGTGCAGGGTGGCGTAAAAATTTACAAAATTCACTGTGTAGATAAAGAACTCCTGGAATTTTTTCTCAAGGAGCGATTGCTAGCGACTGAGACAAAATTCCAGGAGTTCCTATAAAAACCTAAATAGTAAATTTTAAGCCACCCTAAACAAGATTTTAATCGTTTTCGTGGAACCGGGACAAAAACTGCCGTGTTCTCTCTTCCTTCGGATGCTCAAATACCTGATAAGGATCACCTTGCTCAAGTATATACCCATCATCCATGAAAATAACCTGATCTGCCACATCCCGGGCAAATGCCATCTCATGTGTTACAATTACCATAGTTGTTTTGGTTTCTGCCAGTTCTTTGATAACTTTCAATACTTCGCCAGTCAGCTCCGGGTCAAGAGCAGAAGTCGGCTCATCAAAGCACAGAATATCCGGCTGCATCGCCAGTGCACGGGCAATCGCAACACGCTGACATTGTCCACCAGACAGCTGATGCGGGTAGTTATTGATTCGTTCGGAAAGTCCCATCTGTTTTAAAAGTCCGACTGCCTGAGTTTCGATTTCATCATGGATTTCTTTTTTACGAGCTTTATAATCCGGGCGTTCTTTTGCAAGTAGCTCCTTTGCAAGCATAACGTTTTTCAGCGCAGTATATTGAGGAAAGAGATTAAAGGACTGAAAAACGAGACCGAAATGCAGACGGTTTTTACGAATTTCCGCATCCTGCATGGTAACCGGATTTGCTGCATCAAAAACGGTTTTATCTTTGACACGGATAATTCCCTTGTCCGGGTGCTCTAAAAAGTTCAGACAGCGCAGGAGCGTTGTTTTTCCACTTCCGGAAGAACCAATAATAGAAAGTACCTGGCTTTCTTCCAGAGAAAAGCTGATATCTTTCAGTACTTCGGTCTGCCCAAAGGATTTGCATATATGTTCTGTCTCTAAAATTTTCATGATCAGTTTCTCCTTTTATCTGAAATAATCCAGTTTCTTTTCTAATTTTCCAAGTACCACTGTCAGAATACCGTTGAAAACGAGATAGTAGATAGCGGTGAAGAACAGTGGCCAGATCTGTCCGGAAATACCCTGAGATCCTTTCATAAATGCCTGTCCTGCCCAGATGATTTCCTGCAGTGCAATGATACGTGCAAGAGAAGTATCTTTTACCAGTGTCAGGATTTCGTTTGACATTGGCGGAATGATTCTTTTTACCATCTGTAATAATTTAACCCGGAAGAAAATCTGGGATTTTGTCATGCCCAGAACCAGGCCGGCTTCTTCCTGTCCTACCGGTACGCTCTGAATACCACCGCGGTAGATTTCGGAGAAGTAGCAAGCGTAGTTCAAAATGAAGGAGACGGATGCTGCGAGGAAACGGCCGGTTTCGCCGCCGCCCCAGATTGGGTTATGTAATACGAGTCCCGGAAAAAAGTAGATGATCAGTAACTGGATCATCAGAGGGGTACCGCGGACAACCCAGATCAGAAGTTTAAAAAAGGCACTGACCGGTTTGATGCGGGACATGGAACCGAAACAGATTGCAAGACCAAGCGGACATGCACCGATTAGGGTGATTGCAAAAAGTTTTAATGTCTGTAAAAAGCCGACGTTTAAGGAATGAATGACGATCGGCAGCTGCTGTGAAAAATCCATGATAGTTCCTGCTTTCTCTAAGTATTTTGGTACAGCTCACGTATCATATATTATATGGATCACGATCAGGCTTGTATGAAGAAGCCTGTGAACTGTATATTTTTATGCGCAACAAAGAGCGGAAACTCCGCTCTCTGTCTTAAATTAAAAAACACTATTTATTTTTACAAATCTCAACAAACAAATATTTCTCAACAAAACAAGTATTTAACCAAATAGAGCCACGAAGTGGTATTTGGTTATGAGCAAGTAGTATAAGCGAATTGCGAATATCCGCTGGGCTAAACAGGATTATTTCTGCTCAACAACTGCAGCCTGTACACCGTATTTTTCAGCAATCTGCTCCATGGAACCGTCAGCATAGCTGGATTTGAAAAAGTTATTTAATTCTTCTGTCAGGTCAGAACCTTTTCTGAAACCAACACCATATTCCTCATCGTTTAAGCCGATGGTGTATGTCAGGTTTGTATAACCGGTACCTTCACCAACCATTGCGGCAGCCATCAGGGAATCGATGATAGCAGCATCGGAAGTACCTGCGGCAACTTCCATTAATGCGTCAGACTGAGCAGTTACAGCTGTGTAATTTAAGCCAAGTTCCTGAGCCTGTGTTTCACCGGCACTTCCGGACTCAACTGCAAATGTCAGGTCTTTTAAACTGTCTGTATCCTGATACTGGTCAGCAACATCAGAAGGAACAACGACTACCTGCGCATTGTTGCAGTAAGCGTTTGTGCAGGACATGGAGCTTGTTACTTCATCGGTTAATGTCATACCGTTCCATACACAGTCGATTGTTTTGCCATCTAACTCAAGGATTTTGTTATCCCAGTCAATTTCTACAAATTCAACATCAACGCCAAGGCTTTCAGCAAAAGCAGATGCGAGATCAGCGTCAAATCCGATCCAGTTTCCGTTTTCATCCTGATAATCCATCGGCTCAAAGTCTGTGATACCTACAACTAAAGTACCTTTGTCTTTGACATAAGCCAGATCGCTGTCTGTGCTTTCTGCTGCGGCAGAAGTGTCTTTGCTGTTATCTGCGGAAGCAGATCCGTTGCTGTTTGTATTTCCGCATGCAGCCATGGAAGCTACCATACCTGCAGCAAGAACGAGTGCTAATAATTTCTTTTTCATCTTTTTTCTCTCTCCTCTGGTAATTCTTTGTATGAACATGCTACCATGTTATCAATTTACCATGCTAAAGTCAAGGGGAAAATGAAAAAGTTTTATAAACCATTCATTTTATTGATGATATTTGTGTGAAAAGCTATAAAGCTATAATTATAAGAAATATTTGGTTAGAAATAAGGGTAAAGGAGACGAATACAGATGATGTATAATCCCAGCTTGATACTTTTTTATGCGTGGTAGAGGCAGAAAGTTTCAGTAAATCCGCCGAAAAATTATATATTTCCCCACCGGCAGTGATCAAACAGATCAATTCATTCTTCTCACATCAGGATCCAAATATGGTAGAGTGGTTCGTGAAAATGGTTGAGGAGAGAAAAAACAATCACAACAGCGCATCTGAGAAGAAAAACTGGTAAAAATGACCAGATGATGTGAAAATAATACGGGGCAGGCATTTAAATATACGGGCAAGTATATATTAGTGTCTGTCCTTTTTTGCTGAAAAGATAATCTTAGTAGAGGTAGAAACACATGTGTTGGAATTGAGTACAATTTATGTACAGGGAATATTTGAAAAAATTATATAAGTGTAAAGAAAAAATACTTGACAGGGTAAAACAAGTGTGATAATCTAGCAAAGGTGATTGACATGGAGAAAATTGGACGTCAGGTCTTTTTGTATGATTTTTATGGAGAATTGCTCACGGAGCATCAGAAACATGTATATGAAGATGTTGTGCTGAACGATATGTCTTTAAGCGAGATTGCTGAGGAATTGGGAATCAGTCGTCAGGGGGTACATGATCTGGTAAAAAGATGTGATAAGATCCTTGCCGGTTATGAAGAAAAGCTTCATCTGGTAGAGCGGTTCTGGAAGACAAAAGAAGATGTTTCCAAGATTCGTGATCTTTCGCTTCATTATAAAGAGGACTGTATTGCACAGACAATGGAGGAGATCAATCAGATCTCCGGACGGATTTTGGAGGAATTATAAGTATGGCATTTGACAGCTTATCCGAAAAACTGCAAAACGTATTTAAGAACCTGCGAAGCAAAGGTCGCCTGACAGAAGCAGATGTAAAGGCTGCACTGAAGGAAGTTAAGATGGCTTTGCTGGAAGCGGATGTAAACTTTAAAGTAGTAAAGCAGTTTGTGAAATCTGTACAGGAACGTGCGATTGGTGCAGATGTAATGAATGGTCTGAATCCGGGACAGATGGTAATCAAGATCGTTAACGAGGAAATGGTTAACTTGATGGGTTCAGAGACAACGGAGATCAAACTTCGTCCGGGACAGGCGACAACGATCATTATGATGGTTGGTCTTCAGGGTGCCGGTAAAACAACGACAACTGCAAAACTTGCAGGAAAGTTCAAACTCAAAGGAAAGAAACCACTTCTGGTTGCCTGCGACGTTTATCGTCCGGCTGCGATCCAGCAGTTACAGGTCAACGGTGAAAAACAGGGCGTGGAAGTATTTACCATGGGTGACGGACACAAGCCGGTCAACATTGCAAAAGCAGCGGTAGAGCATGCGGCAAAGAACGGCAACAACATCATCATCCTTGATACAGCTGGCCGACTTCATGTAGATGAAGATATGATGGACGAGCTGATCGAGCTCAAAGAAAATGTGGATGTCGCACAGACCATTTTGGTGGTAGATGCCATGACCGGTCAGGACGCAGTCAATGTGGCAAGCACCTTTGATGAAAAAATCGGAATCGACGGTGTGATCCTGACAAAATTAGATGGCGATACCCGAGGCGGTGCAGCACTTTCCATTCGTGCCGTAACCGGAAAACCAATCCTGTACGCAGGTATGGGTGAGAAACTTTCAGATTTGGAACAGTTTTACCCGGATCGAATGGCTTCCCGAATCCTTGGTATGGGAGATGTGCTTACTCTGATCGAGAAAGCGCAGGCGGAGATCGATGATGAGAAAGCTGCTGATATGGAAAAACGTTTCCGGAAAGCAGAGTTCACATTTAACGATTATCTGGATTCCATGAGCCAGATGAAGAAAATGGGTGGTTTCGCAAATGTCTTAAGCATGATGCCGGGCATTGGCGGCGCACAGATGAAACAGATTGAAGATGCGATGGATGAGAAGAAGATGGCGCGAATTGAAGCAATCATTTATTCCATGACTCCGGCGGAGCGTGGGGATCCAAACCTGATCAATCCAAGCAGAAAACGTCGTATTGCGGCTGGTGCCGGTGTGGATATCAGCGAAGTCAACCGACTGGTAAAACAGTTTGAGCAGGCACGCAAGATGATGAAACAGATGCCTAACATGATGGGCAAAGGTAAACGTGGCGGTAAATTTGGAAATTTCAAGTTTCCTTTTTAACCATATAGCGCGTATGCGCAGTGAAGTAGAAATTTGAGGAGGTGAAACACATGGCAGTTAAAATCAGATTAAGAAGAATGGGACAGAAAAAAGCTCCTTTCTATAGAATCGTAGTAGCAGATTCCAGAAGCCCGAGAGATGGTAGATTCATCGAGGAGATCGGATATTATGATCCGACTAAAGAGCCGTCTGAGATCCGCGTAGACGAGGAAGCAGCTAAAAAATGGTTAGCAAACGGAGCACAGCCTACACAGACAGTTGAGAAAATTTTAAAAACAGCTGGTATCGAGAAATAATAGATTAGTGAGGGAAACGTGATGAAAGAATTAGTAGAAGTAATTGCAAAATCACTAGTCGACAATCCTGAGGAAGTTACTGTAACAGAGACAGAGAAAGACCGGGCAACCGTTCTGGAACTGCATGTTGCACAGGCCGACATGGGAAAAGTGATCGGTAAGCAGGGCAGAATTGCGAAAGCAATCCGTTCTGTTGTGAAAGCTGCCGCATCTCGCGAGGAAAAAAAAGTTATCGTAGAGATCGTACAGTAAAAAGGCGACAAGGGACATGGTGTTAAGCTATGTCCCTTTTTTGAAAGGGAGAACATGGAAGAATTTTTACAGGTAGGTGTGATTTCAAGCACACATGGAATCGCCGGGGAGGTCAAAGTATTTCCTACCACGGATGATGTAAAACGTTTTAAAAAACTGAAAGAGGTCATTTTAGACACCGGAAAAGAACGGATGACACTTCATATCTGCCAGGTGAAATTTTTTAAACAGATGGTAATTCTGAAGTTCAAGGAGTTTCAGAACATCAATGAAGTGGAGCGTTTTCGCGGAAAAAGTCTGTATGTGACACGGGAAAATGCGGTGAAACTGCAGAAAGATGAATATTTTATCGCGGATATGATCGGTATACGCGTGGTTTCCACAGAGGGCGAGGAACTTGGTACACTGACAGATGTGCTTCAGACCGGAGCAAACGATGTTTATGTGGTAGAACAGGAAGGTGCACAGCAGTTATTACTTCCGGCTATCAAAGACTGTATCCGTGACATTGATATGGAACAGATGGTGATGACCGTTTATCTGATGCCTGGACTGAGGGATTAATCGATGAGATTTCATATTTTGACATTATTTCCTGACATGGTGATGCAGGGATTGAATACGAGTATTATCGGAAATGCCATTGAGCAGAATCTGATTGAAATAAATACAATTAATATCCGTGATTTCACAAAGGATCGTCATAAAAAGGTGGATGATTATCCGTATGGCGGCGGTGCTGGCATGGTGATGCAGGCGCAGCCGATTTACGATGCCTGGAAAAGCATTGTGGATCAGGTAGGCTATCAGCCGCGCTGTATTTATCTGACTCCGCAGGGACGGGTGTTTGAGCAGGGCATGGCAAAGGAATATGCCAGAGAAGAGGATCTGATCTTTTTATGCGGACATTATGAAGGCGTGGATGAGCGTGTGCTGGAAGAAATCGTGACAGATTACGTGTCCATTGGCGATTATGTGCTGACTGGAGGAGAACTGCCTGCCATGGTTATGGTAGATGCGATTTCACGTATGGTTCCGGGTGTACTGACCAATGAAGAATCCGGCTCTACGGAGTCGTTAGAAGGCGGTCTGCTGGAGTATCCGCAATACAGCCGCCCGGCAAAATGGAATGGAAAAGAAGTGCCGAAGGTGCTGCTTTCCGGCGATCATAAAAAGGTGGAAGCATGGAGACATGAGCAGTCGGTATTGCGTACACTGCGCAACCGACCGGAGCTTTTGGAGGATGCAGAACTTTCCAGAGCGGATGTGAAGCAGATTTTAAAAGAATTAAAAGAAAAATAGACAATTTTTGCTGAATAGGTAAGGATTGAAAGAAAAAGAAGATGTCAGCATGCGCTGACCAGAATCACGCACCAAGTCTCACGTGCGTTCGACTTGAAC
>NZ_JRFU01000124.1 GCF_003122485.1 Eubacterium ramulus
CGCTGACCAGAATCACGCACCAAGTCTCACGTGCGTTCGACTTGAATGCTCTAGCTAGCTTCCAAAATAACGGGCTTGATATGCTCCTTCCAGCACTCCCGGATCTTATCCGGATCCCCTTTAAAACTTCCTGCCACAAGCAAATCACCAGTTTCTGTAAGGGCCGCTATGCTGCCGGAAGGACTGCCTGCCAGTGCAAGGATCTGACTCTGTTCTGACCACTGTGAAACCTGTGATCTCCCGCGATCAAGAAACGCTGCACACGATCCTGCTACTTTTATCTCACCGTCTGCTGTTAATCCATAGAAGAATGCATTATCTGCGGTAAGTACCAGAATATCCTTCCAGTTTTCTACCTCACGTCTGGTATTTTCCTTTCCACAGAAACAAACGCTGCCATCCTCTTTCACACCTGCAATGCAATCTCCAGAAACAGCAATATCTGTGATCTTCGACCATTTGCGAAGCTGTTCCTGCACTTCTTGTCCACAACCGCTGGCTCTTACTAATCCCTCTGTATCTAAGCCGACAATGCTGTGTTTTCCTGCAAAAAGCTGTTTCATATTTTTCCATATCAGAACATCCTGTCGGGCAGAACCTGCCGCTACAACTTCACCGGAAACTGTAATGGCATAGGTACAGTTTGGAGCTGCCAGAACAGATGTTATATCTTTCCAGCTATCGGTATCTTTCTGACCGTAACCATTGTCCCCTCCAAACATTTTTACAGAACCGTCTGTATAAAGTACTGCGTAGTTTCGCTCGCTGGCTGAGAATCCTTGTACACCCTCCTCTTTCTGAAAATCTCCATTGCTATGTATCAGATACAGCTGCTCCTGAAGATATGCGGTGCATCCGCCCGCTGCCCAGAAGCGGGCAGCAAGGTTTTTGCGTTTTTTATTGGTCAATTTCTGTTTTTCCTCTTTGACCTGTTCGGACCACAGATCGTAACTTTCTTTATCAGAGAACTTTGTTACAAAAGCAAGCGGGAATCCACATCCTCCGCAACTATATGTATTTGTTTCTTTTGCTTTGCCACAAACCGGGCAATGTTCCTGTTTACTCATAATCTGAAACCTCCTCAAACGGTTTTGGTTTTAAATGACTACGTTTTCTAAAATATATTTCACTGGGAGCACATAGTTAATTTCTTCAACCAGCTTGCTGTCTCCCTCAGTCTGGCTGCCACAAAGAATTCCAATGATTGTTCCGTCTTTCTTCGAAAATACCGGAGCCCCGGAGCATCCACGCTTTGCCTCCATATTGGCATTGATGCGGCTCAGACCGCCTTTTCTCTGAATGGATGAGACAGAGCCCTGAAACAGACTTGCATCCAGTCCGTCCGAACTGTCGCTTAAACGGCTCCCGAAAGGATAGCCCCAGAGATAGATGGCTTCACCCGGAAGTGTCTCCGCATCGGCTGCTCTTAACGGCAGCGGGGAATAGTTTTCATCTGTTGGGATTTTTAAAATAGCAGCGTCCAATTTTGCATCGGACCAGCATACTTTTGCCTTTCTCCATACTGCTTTTTCGCCATCCTGTGCTTTTCTTACCCGTACCTGAATTTCTTTTGCTTTGTCAATGACGTGGTTACAGGTCAGGATATAACCGTCTGTTGTGATAATGGAACCGCTGCCATTTGATACAGAGCGTCCTCTTTTCGTACGGATGAACACAACGCTTTTGGTCTGATCCATATATTCTTCCTCGTACTTAAAGTTCTCTTTCGGAAGACCTAAGGTATCACCTGAAATCTGAAATGCCTCTTTTTCTTCTGTAACTTTCTCAGGAGCATCTTCCAAATACTCGCGATATTGTTCCGGAATATGCTCCGGTGTGTAATAGCTGCGGGTTTCACCGGTCGCCTCATCTACGCGGTTTACCGGGTTTTTCGTCCAGGTCATACGCATGCTTTTCTCAAGATTTTCTGCTTCACGGGCGTTAGCGAAATGTGGCAGATCGGCTGCGATCATATTTGTAAAAATCTTTTTGACCTGTTCCTTCATATCGTCCTCCAGATAAAATTTCTTGTTCTGACACATATGTTCAAAAATCCGTAACAGTTCTTCTGCTGTATAATCCGGAATCAGGTAATCTCCACCGAATCGTGAATAGAAGCCCGGATTACTGTCAAGAAATGTATTCATTTCGGCAGGGTATCCGGCCGCAACGATGGCAAATTCACCCAGGTGATCCGTCATCTGCTCCAGAATCGTATCGATTGCTTCCTGTCCAAAGTCATTTCCGGAATTTTCGCTGCGTTTGAGCATGTATGCCTCGTCAATGAAAAGCACCCCTCCCATTGCACGTTCAATGACCTTGCGCGTCTTGATGGCAGTCTGCCCAACATATCCTGCGACAAGCTCGGCTCTTGTGACTTTGACCACATGTCCGCGCGGTAAAAATCCTGCTTCCTTATATGCTTTTCCGATGAGCTTAGCGACCGTTGTTTTTCCGACACCGGGATTTCCACGTAAGACCATGTGCAGATTCAGATCATCCAGTAAATCTTCACGCCCGGACTTTTCTGCGTTTTCTCTCAATTCCAGTAAGTTTTTCAATTTTTCTTTGACTTCGGAAAAACCAACCATGCTTTCAATTTCTTCCATGGCAGATCTTGTATCTTCCTTTTTCAGAGGTGTTCTTGTATAGCGAACCATATCTGCCGGAATATCTGCACCGGTCAGTTCACATTCTTTTGCATGTTCCCGCACATAGTCTTCGCCATGCACGCTGATCAGACGATTCATCTGAGCGTCTAAGCTGGCTGGAAGGAAGGTATTACGAATAAAACGTGCGTTTCCAAAATCTTTTTCTTTTTCGTGAAGCTTGACATATCTGGTCAAAGCGCGAAGTGCATATTCTCTGTACTCTGCATCTGCTTTCATTCCCTTCGCCTTCAGCATTCCCATCAGGATTTCTGTTAACTCCTCTCCTGTGTAATTGTCAAAGCGAATGGTCTGTGTGAACCGGTCCTTATAGCCCGGATTTTGTTTGAGCAGATCTTTCATCTCATCCTCGTAACCGGCAACAATGACACAGAGTCTGTCGTGATTGTTTTCCATATAAGGGAGTAAAGCACCTAAAATATTCTCTCCACGGCCTGTTTTATCCTGCTCTAACAGATATGCTTCATCGATAAACAGAATGCCTTCCAATGCTTTCTTCGCAACTTTTGCAAAATCACCGTTATTCTCTCTGTTAAATACCTCGTTCATCAAATCTGTGGCTGTATATTCCACCACATGACCACGCTTTAACATACCAAGGTTTCGCAAAATCTGGCCAAAGTAACGGGCTACCGTCGTTTTCCCTGTACCTGGGTTTCCGGTAAAAACGTAATGTCCGGGATCACTCTGATACCCGCCGATCATTCTGTTGCGGATGATATCAACTGTTTCTTTTACATTGGCAAGTCCCACCATATTCTGAAGATTTTCTAATACTTTTTTACGTGATTCAGAAACCGGTTTGAGATGTTTTTCTAATTCTTTTGGAACATGTCTGATAGTAAGGATTCCATATTCCATGCCATTTTCACGAATAGTCTCTTTCGCTGTATCGTTACTGTATGCCCGGCTCATGTCATCAATGAGATTTGTTGCTTCCCGCGCATTTCCCCAGTCTTCTGGATCTGCTGTGTCTACCCAGTTTTCACAGAAATCCGGAAGCAGGTTCTCCAGATTCTCAGAAAAGCGGAAGTGCTGCTTTTTCGCATGAAATTTCAGAATTTCACACATTTCAGAAGGCGTATATGCATCAATGTTTAGTTTTAATTTAAAACGGCTTGCAAGTCCTGGATTTGACTTGATAAAGACTTCCGTTTCTTCCGGATATCCCGCTGCCACAACAATAAATTTTCCTTTGTACTCGTCCATTAATTTGCAAAGGGTATCGATTGCTTCCTGACCGAAATCAGCTGCGCTGTGATCCTTACGTTTGAGGGCATAGACCTCATCTATAAAAAGCACACCGCCCATCGCTTCTTCCACTTTCTGTCTTACCAGAAGTGCAGTTTGTCCGACATAACTTCCAACAAGTGTCGAACGATCTGCTTCCACTACATGTCCACTTTCCAGGTATCCCATTTCAAAGAATAACTGGGACACTAATTTCGCTACTGTGGTCTTGCCAACTCCCGGAGGGCCTGTGAGCACAATATGCAGCATCTCTTTTTTCTCATTTGGATTATCCAGGTCCGGCTGCAATCTGGATGCCGTCAGATATGGAAGTGCAGCCAACGGTGAACGGTCTTTTGTTTCATAGGATGCCAGTGTTTTTTTGACCATTGCCATACCGATCAGATTGTTAAGCTGTTCTTTTGCAGATTCCGGTTTTTTCATGTCAAGCAATTCATAGCAATTATCTTTATCCAGTAGTTTTTTCTTTTCAAATCCAAGGAGTCTTGTGTACAGTTCCTTGATACGAACCGGCTGCTCACTTAACTGCAATGCCTGATGAAGTGCCACGGCGACTTCGGTCAGTTCACTGAGGCGAAGCTTCAATCCGTAATTCATCTTCATATACATAAGCATATTTTTCAGTTCGATGGCATTCGGGCCGGGAATATTGATGATATTCGCGTCTTTGTTTTCTGCGTTGATTTCTCTCACTTCATAGATGTTGGCCAGATCTTTGTCTGTGTAAATGAATACCATGATATTCTGATTTTCACTTCCAAGACGCTCATAGCCCGCAGTAAGAGAATGAAGCGGATCGGAACCAAACTCCTGCAAAAATGTGGTCGGATCGTTGATCACAACAGCGGTTTTGATTGCCGCATTATACATGTAAGCATCCATCTGACGTTTCACAAAGGTGTTATCTGTCATTCCAAGATGCAATGGTCCTCCATCGGCGTTTTTTACCAACACTCCGGAATGTGCACCGACTTTCCAGCTCTGGTTTTCAACTGCTGTATCCGCCGGCTCCTGCTGTACAGCACCTTCCTGTGGCATATCGGACGGTGGCGTGGTATCTGCTGCAGCACTCCCCATACGATGTGCATTCCGTCCACGTCTTAATCCTTTTTGGAGGCGCGGTTCTGCCGAAACACCTGCATTTGCTTTGCCTGGACTGTCTTCCTTCGTCGTCTTGGTTAATAATTTAAAGGATTCATCGTCATAACAATATAACTTCTGATCATTATCAAAAAATACAATACGTTCATATCCGTTTCTTTTGAGTTCCTGCCAGATTGCCTGCTCAATGTTCATTTTTATGCCGCTGTCCATATAAAACTCGTCTGCCGTCTTGCCGGTAATAAAAAACAGACGTTTCCATGAATTTTCAGCCGAAAAATAACTCGCATTTGCCATTGTCCAATTCTCCTTCTCTATCGATCCTTCTCATCCGTATATTGTTTCGCTTACTTGGCAGAAGTTACAGGTGTTTTCTGTGTACGTCTTACACGTGATGTCACAGCATCTGTCTGCACTGCTCCCACCGGTTTCGTCGCTCTCACTTTCTCATCGCCACGCTCAACAGCTGTCATATCACTCACTCTTGCTACTTCCTGTGATGTACGATCTCCATAACGACCGGAGCATGCGGAGAAAGAGCATCCCTCCAGACCGGCGCTTCTGAGCTTTTCTGCGACCTCCTGAGCAATGCGGTCTCTTGTCACCGGATTGTTGTCGGCATTTCCAACAATGAGTTCAATGTGATTCGTCACTACGCCACCCTCGTCCGGAATCGGTGTGATCACAACTGCCACCTGATCACGGGTGACCGGATTCTGAAAGAGTGCATGATATTCTTCGCGGTCTTCTCTGGCAAAAAATTCACCATCCGCATCCATCATCTCGTAGTTATCGTCCAAAATAGCACCTATCTTGGAAGCTGTTTCATAACGGCTTACCGACATCGCAACATTGATGTGTGCTGCGTTTTCAAGCAACAACAACTGTTCCTGCAAAGAATGAAGTTCTTCCTCTGCCTCCTGAAGCTGTGGCAGTTTCATTTCCTCCGCTTGTTCTAAGGAAGCACGGACAGTCGCAATCTGATTACGCAAAATAGTCAACTGTCCAAACGTCCAATAATCAATGCCGTTGTTGTACTGGTAAGTACCCTCTTCTGTATCAATCTCATAGACTCTCTGTTCTGCCTCCTCCAATGCTTCCAAAAGCTGTCTCTCTCTCGTGCGGACACTGTTGTATTGATAGTTCCACTCCAATGCGGCCAGTGCAAGCTCCTCTTTCATATCCATTGCACCGTAAAAGGCTTCGCGTCCTGCGGTAATTGCTGACTGATATTGACCGCCTTTTACATCATCGCCTGCCTGACGGATCTTGCGATCCAGAAGTCCGATCTTGCGGTCATCTAACAACTGAGGCTGAAAGGTCTCACGGATCTGTGTTACCATGCGTGCCGCTTCCTGTGCCCAGTATACTGCCAGTTCACGGTCTCCCATTTCACGCTCTGCGATCTGCTGAGCAAGTGTATTGACGGTTCTGTTTACCTCATTGATCTGACCTTCCAGTTTGCTGCTTACCTGAGCCAGTGCACGGGAAGCTTCTTCTTTCTGTTCACGGATTTTCTGATCTGTTTCTTCACGAAGCAGTGAGATGCTTCTTCTCATTTCACGACGATTGCGGCCAATCTCTGCCTGAAGCTCCTGCTGCGCTTCCTGATGTTCTGTCTCCAGGCGCTGAACCTGCTGTCTGTGCTGGCGCTGCATTGCCTCAATTTTGTTATTCTGTAAACGCTCGCGTTCTTTTACCTGTGCATCCAGACGCTGTACTGCCGCACTCATCTGACTCACTTTTCTGTCGGCTGCCTGCTGTTGCTGACGAATCTGACGTGACAGACGTTCGTTTTCTCTCTGTACACGGCGTAACACATTCTCTCTTTCTCTTCTCAATGCATCACGCTGTGCGCTTGTGCCATTCAATTCTGCTGTCAGTCTCTCAATTCTATTTCTCTGCTCTCTGATCTGTCGCTGTTCTGCTGTCTCGTAATAACTCATATTTCTGTCTCCTTTTCTAATGAGTGGTACTCTGGTTAAAATCCGATCTGTTTTACTTTTTTAAACATATTTTTGGGTGGTACTCCGACGATTCTGATTTTTTCCTCCTCGTAAAACATTTCTATTTCTGCGGGCTTTGTTCCAATCTGTTTTGCGTATTCTGCATATCGGTCTGTCAGTGGAATGGCACGCTGATTGGATGATCCTCTGAGGTTTTTGGAATCGTTTAATTCATCTATGTACGGACCATCCACCAGCAGGTCACATTGTTCCAGTAACAAGTTGTAATCCGGGTTATCTGCCTCCTGAAGTTCTTCAAGGGTAAATCCGGTGTAGATCATCACGCCCAGATCTGTTTTCTTTCGAACTTCCTGAATTAAGTCTGCCAGTGCTTTCGCCTGTAAAAACGGCTCTCCTCCGCTGATTGTCAGTCCATGTCTGCCGGACTGTAAAATCTCCTCTGCCAGCTGTTTCGTATCTGCGGAAAAACCACCATTCATCTGCTGACTTGCCGCTGTCATACATCCCGGACAGCTGCGGGGGCATCCCTGCGTCCACACGACAAAACGTGTGCCAGGTCCCAGTTTTGTTATTCCATCTCGTTTCGCATGCAACTGAATCTTCATAGCTTTATACACCCCCTGCCTTTCTTCTGGTTTCGATTTTATTTTGCAGCTCTGCCACATCCTGACTGACATTTTTCAGGAAACGGTCATAGTCTTTCATTAACTGTTCTGACTGCTGATTCATTGCTTCCAGCTTATTGGAAAAACTTTCAACGTTGACATATCCATCCTCACGAAGTGCATCCTGAATTCTCTTTAATTCTGTCTGATAAGCAGACAATTCAGCATAAGAATCTTTTGCGTTTTCCACGTTACGAATCATCTTCTGCATATCTTCCTCAAATGCAGCGTGAATACCCGCCACCATTTCTGTTTCTTTCTTGTCAAACATACTTTTGTTTGTGACATAAAAAGCATTCATTCTCTTTGAAATTCCAATGTATCCGGGATAAATATTGTCGAATGTCTCTGCTGTCATCTCCTCGGTCAAAGCATTTTCCGCTTCCCGTAATAATGCGGAACAAGTTGCCAGAATAGATACAACCGTTTCTTCTGTATCATCTTCCAACGCAAACAGCTTTGCCTGTCGCTCTAACTGACGTTTTAATAATTCACGTTTCTGTACATTCATCTGTCTCTCACCTTCCTGTTCTCTGTTTTGTCCGATCAGCTACTGTTCTAAACGAATAGAGTGTGTCATCTCGTCTGCATCTGAAGCGGTATGTCTGCGAACAAGCAAGGTATCTGTTCCCTCCTGTTTTTCCAGTCCCATATCCAATAATTCCAACGGCTCCGTCAACCATGTATCCGGAAGTGTGTATTCCTTTTTCTCATCGTCGATACGAAGCACGATGGAACTCTTTGGACGGAACAAAACGGGTTCCAGATAAGACACTTTCTGCACGCCCAGACCTTTTTCTGCTAAAAGTAAAAATGATTCTGACTGGCTATCCGGATCAAAAACAACCAGCTTATAGGTATGGTGTGCAGCGTGTTTGTCTTTTTCTAAGTTCATGCCGCTTTCTACAATCTCTGCATAGGAAACGTCCAATCCTTCATTCAGGAAACGTTCATCCGGAAGCATGGAGTCCGCGGAAAAGAAATTTCTGATCTCATACATTACCCAGAACAGATTCTGTGCCTGTCCCAGAACAACAATTCCTGTGTCTGCCAATGTCGCTTCATCAATCTGTGCTTTGATCCGGTTCATAAGGTTTTTCAGCATTTCTTTTACTGGCTGCATTGCGTTTTCGAATGCAGCACAGGTAATCTTACTTTCGGGAAACTGATATAATGTCTTATTTACTGTGCGGTCAGAAAGAAAATAATTACGCATGATATTGTCTGCCCTGGAACGCTGTGACTCCAGTTCAGAAACAATCTGTTCTCTTTCGGTTCCACCTGCCAGTTTCTGTAAATTTTCGATACAAAGATCCCATAAATCTGTCTGTGTGGTATCCCAGTTATGAATCAGCTTTGTCTCTTTCTGATCACAGGTACAAAAACCTGCGGAGCACTGCTCCAGATCCAGAATCAGATAATTTCTTTCCTTTGTAACTTCTGTCTGTGCGGCTGTATTTTCATATGCATACATTGCCGCCGCTTCGTATTTGGAAATATGTTCTGCATCCATGTGTTATTCCTCCTTACTCATCTCAACCTTGACAACTGCCGGCAGCACCACATCGTCGTCAACCTGATCTGCTGCTTTTCTTGCCACACCAGGCACGATACAGGTAACAACGTGTCCACCGGTGCAATCCGCTTCGTTTTCAGGAAGATGCCACAAAGCGTCATACATCTCACCTGCTTCCGGGTAATATACATACATGTCTAATCCATGAAGGGAGCTCTCAAAACGATGTAAAAATGTAGATAATGTTTTTTTTAATTTCTCCAATTCTTTCAGCATATTTGTTGATGTGCCTTCTGCAAGGAGTTCCATACGGATCAGTGGATCTACATTCACCAGACGGTAAAGCTCCTGAAAATTCTGTGCGATCGGCTCATACTCCACCGGATACAATGATTTCTGCCAGGAATGAATGTTTGTGTAAAAATCTGACTTCACAGTCTCAAGCTTCTCGATGTTGTCCTCCAATGCTGCAATAAACTTTGCCTGAACAGTGTTTGTATTTGCACACATCTCATCATGAATCTCAGCCGCACGTTTTTCTTTTGCAAAATAATTTTCTAACCACTGTCTTACATCCATATCCACTTCTCTCTTGTAACAGATCTGTCTGCTGTTCAGATATTCATCCAGACTTTTTTTTCTCTTATCTTCACTTTTATCGCGCTGTTCTCTCTCCTTACGTACTTCCTCCTTTGCTTCATTTCTGATTTTTTCTGCTTCCGCCTTCGCTTCGTTAATCAGCTTGTCTGCCTCTGCTTTTGCCTCGTTGATTACCTGATACTTGATCTGTTCTGCCTGTACCTCCGGATTGATTAACGTAACTTTTACCTCTCTGAGTTCCTTGGTCATCTCTGCCAGCTTATCTAAGATATTTTTCTCATTTGTTACACCGCCATAATAATTTCCAAATGCCATTTTTCATTCCTCCTTCTCTTCTATTCATCTGTCAGTTTTTTCCACTCATCTGTAGTTGATTTTGTATAATGTTCGCCGTTATCACTATGGATATCTACCTGCACTCCGTAGTTTTCCTGTGCTGTTAACGTTAAGTTGTACTTTGTTCCTTTTTTTACGTGAAATGGAATCCAAACAATGCCGTCACAGTTGTGTTCTGCATCTGTCTCCAGCACCTGATTCTTCTCTTTGGACTGGAAAACCTTGATCACAATTCTGGATGACTGGCTGACAAATGAGATGGGTTCTGAGCGGAACGGTCTTGTCTGTCCACTGGTTACCAGAAAACGAATCTCGCCTTCCAGCTTGCCTGCTGATGGATACCAGATGCCATAGCAGCGGTCGGTCTGCTGCTCCAGTACTGGATTTGTATTTTTCACATTGTCGTCTTCCTCCTCTGTAACCGGTTTTTTTTCTTCTGTTTCTATTTCTTTGTTTTCCGATTCCTCCTCTGCATCTTCCTTATGTGCAACGCCATCGCCATATCCAAAGCGTGATGCACCGGCAAAACGGGATGCACCGAAAGACACTGCCTCACTCGGTCTGTGCATGATGATCGGATATTTATCTTCCACCAGTTTTTCCAGACTTGCGCGGATCATAGGAACTTTGCTTCCGCCGCCCGAAAGAACGATTGCATCAATTGTGATCCCTTTTTCTTCCGCTTCCTCCAGCATCTTCTGCACGACTTCCAGCGTCTGAAATACCAGCGGCTCGCTCAGCTTTTCAAAGCGTTCTCTGGTGATCTCCACCTCACAGTATTCATTCTGCTGATTCATGACAGATGCCAAATAAGAGTTATCGTCTGTCAAAGCAATTTTTGCCTTGACGGCTTCACGCATGATTTCCGCTCTCTGGATCTCATTCTGAGGTTCAAATCCATACTGTTTCTGCAATACAGATAAAAGTTCCTGATATAAGACGTTGTCAAAGTCTTTTCCACCGACTTCCTCCAGTCCGTCTTTCGCATGCATTTTGTACGGAGTTCCCTCACTTTGAGCCGTCACGATAGCAGTATCGAAGGTCCCATGTCCTAAGTCATATACCAGTACCGTAAACTCATTTTTCTTGATGCGGATCTGCTCCGGCGCAATATGCTGCATGTAATGGAGATAATCGATTGCTACTGCTGCAGGCTCCGGCAGTCTGCTCAACACCTGAATCGGTTTTCCATTTATCTCAACCTTTCCCAGATTTTCCTGCATGATTTCCAACACAGGCACATTGTCGGCAAATGCTGCAGGGAATGTGAACACCACGTCATAAACCGGTGGAATGCCTTTATTTGCAAGCTCCTTTTCTGCCAACACAAGCAGATCATGTGCTGCTGCCGCATAAATGTGACCTGCCTGTACCGGTCTTTCAATTCCCGGAATCTTAAGTGTGAGTTCCGGCAAACGGGTTTTTGCCGCATACACAAGCTGCTGTGGGGTTCTTGCGTATTTCTGTTCTGCTGCTCTGCCATCAGAAAAGACATCGATCTGTTCTCCATTCGGCGGCTTCACATAGGCCGTTGTTGGCATTCCCTGTGTGGAAAGGGAAGCTGGAAGCAGCGGAATCGGATCGTTCTTCGGGTTTTCCAACAGGGATACATAGCCGTATCCATTACCAATGTCCAATCCTAATACTCTGTTTTTATTCTCTGATTTTTCTGATCTGGCCATCATTTATCCTCCCGTTTTTATGATTTACTAAGATTTTTCAGTTCCACAGTACTCTTGATCGGTTTCTCCGGGTGATCTGCCTCTCGCGCTTCAATCGTCAGTACTCCCAATTTATCAATACAAAGGCGGCTCTCGTTGCGGGTGCCTTTCGGGACTTCTCTTCCATGATCCAGAGAGACTTTCATGATCTCGGTGTAATCCTCTGCCACCTGTTCTGAATCCGGATGTGCCTTATTTGCTTCGTAAACAGTAAATCCGGAATATCTCTGATCTTCATGGAGTGTCGTTGAATTCTGGTAAGCTGCCTGATACGGAATCGGTGTTCCTGCAGGGATATAGGTAGAAATATAACCGCTCTCATCATCGACACTATGATAAAATCGGATTCCAAGGTCATATCCTACTCGTGTCTGAACAACAGAAACAGCTTCTGCCTTTTCAGCAATATCATTCATTGCTTCTGCTGTACCATAACGTGCTGCACCATCGGCAATGGCACGGCTTGGATTTGAAATCTGGATTTTATCTTCCTTGTGTTTCATTTCATCCCCCTTATATTCCGGAAATGCCTCCTCCAATGCGCGTTTGACCATCGGCATCTGACTTGCTCCACCGGTTAAGATAATTGTCTCCGGCTTCTGATTGGAATGTCTTTCAAACATTTTTTTGGTCGCTTCAATGGTTCTCATCAGCAACTCTCTGGAAGCGGTCTCAAATTCTTCACGTGTGACACGTACCGTCAGATATTCGTTGTTATAAAGCACTTCCGCATCTGCATAGGCATCGAACGTTAAATCCTTTTTTATCTTCTCAGCTTCTGCCCGAAGTGCGGCTTTGTGAGACGGGTTCAATGGAACCTGCAGCTTCTGTTCTATTAACTGGTACATAATTTCATCAAACTCTCCACCTCCTACATCTTCCAGACCGTCTACGGCCAAAATGTCATAATAATAATCTCCGTCACCATTTGTTCTTCCCTTGGGATACAACGCAACCAGTGCAAGATCGAAGGTTCCTCCACCCAAATCGTACACTAACACGGTGGTTTCTTTGTCAGAGCCAAATCTGGACAGATAATCCAGTCCTGCCGCTGCCGGTTCCGCAATGGTGCCACTTACATGTACCTGTGTTCCATCGGCAAGAGATGCCTTCTCTGCCAGTTCGATCAGTCTCTGTCTCTGTGCGCTGGTATAAGTTGCCGGATAGCTCAGGGCAATCTCATTTGTTGTCATCTGCCAGCCTGACTGAAGCTTTTTATTCGCAGATCTCACACAATGCTGAATAACCTCTGTAATTGCTTCATCGTAAGAAATCTCTCTGCCATCCAGTGTCATTGTTTCTCCAAGATGACGCTTCAGGCGGTTAATTCTGTTTTGCACAGGCTTTGCGCGTCCGCGCACTGCTGTTTCTCCACAAAGAGTACCTGCTACTTTTGAATAAAAGAACACGCTCGGGATTCCTTCATTTAATCCACCGGGGAGCAGATCATGTACGTTTCCGCCAAGTCTGGTTTTACCGTCAAAATCTGAAATATAACTCAGGAAGGAATAGCAGTTACCAAAATCCATACCGATCACTGGTTTATTTTTTTCTTTATTATTTCTTGCCATTTCATAAACTCCTTTATGATGTTTTTCTGTCGTTTTTGTTTCTTATTTATCAGTTATTGTTTTTATTTATCTGAATACCGTTTTCAGGGCATATCCTATTCCAAACAGTATGAGCAGTATCGGCATAATGCCATTGATCAATACTCCGGTATGACTTACAAATGCTTCTGCAATAAAAGCGTGATAACGGATACAGCTTGCCACAAACAGAATACCTAACGCTACTGCCCATCCAATCAGAAAACGTCTGATTGCCATCCAGATTTCCCACATCTCATAACCCATTATTACCACCTCCAAAATCGACTTCTGATTCTCCAACGCAAACGGAGAAGCAGGTATGCTATCACAGCGATCACAACAAATGCGATCACACCATAGGAACAGATTTTTGCTGCAAATACGGCCATCGCCGCCATAATCCGGTTCAGGTTTACCACCATCACAATTGCCAGGATCACAGATAAAATTCCCAGGATTCTTGTCACAAGCTGTGCCGGTGACAAATTACGGATTCCAGACATTCTGCCCGATCCATTTCCAAAAATATCTCGTCTACGTCTCATTTTTCATGTTCCCCTCCTTATTTGTTAACTGATACCTTGCTCCGGACTGCATAAAATCTTCCAACGGAACCAGAAAAATGTTGTCACTTTCCATGGTTTTCACTGCCAGATAATCAACAACTGGTCCCCAGCGGGATGGTGCCTGGTACAAATCATTACTTTGCACACGCAGACGCTGTTCTGACTGGATCTGCCAGTTGACTGCTTTTTGAAAGGTAAAAAGCAGATGCGGCGGTGTGCCTGCCGTCGGTGCCGGAAAATAATACTGATAGGTACTGAATAATCGTTCTGACACCAGATCGGTAGCAGCAGGTGTCTGCTGTGGAAACATCACAACATTGACAAATGCCAGATCTGCTGCCTCCGGGAGCCATTTCACCGGATTCTGTGCCAGAAACATCAGCTCGATCCGTCCCTGCATTTTTTCTCTCAGAAGATATCTCAGTAATTCATCTTCTTCATTTTCAAAGATCATCTCATCCAGGATCACTCTCAGACGGGTTCCCTGTTTCAGACAGTTGTACAGTTCTTCTTTCAAACAGGTATTTAAGATCTGATAATCTCTGGAAGCAGTATAGAAAGCAAACAGTCTACCATGATCTCTGATACCTGTTGCAAAACTGTAACCCGTATCACTTCCGGGCGTATAGACTTCCTCAAATACTTCCTCCAGTTTTCCACAGATTCTTCTCAGAACAATGCCTGCCTCATGATTGCTTCTGATGTTATCCACCACCACATTGGAAAGACCACATTCCATTGCAACCTCTGAGATCACATCGTCATCTTCCTGCAGCAGACCTGCCATAGCCGGCAGAGAAACCGGATATTTTGCAGCAACGATATCCAGCAATGCCGCTGTATAAATCATTACTTTTCCGATTAAAACTCCGATTCCCATTTTCTCTGCTGCAAGGCTGACAAATCTCTGGATCTGCTGCTTTGACATTCCAAGAAACGGATGGTACGTTTTTTCTGATGGGCTTGCAATTCTCACATTTGAAAACGCGTCCTGTGTTCTCCGTCTCTGAAGTTCTGTAAACACACCCTGATGACCGGAAAGTAAAATGATGGGCATGTCTGCTTTTTCCATACAGCTTTCCACCAGATTCAGGATCATTTCCTGATCACTGGCTCTCTCACCGGAAACAAGCAGATCGCCACGTATGTTCTGAAAAAAACTGCGATTGTCAATGATTCCTTCAAACACGTTTCTTTTTCTATTCAAGAACTCACACTCTCGTGTAATTCT
>NZ_JRFU01000125.1 GCF_003122485.1 Eubacterium ramulus
CATGACGCGCACCTCGCAACAAGAATGCCGGAGCATTCTTGAATTTTTATAGGTTTACTCCGGCTATTCTTTACACCGAAACGTAACTTTCACCCGGAACAGATCATCCTCCAGACTGATCTCAAATTTGCCTCCCATCAGTTCGGTCAGCATTTTTGAAATAGACAGTCCCAGACCGCTTCCTTCGGTGCTGCGGGATTCATCCCCCCGTACAAACCGTTCTGCCAGTGCATCCGCATCCACATTCAACAGTTTTTCCGATATGTTTTTCATAGTAAAAGATGCTTCGTAACCATCCTTTGCCACTTCCACATACACGCGGGTATCCGGCATCGCATATTTTGACGTATTGTTATACAGGTTTCCGATCACACGCCACAGCTGCCGTCCGTCTGCATAGATCATCACCGCTTCCTTCGGGAACTTACTGATCACGTTTAAGCCTTTCTGCTCCAGTTTCTCGTTAAATTCACCACCGGTCTGACGCACCAGTTCCACCAGATCGATGTCATCCATCTGTAAGATCACATTACCGGAGGAAATACGTGATACATCCACCAGATCTTCCATCAGCTGTTTTAACCGCATCGCTTTGGATTCCAGCACTTCAATATACGATTCTGCATTCGGGTTATCGATTTTTTCCCGGCGCAGCAGACCAATATAATTGATGATGGAAGTCAGCGGTGTCTTGATATCATGGGAAATATTTGTGATCATATTTGCTTTCATGCGCTCATCCCGCACACTCTCACCAATAGCATTTGCCAGACCTTCGCTGATATGGTTAATGCCCTCTGCCAGCTGATATTCGTCTCCCTGATACTCTTCCAGATTCAGTTTATAATCAAATTTTCCCTGCGTGATCTGATCAATTCCTTCCAATATTTTCCGCCGCTGAATGACACGCTGTGAAAAATAGATCAGCGTAAACAGCAGGAATATGATCAGCAAAATATATGCCCAGATAAATCCACAGTGAAATGCCAGATATGCGACTACAACATTTGCCAGTACAATTCCCCAGATGACCAGAGTCATTCTGTTCCCAAGATAACGGTTATGCAGGGTATCCTTCAGGTTGACGATCAACCAGTGCAGATAACTGTTTTCAAAAAACGTATCCGCTTTGACACGGCGCACCAGACTTAAGTACATTCCCATAAATGCACAGTCGCCCAGTACCGTAAACGTACCAACGATTACCATGCGCCCCATGACACCGTAATCCTGATGATGTACCCGCATGCCAAGTGCCGCCAATGCCACACTGAATACAAATAGCAGGGCAATCGGGATTTCCGTCCGCAGCTTATCAAAATTTGCCAGATGAATTTCCTTATCCTCACTTCGTTTTGCAGCTGCCACGGTCATATAACACAGTCCCACTAACCAGACGATAAGACCAACTGCTGCCAGTACAAGGCTCCGCTGCGCCCATGGGAATAATTTGTCAAATTCCCGTTTTGCCACCGCAAGATCATCTTCCTGTGGAAAGTTCACATCCACGGCAACGATCAGCGTATAATCGCCTTTTTGCAGCTCATTATACTGCGCCATATTCTGATAATAATTGTTTTCAATTCCACCGATATTCGTCTCAAAACGGAAGGTTTTGTTGTTATAGCTCAGATACCGACCATAATTGACTGCTTTCTCATAAGCATCCTCCTGTTTTTCAACATCATGCATATTGGTCACATATGTGCCATCTTTCAGATCTCCAAGCCAGTAATACACATTGGTATTATTCTGATCGTATTTGTTGTTGTAGATTTTGTAATCTGAGATCCGCTCCTGAGAAGCATTCACTGTTTCAGGACGATTTTCATCATAAACGCCATCTGTCTCAAACTGCTCCTTCAGGTTCAGATAATCCAACAGTTGCAGCATCTGTTTTGAAAAGGTACGCTCAAAATATCCGGATTCCACAAAAGAGGAATTTTGCAGATCTCCCATATTCAGCATATTCTGATTGACACAGGTGCTGAACAGCACAATGCTGACCGAAGCCAGCACCGCCGCGATCATCTGCAGACCGATCACAATCGCCTTTGCCAGAGATGAATAACGCTTTCTGTTCTGTTCCATCGACTACCTCGGTTCTATTTTCTCAATCTTGTATCCAACACCCCAAACTACTTTCAGGTACTGAGGATCTTTTGGATTAATCTCAATTTTTTCTCTGATATGACGGATATGTACCGCTACGGTATTGTCTGCGCCGATGGCTTCCTCATTCCAGATGCTCTCATAAATCTGGTTGATGGAAAATACTTTGCCCTGATTTTTCACTAGGAGCAGTAAAATATTGTATTCGATCGGTGTCAGACGCACGTTCTGCCCGTCCACAGTTACTTCCTTCAGATCATCGTTGATGGCAAGTCCGCCCGTCTGAAATACTTTGCTGGATTCGGTTGCATTTCCAAGCTTTGTATAACGGCGCATCTGGGAATTTACCCGCGCCACCAGCTCCAGAGGATTAAACGGTTTCGACACATAATCGTCCGCTCCTACATTCAAGCCCAGAATCTTATCCGAATCTGCGGTCTTTGCAGACAGAACAATGATCGGCATGTTACTTTCTTCACGAATTTTTAAAATTGCACGGATTCCATCTAAACGCGGCATCATCACATCGATGATCACCAGCTGAATATCTTCTTTTTTCAGCACTTCCAGCGCCTGCACGCCATCATATGCCTTAAAAACCTGATACCCTTCCTGCTGCAGATAAATTTCAATGGAATCAACGATGGAAGTGTCATCATCGCATACTAAAATATTGTTCAAGGGAATCCCTCCTATTCTTCTTTACCGAAAATCAGATCTTTTAAAATGGAACTTGCATCCCGTTTTTCTTTTTTCCGATGTGGATGCTGCTCCTGTTCCTGTGCAAACTCGTCCTCCAGTACCGCACGGCGTATAGACGCTTCATCCGGAAATTCCGGATTCGGATGTTCCTGAGTTTCTGTTTCCGGCTCTGCCTGCTGTGCCTCCTGACTGGCTTTCCACTTAAAATAAGCCGCATCGGTATTGATCTTGATATCCGGTTTTTCTGCCGGTGCCCCATCCGATAAGATATCCTCCGGTCTCTTTGTTCCGGAGTTTTCAAAGTACTGCTCGTTTACTTTAATGTCAGGTTCGGATGGCGGAATATACATCATATTTCGGGCATACTGTACACCAGCCTCTTTTTCTGCCTCCAGATCGCGGTTTTTCCGTGCCCGCTGACGATTGATATCATCAATAATAGACAGGTATTTCTTCGTATCTGCCAGGTCTGCAAGCTGTCCCTGCAATTCATTTTCATGGGACTGCAGCTTGTCCTTCTGCTCCCGCAGATCTTTTTTAAACTGCATAAACAGATCATTCATGGAATCGTTGGTCTGATCCATCAGATCACGGATAGCTCCGATCATATCCGCAGTGTAAATAACAGATGCTGCGTACACATCCTCCGCATTGGCATTTGCCGCCTCAATGATCTCATCGCCCTTTTTGCGGAATGCCCGCTCCGCGTTGTTCCGGCTCTGACGTGTCTGCTCGTACTGATCCATCATATCGTAAATCCCCTGATTCAGACGATCCAGCAATCCCAGAAATTTCTTTCGGTCGATAATTACTTTATCCGGATGTCCGTCCATCATCTCACTTTTGGAAAAAGTGACATGAATCTCCTTTAACACCCGCTCTACTTTATCCTGTGGACTCATGCTTTCCTTTGTTTCTCCTTCTTCTTTTTCCTTTCCCAAATCGCATTTTTCTCAATCTGGCATGTAGCTGTTCAACATCCAGTTAAAACGCTCTGTTCTTCAGATCACAATGCTCTTTTTATACTTCGATCAATTCATACTGATCCGTACCAAGTCCTATTTTTACCGCATGCTCAATGCAGCTTCTCCAGTTGGTATCCGGATGTGTGAAATAGAAATGATCATGTCCATGCTCACAGTCGCAGTCACCATGCTCATGCTTATGCTGCTCCATATTCTCTGCCAGCACACTGTTTGAAAGTACCGGCTGCTGATTGCACAGATCTGCACACGCCATATCAAGAGCGACCGGATCAAAGGATGCCAGCATACCGACGTTTGGAATGATCGGACGGTCATTTTCCGCATGGCAGTCGCAGTTCGGTGACACATCGCAGATCAGTGAAATGTGGAAACACGGACGGTCTTTGCAGATTGCCAGTGTATACTCTGCCATTTTGCAGTTTAAGATATCGTTGGACTCAGAAAATTCCGGTGTGACTGCATCTTTCGGACAGACACCGACGCATCTTCCACATCCGACACATTTTTCATGATTGATCTCTGCCTTGCGTTCATCAATGGTGATCGCACTATGGGCACAGACTCTTGTACACATACCACAACCTACACAGAGTCTGCGGCGTACATATGGTTTTCCGGCGCTGTGCTGATCCATTTTACCTGCACGGGAACCGCCGCCCATACCGATATTTTTGATAGCACCGCCAAAACCGGTTGCCTCATGACCTTTGAAATGAGTCAGGGAGATCAGAATATCTGCATCCATCAGCGCACGTCCTACTTTTGCTTCTTTGATATATTCGCCGTCCACTGGAACTAATGCCTCATCGGTACCTTTCAGTCCGTCTGCGATGATCACTGGACATCCGGTTGCATATGGGGTAAATCCATTCATGTAAGCCGTCTCCAGATGATCTACTGCATTTTTACGGCTTCCTACATATAAAGTATTGCAGTCTGTCAGGAATGGTTTTCCACCCTGCTCTTTTACGATATCTGCAATGAC
>NZ_JRFU01000126.1 GCF_003122485.1 Eubacterium ramulus
CGCTGACCAGAATCACGCACCAAGTCTCACGTGCGTTCGACTTGAATCCATATTTCTTATAGTTTACCATAACCATTCCTGTGTTTACAGTTAAAATTTTCTTAAATGGTTGTAAGTATGGTTGATTTACATCCAAATGTTCTCTGCATTTCACACATATCGACTCATTGCCTGTCATCTTGCCATTTTCCCCGTTTTCCTGTAAAATGCTATCGAAAAAAACAAAATGAAACTTATGACAAGATTTTAAAGAAATCGCAGCACTCCCACCAGGAATGATTTGTTATTGTTCATCATGTGAAAAAGTGGAAGTCTCAATTTCGACTGAGGTAAACATTAAATTTATGGAAGTAATTCGTACTTATGGAAATATCATAAAAAAATATGCTCCCGACCATCCGCTGGCAGCTTTCCGCATGATCAAAGCCGGACTGGCTCTGGAGCAGTTTCGCAGTAAGCATCTGGCTGACAAAAGAATGCCCGGCGCTTACCAGTATTTAAATACCTATGCGGTTGGAGAAGTTCTGGCTGCTTTAAAGCACCCGGAGACCTCCGTCTGGGCAAATATTTTTGCTCCGGTGGAACTGCTACAGTGCTTTGGCTTGCACAGTCTGTCCATTGAATGTCTGTCCTCTTTTTTATCCGGCTTCACCATCGAAGATTATTTTCTGGATTATGCCGAAAATGAAGGTCTTGCATCCACCCTGTGCTCCTACCATAAAAATTTCATCGGCGCCATCGACAGCTGCATCATCCCGCCGGCAGCTTTTGCAGTAACAACCTCTACCATCTGCGACGGAAATATCAACACTTTCCGACATCTGTCTGAAAAACATCAGGTGCCGTCCTTTTTGATCGATGTCCCGCAGTACAATACACCGGATGCAAAAGCCTATGTCACGGAACAGTTAAAAGAACTGATTGCCATGCTGGAAGATACCTTCCACCAAAAATTTCAGGAAGAAGAACTGGTTCCTATTTTACAACGGGAAAATGCATCCAAAGCCTGTTATGAACGCTGCTTAAAAAATCTGCGGACGCATCATTATCCATCTACGCTGACTATGCAAATGTATATGCTGTTTGCGTCACATATGAATATTGGCACACCGGAAATCCTTCATTTTTATCAGCAGATGGAAGCCGAAACCGCAGCTGCACCGGAATTTCATGGCACCAACATTCTCTGGGTTCACCTACTGCCTTATTATCAGGAAACTTTAAAGGAGTACTTTAATCTCACTGATGATTATCAGATTCAGGCGATTGAAATGAATCTGGATTACCGCGCGCCGTTGGATACCGAACATCCGCTGGAAGCTCTGGCAGACAAAATGATCCACAATGTCTACAACGGTCCTTATGAGAGAAAAGCAGCACTGGTATCGGAACTGGCACAGGATCTGCAGTCTGACGGCGTCATCAATTTCTGTCACTGGGGATGCAAACAGTCCTCCGGCGGCGTCATGCTGTTAAAAGAAGAACTGGATAAAAAAGATATTCCTCTTCTGATCCTGGATGGAGACGGCATGGACCGCAGAAACAGTCACGACGGACAGATCCGCACCCGATTTGAAGCATTTTTAGAAGTATTAAAACAGCGAAAGGAGGAGGCATAATGCTGGCTTATTTTTGTAAATATGTCCCGGAAGAATTGCTGCAGGCGTTCGGCACAGAGCTTGTCTGTCTGGAACCGCATGTAACGAATTTCACCCAGGCAGATGCCCTGATGCACCCAAATATGTGTTCCTTCTCCAAAGCGGTTCTGGAAGAATTTGAAAAGCAGGATTATGAAGGAATGGTCTTTACCTCCTGCTGCGACAGTTCCCGCCGACTGTATGATATTTTATGTCAGCAGTTTCCGGATAAATTTTTCTTCTGTCTGGATCTGCCGCGCAAGATCAATGATTTTGCTGTGACGCTTTATACGAAACAGCTGCAAAAACTCATTGATGCCTATGCGGATTTTTCTGGAAAAACCTTTTCGGAGCAGAAGTTGTTGGAAATTTGCAGAGAATGTGCTGATGAACAAAAACTGATTGAAACTGGCAAAAAACATGATACAAAACAGAAAACGGCAAATGATGCTCAGAATTTCGATGCAACTGCTTATCAGACAACAGCTCCTGTCGATCACACCTCCATCTCATCTGGCTTAGCTGATAACCCAACTGCCGATTCACCGATGAATGGTCTTCATATCGCCCTTGTTGGTGCCCGTCCGGGCAGTGAGATCCGTCAGCTCATCACCGATCATCAGGCAGAGATCACACTGGATCTGACCTGCACCGGCATCCAGCGCAGCTACGACCTGAATTCTGAACAGATTCTGCCTGCCTATGCACATGCTCTGTTAGATCAGCTTCCCTGCATGCGTATGGCTGCCGCATCCAACCGCCAACGTATTCTGGAAGCCTATGAAGATCGCATTGACGGCATTATTTACCACACCGTTAAATTTTGTGATATTTATGCTTACGAATATACCAAACTGCACGAAACATCTAACCTGCCGATTCTGAAAATCGAAACCGATGCTACCGCTCAGTGCGGCGGTCAGATTTTAACCCGACTGGAAGCATTTTTAGAATCCTTACGTGCACAAAAAGGAGAATCTATGTTATTTAAAAATAAACGACAGCAGTCAGAAAACTATTCTACTGAAACACAAGATGCCGTTTCCGATACTGCAAATGCAAAAACAGCTAATACAACGGATGCACCTGTCTATGTCATGGGAATTGACAGCGGTTCCACTTCCACAAACGCTGTTATCTTAAACGGTAATCGTGAAATCGTTGCTTCCGCGGTCATCCGCACCGGAGCTAAAAGCGGCGAAAGTGCACAGCGCATTTTAGAAGAAATTTTACAGAAGGCAAACCTACAGCGCTCTGATCTGACCAAAATCGTGTCCACCGGATACGGACGTGTCAGCATTCCGTTTGCAGATGAAAACGTAACAGAAATCAGCTGTCACGGAAAAGGTGCACATTATCTGAATCCGGAAATCCGCACGATTCTTGATATCGGCGGACAGGACAGCAAAGCGATCCATCTGAATGAAAAAGGGGATGTGACTGATTTTGTCATGAATGATAAATGTGCCGCCGGAACCGGACGTTTTCTGGAAATGATGGCACGGACGTTGGAAGTGGATATTTCAGAACTGGGACCACTGTCTTTGAAATCTACAGAAAATATTGAGATCAGCAGTATGTGTTCCGTGTTTGCAGAATCGGAGGTTATCTCACTGATCGCCCGGAATAAAGAAACTTCTGATATCGCCCACGGCATTCATATGGCCATCGCCGCGAAAGCCATTTCACTAATGCGCCGTGTTGGACTGGAACCAAGGTTTATGATGACTGGTGGTGTTGCAAAAAATCCGGGCGTGGTTAAGGTGCTGGAAGAACAGTTGAAGGCGCCGCTTTTTATCTCTGAGGAACCGGAAATTGTGGGCGCACTGGGTGCGGCATTGTATGGACTGGAAAATATACTTTAGGAATATTTAACTTCTCTTGTGGCTAAATTGTACGTATTGAAAAAGAAAGCAGGCTATTTTGTCCCGGTAGCTAACAATCGCTTACCAGGAAAAAATAGCCTGCTCTCTTTCATTTTCAGAAAGAGTCCTATATGGACTAACCGATTTTTTCTTTATTCCATCATTCGTTTTCGTTTCTGTCATATTCTTCGTTCAATATTTCTGCCAATTTATGTATCGTATTCGACAACGTCTCATAACAAATACCATAAGTCACCAGCTCTGCCCCATACGGATCCAGAATTTCCAGCTCATCACCGGTCAGCTCTGTCAGCACTTCCACATTCTGTGCGCCTTCCATCTCCAGCACTTTCTCTTTTGCTGCCTGGTCAAAGGTCAGAACCAGTGTATGTTCCCCAAAATCAGACGGTTCCAGCTGACTGGACATATAATTTTCCAGTGTAATCCCATTACTGATCATTACAGCTTCTGCTTTCTGATTCAGCGGTTCCGGAAATAATACTACAATGCCCCGCGCCAGTATCTCCACCGGAAAATTCAGATGTTCCCGCTGCAAGATTGCAGCCGCCATCGGTTCCCGGCAGATTGCCCGTTTCCCCGCAAAGATTATCTTCTCGATTTTTTCCAAATTGTCACCTCCAGCTAAACTTCGATCACCTGATGTCCCGCAGCTTTCAGCAGACGATTCATAATCGCGTGACCGATACGCGGAGTGGCAAAACTTTCAGAAAAGATCACATCCACATCCATATCATCAAAATCACGCAAAATAGCATACAAATGCTGTGCAATGCTATCTTCATCCTGTCTGCTGCCGGTGCTTTTGATCACATCACCGACATACTGTGAACGGCTCTCATCTGTACATATGATTCCGACTTTTTCTCCTTTTTGCTGATGCTCTTGTGTCAGCGCATTGATGCGCTCGATCACTGCCCCAGCTTCTCCGGATACGATCGTCAGATTTGCCTTTGGTGCATAATGTCTGTATTTCATGCCCGGAGCTTTCGGATGTACATTTGGATCTGCACTGGCAAATCCCGGATCATCCTTTACTTCTCCGATCACTTCCGACAACATTTCTTTTGTAATATAACCCGGGCGCAGAATCATCGGGATTTCTTCGCTCAGATCAATGATCGTTGACTCAATACCAATGCCAACCGCTCCGCCATCCAGGATCATCGGGATTTTTCCCTTCAGATCTTCGTATACATGCTCTGCCAGCGTCGGACTCGGTCTACCTGAAGTATTCGCGCTCGGCGCAGCGATATAACCGCCGCCTTCCCGGATCAGAGCCAGCGCCGTCGGATGGGACGGCATACGAACGGCTACCGTGTCCAGCCCGCCGGTCGTCTCATACGGAACCGCATCACTTTTCTGAAAAATCATGGTCAGCGGTCCCGGCCAGAATGCATCTGCCAGAGCCTTTGCCTGTGGCGGAATATAAGAAGTAATTTTCTTCAGTGCTTCAAAATCTGCGATATGCACGATCAATGGATTGTCTGACGGACGCCCTTTTGCTGCATAAATTCGTTTCGCCCCTTCCGGCAGTAACGCGTCTGCTCCTAATCCATATACGGTCTCTGTCGGGAATCCAACCAGTCCACCCTGACGGATAATTTCTCCCGCTTCCCGCATAATATCCATATCCGGATGCATTGCATCCACTTTTTTCACCTGTGTGTTCATCATTTCATTATCTGTATTTTTATTCGTATTCATGAAAAACAGTATACCACAAAAGATTTTACTTGTCAGCACCTGTCACCTGCGCGTATACTATAGATACATTTACCTAACTTAAAACAGAAAGAATGAGGGTTTTGAAATGAATATTACAAAAAGTTCTTTTGGAATCACAAATGACGGAGAAGAAGCTTTTCTTTACCGTCTGGAAAACACATCCGGCGCATATGTTACCATAACCAGCTTTGGCTGCCGCGTGGTAAATATCTGTGTTCCGGACAAAACTGGCACTCTGCGTGATGTATGCCTTGGCTATGACACCCTTGCTGAATATGAAAAAGATCAGGCAAGTTTCGGTGCCGTTGTCGGCCGACATGCAAACCGTATTGAAAAAGGTACGTTCACATTAAATGATAAAACATATCATCTGGTAATCAACAATGGACCAAACCACCTGCACGGCGGCACCCGCGGTTTCCACTACTACAACTGGGAATCTGCACAGGTTGGCAACACCGTTCGTTTTACCCGTGTTTCACCGGACGGAGAAGAAGGTTATCCGGGCACACTGACAATGAGCGTGACCTATGCATGGAGTGAGGACAATGAACTTTCCATCTCCTACGAAGCTTCCAGTGATCAGGATACCGTATTCAACACGACAAACCATTCTTATTTTAACTTAAATGGCGAAGCTTCCGGATCTGTTCTGGAGCATATACTGATGATCAATGCTGACCAGTATACCGAAACTGATGAAAACGACCTCACCACCGGTGTAATCTCCGACGTAGCAGGCACACCGTTTGATTTCCGTACTCCGAAACCGATCGGACAGGATATTTTTGCAGATCATCCGCAGTTAAAATATTCCAAAACCTACGATCATAACTTTGTATTAAACGGAAGCGGTCTGAAGGAAGCAGCTACTCTGTATGCAGAAGAATCCGGCATCCGCCTGACCTGCTTTACCGACCAGCCTGGCGTGCAGTTATATGTACCGGCACAGTCTCCGGCAGAACATGGCAAAAACGGCATCTGCTACCCGGCATACGGCAGCGCATGCTTAGAGACACAGCATTTTCCAAATGCAACCAGCCACCCGAATTTCCCATCTGTTATCTTAAAAGCAGGAGAAACTTTTAAATCCAAAACATTATTTCATTTTTCCGTGACAGCCAATAAACGATAGGAGTGATCGATATGTCGATGGAGCATTACAAAGCTGCCGCAAGGGCAGGCAAAAAAGACTTACAGAACCGAACAGCACAGAAACTGCCGACCCAAATGCCCGCTTTAGACACGATTCTGGAACATGTAGACATCAGCGGTGAAGTTCCATTAGGTCTGGTGGATATCCCAACAGAACTGATCATCGGAACCAAAACCTATGGACGTTCTTCCTCCTTTGCCCCGAATTTTATGCCAATCCTCGGCGAAGGTACAGAATTTGCTGCCAAATGGTCCGCACTCTGCGATGCACATTTACAGGAAGGTATCCGTGAACCCATTGTTGCTTATGAATACATGAACCAATATTATGTGCAGGAAGGCAACAAACGTGTCAGCGTTCTGAAATATTTTGGAGCGATCAGTGTTCCCGGCTACGTCACAAGGATCATCCCTGCAAGGGAAGATACGAAAGAGAGCCGTATTTACTACGAATTTCTGGATTTTTATAATGCAACGAACATTAATTACCTGTTTTTCAGTCAGGAAGGTGCCTATCAGCATCTGTCCTACCATCTCGGACACAGCCGCTATGAGCGCTGGAGCATGGACGACCGCATTTTGTTCCGTTCCTGCTACAACCGTTTTGCCGATGCGTTCCGGGAACTGGGCGGTAACAAACTGAATATGACCATTGGAGACGCTCTGCTCATCTATCTGGATCTGTTTGATTACAGCCAGCTTTCCGATGAGACGCCTTCTGAGATCAAGGAAAATCTGAAAAAAATGTGGGCAGAGATCGAACTCCACGATACGAAAGAGAAACCTTCGGTCAAATATGATCCGGAACCGGAACAGAAGAAAAATATCTTTACCAAACTGCTCACCGGTACCGATGAAGAAAATATCACACATATTGCATTTATTAACAGAAAGACACCGGAGACTTCCAGCTGGACTTATGCCCATGAACTTGGTCGTCTGTACCTGAAAGATGCTTTTCATGGCAGTGTACAGACTAAAGCTTATGACAACATTTCCGGAACAGACAATGCTATTGCTGCCATTGAACAGGCAATCGCCGATGGCAATGAAATGATTTTTACCACATCACCGGAATTTTTAAGTGCCAGCCTGCGCGCTGCGGTTGACCACCCGGAAGTAAAGATCCTGAACTGTTCCCTGAACGCTTCTCATAAATATATCCGCACTTACTACGGACGTATGTATGAAGCCAAATTTCTGATCGGCGTTCTGGCAGGCGTTATGACAGACACGGACAAAATCGGCTACATCGCGGACTATCCGATCTACGGCATGACTGCCAATATCAATGCCTTTGCTCTGGGTGTCAAAATGGTAAACCCGAAAGCAAAAGTATATCTGGAATGGTCCACCCTGAAAGAAAATGAGCATGTCGACCTCACAGGAAAACTATATGCGCTGGGAGCTACTTATATCTCCCATCAGGATATGATCATTCCGCGCAAGATCACCCGACAGTTTGGTCTGTTCCGCGTCAACGGAGAAACACCTGTCAATCTGGCATTTCCGGCATGGAACTGGGGAAAATATTACGAACGGATCATTCGAAATGTACAGAACGGGATCTGGAATACCGAAGAAAAATCCGATGCCAAGAAAGCATTGCATTACTGGTGGGGCATGTCCTCCGATGTGATCGATGTGGTCTGGTCCTCTGCGGTTCCGGACGAAACACGGCATCTGCTGGATACCCTGCGAAATGCCATCCGCAATTACGATTTCAACCCGTTTGACGGCATTTTGCATTCTCAGGACGGACTTGTATCAAAAGATGCGAACCACCATTTGACCTCAAAAGAGATCATTTCCATTGACTGGCTCGCGGACAATATTATCGGTCGGATTCCAACTGCAGACGAATTGCGCGAAGATGCGCAGAACGTTGTACGGCAGGAGGGAATCCGTAAGGAGGAACCTGTATTATGAGAATCATGGCAATCTCCGATACAGAATCAACTGCATTGTGGGATCATTACAACAGTAACAAAATCACCGATACCGATCTGATCCTTTCCTGTGGCGATCTGAATCCAAAT
>NZ_JRFU01000127.1 GCF_003122485.1 Eubacterium ramulus
GGAACCGACCAGCTTTTATAGGAGGTGGGAGTGAGCGCGATGAAACCGCAGTGAAATGAAGGCAGCGAATGTCTAGCTTCCTGACAGGATTCTTCGTTTTCTTATCATATAAATTTTCAGTCAAAAACGCGACAAACAAGAATATATCAATTTTCCAAATACTCACAAATTCCTTTCTGTAGCGCATCTACCAATTTATCCTGATATTGTGCAGTATTCAACAACGTCTCTTCTTCCGGATTTGATAAAAATCCACATTCCACGATCACCGTCGGCGCCGCCGTGTTTTTCAGAATATAATAACTGGTATTGGCTTTCGCCATCCGATGATTCTCCGGATCTGCATGCTCGATCAGGCTCTTTTGTAATATTTCTGCAAGCACTTTTCCTTCTTTTGATTCTGAATAATAAAATACCTGCGCGCCTTTTGCGGAACTGTCAGTATAACTGTTCTGATGGATGCTGATCACCGCATCCGGCTGCTCGGAATCCATCTTCGCCACACGATTTTTCATATCCGACGTTTTTTCGTTTGTTGCATTCGCATCTGCCAGATTTCTGTCATCGGTTCGCGTCATAACCACCCGGATATTTTGTTTTTCCAAACTCTTTTTGAGTTTTAAAGCGATCGCCAGATTCACTTCTTTCTCTTTTGTCCCAGCAACTCCGATCTTGCCCGGATCGTTTCCGCCGTGTCCACTGTCTATACAAATGCAGTACCGCGCTTTCTGTACACTGCGATTCATGACATCATACTGCACTACCCGCGGCACTCGTATGGCAGCAACTACAAGGCAAACTAATAACGCTGTAACACCGATTCTTTTTTTCACGCAAAAATACCCGAACATATGTAATCTCACTTACAATGTATTCGGGTATTTACTACACTATTACTAATTCATATACTCTGCAATGGTATCCCAGATCGTATTTTTCTCATATCCAAGCTTCCAGAAAGATGCACCTGCCAGATGATTATTTTTCATCACATCCAGCTTTTCTCCGATGGATTTCTGATCTTCCACCCAGATTTTGTACGTCTTGCCGTCATGCTCATATTCTGCATAATACTGTCCGCAGTCATCCAGCCACTGAAGCGTTACCGCATTTGTTGCCACACGGGTATCTACTTCACTCATGCTGACCACTTCACTGGATACAGTATAACCGCTCTGTGCCTCATCCGATGCCTGATCTGACTGATCCTCTGAAGCAGTCACCGGTGTCAGCTCCCACACTCTTGTGTAGAACGGAACTCCAAGGATCACCTGCTCTGCCGGAACATCCTTTAACGTATCTTCAATTCCCTGACGAACGAAGCCGATGGATGCCACAGAACCTTCATCTGATCCATTGTAATGCTCATCGTATGCCATGATCACAATGTAATCCGCAAATACAGCCTGCTCTCCACAGTCATAGAAAGAGTTATAAGATGCCGGAACATAATTATCCACGGACAATACAATGTCATTATTTTCACATTTGATAGAAAGCTCCCGGATAAATTCCAGATATCCGTCTGCCGCTTCTGCACTTAAGGATTCAAAATCCACATTGATGCCATCCAAATCATATTTAATCGCTTCTGCCACCAGATTATTCACCAGATTATCTCTGCTGGACGTGAGATTCAATACAGAAGTAGAATCTACGTCACTGTTCTCCAGATTACTCACCAGTCCCCAGACTTCAATTCCCTGCTGATGACAGTAAGTCACATAATCTGAACTGCACAGGGAAGCAATATTTCCACTGTTGTCATTCAGGTAAAACCATGTCGGTGAAATTACATTTACCCCTTTGGTACGTCCCAGTACATCTGCCACATTTCCATTTGCAGTCTGATTGGTCACCTGATGCCATGCCATATTGATCGTCTTATCTCTGGTAATATGAGAAAATTTCGGCTCTGTATAATTATGATCGTACAGAACATCCTGCTCACTGCCAACAGCTTTCGTTTTCATATATCCGATAAATCCATCCTGACTGCACACTTTACTCCAGGATCCGACGGTATCCAGAACAGTCACCAGATCACCTTTTTTGATTTCGGAAAGGATCGGGCTCTTGACGCCGCCTTTCTGCCGGATCTGTGTATTCTTTTTCACCGTCTGATAAGTCACATCATCCCACTGATCAGAAATCACGATGCGTCCCGGATCTGTATATACTTCATAGTGAATATCCGTGTATTTCTGCACAAAAGACATGGACAGATACATTTCTCCATCCCGCACCAGAGCGATCACATGATCCGCTGTCTCAGATGATTTTCCAAGCAGATACTGTGTGCTGTCCGGTGTCACATTGATCAGTCCATCCGGTGTCACATAACGCAAAACCTGCTCTGTCGCATCCCAGTAAAATCGCTTATTCAAATATTTATGCACGGTCTGATAATTAACATACACCTCATCATCCTGCAGGATTGCATGATTTTGTACCTGCTCATTATCATAGACCACAAACAGCTCATCATCTTCCGATAAACTGTAATATTCCTTGTAATCAGTTACCTCCTTTGACGGAGAATATTTTTTCAAAAAAGTCGTAAGTCCGACGATCAAAACGATCAATATGATCAGCGCCGTCACCCCGACTGCCAGAATTAATTTTTGCTTTCCCCTTTTTGTTTGCTGTCTTCGTGAAGCCATCGCTCCCTCCTTTTCTCACCTGTATATCATCCCCTGCGGATCTCTCTTATATACGATAGATAGTATGTAACATTTTCCACAGATTTTCAGACATGTCTGAATGCTACTGTTATGTTCAGTATACATGAAAAAAAAATGCGATGCAACCATTCCGATCAAACCTTAATGAAGGTTTTATAAAACATTTTTCAAACGGCAATCGGTACAGCATGAGGGCATGGATAAGTATTCGTGTGAACCTGCCGGCTCTGTTTTTGCCCCTGCCGTACCGTTGGTATTTGAGGAAACCTTCTGCCGTTTTTGTTATTCTTCTGTTTTTACTACATCAAATCTAAGCTCCGATAATGCGCCCTCATCGAACACATAATCGCGCATATAATCTACATTTTCCCGGACAAACATGGTTTCTGACACTTCATCCGAATTACTCGGAAAACCTTCCAGCCAGATAGAAATCCCCTGTTTTTCATAATTTTGAAGTTCGATCAGGAGTGGTTGTCCGGAACCAGCAAATGTCTGCTTCATAAAAATACCTCATCTCTGACCATAGCGGAAGTAAGTTCGTGATATACAATCCGCCAATAACTTTATTTCAAGAATATCTTTCCTATTCCTGCTGCGAAATGTGTGTCCTGCAATGCATGATATCTGCTCCCACACACTTCCGTAATCTTATAAAACTTTGGATATGATTCTATGTTTCGTCACTGTTATGCTCCGGCAAAAAGGTATGACAACGTTGTCTTCGTCTTTATCTTTCTTTTTACCTCCGTATCTATATTCTTACAGTTTTATCTTTTCTGACTGTCACAGATTTCTGCCGGATTTCTCTTATCCACCCCCAGTTCTTTGTCAGTTTCGGCAAATGCACATATACTAACAAAAAAGTATTCTTAAGAACTTTCCCCCATACCGACAGCTCGTCCTGATAAAAATAATACATCAGGTCTGCACCTTACTTTACTTTTCACCCCAAAAAAGCCAAGTATTCGGGCAAAATCTGTGACGCGTCTGAATAAATACCAGATTTCTCTCCTGGATACATAAAACGGAAAATATAAAGATGGTCAGTTGACCTACCTAGATCTGTGGGATCTCTCCCCTTGCAGCAAAAGCATCTGTAAAATGTACAGAATTGTACGATGCATGAAATCTGCTGCAGTCCCCAGTCTGTAAAAATCCTTCTGCTGAAACAACATTACAAAAGAATTATTAACAAACTGATATGAATTTGATCTATCCGTATGTACGGAAAACTTCTTGAGCCATAATATACCACAATCAATTTGAAAAATCAACTTAATTTTTAATTTTTCTTTAAAAAGAATAAAAAACAGGAAATTGTCATTAATTTCATACATTCTTTATGAATGAATGCTTGACGAAAAACACAAGATTATATATACTTTTCTAACAAGTAAGGAAGTGATGACATGAAAATTGAAAAATTAAATGACCATCAGATTCGCTGTACCTTAACCAGTGAAGACCTGGCTACGCGCAATATCAAACTCAGTGAGCTCGCCTATGGTTCAGAGAAAGCAAAAGCTCTGTTCCGCGATATGATGCAGCAGGCAGCTATGGATTTTGGATTTGAAGCGGAAGATATACCAATCATGATAGAAGCAATTCCACTCTCCTCGGAGAAGATTGTTCTTATTATTTCCAAAGTGGAATCACCGGATGAGCTGGATACCAGATTTTCCAACTTCACTCAGGCGGACACCGACAATGAAAATGAAGATGACGACATCCTCTCCTTTGGTTCTGATACCTTTGGCGACAATTCCGATCAGGAACCGGATGACACGTCCATGCAGTTACTTGATCTGCTCCAGCAGTTAAAGCAGGCACACAAAAAAGAGGAATCTTCCACAGGGAAGAAAGAGACTTCTTCCATTCCTTCTGATCTTGTCCGACTGTTTACGTTCCGTGAACTGGATGCAGCTATTCTTGCAGCTAACACCTTGCAGGGATTTTATCAGGGAAAAAATACACTGTATAAAGATCCTCAGGAGGGAGATTATTATCTGATCCTTCACCAGAGTCAGCATACCATCGCTGAATTCAATCAGGTGATCCATCTGATCAACTCCTACCTGCAGTCGAAGAAATATGTGACCGGTACTCAGGCTTATTACGAAGAACATTTCCAGAAGATCATCATTGGAAATGCATTACAGCAATTAGGCGAAATTGCCTGATTTCCGAATCTGAAATCAAAAAGTCAAAAGAAAAGCAACAAGAAAGTGCGCTATCGTCCACACGAAGTGCTTTTACTTGATAGGAAATTTATCGTAATGTCCTATCAAATGAAAAAACTGCTATGCAAAGAACCTCTCTGCATAGCAGTTTTTATTTGAAATTATATCGTTTACAGTGCCAAGCCTGTGCCTTATGCTACAACATCATTGAGGCGGTCTACTAATTCCTGCGGCTCAATGCCATGCACCATAGCAGCCTGCTCGATGGTCTCCATCTGAGAAGACGGGCATCCGAGGCAGTGCATACCAATGCCGAATAATACTTCTGCAATGCTGTCGATATGCTCCTGATCACGTAATAATTCACCGATCATGGTGTCTTTGGTAATCTGTGCCATTTTGCTGTACCTCCTTATTTTTACTAAGCGTAGTATAATACGTTTGCTCAAAATATGCAACCCCAGTTTATCCTCCGATCTGGGACATTTTTCTTGTATCCGCTTCCCCGGAAGCTGACGCATCAACAGATGACTCCGCCTGTACTTCACCAAAATGATGTTCCTTCGGTTTTCGTTGAATCGCATCCGCAATTGCATCTGCGATCTCCTCATCCGTACTTCCGTCACGTAACATCTGACGCAAATCAATCCCTGCTCCGGAATACAGGCATAATTTAAAAAATCCTTCCGAAGTCAGTCTGATCCGGTTACAGGTGCTGCAGAATTTTTCATGCACCGCACCGATAATACCGATCTCCCCTGCAAATCCCGGTGCCCGGTAATAGACTGCCGGACCGTTTCCAAGGATTTCCTTTACTTGATATGCCTCCGGATAGCGTGCAAAAAACATTTCCTTGATCTGTTCCGCGGAAAATGCCTCATACTGATCTCCGTATCCGATGGGCATCATTTCGATAAATCGCACGGCAATCTGTTTTTCCTTAGCCCATGTAAAAAAATCCGGAATCTCATCAATATTTACGCCCTGTACCGGTACACAGTTTATTTTTAACGGAATCCCGCTTTTATATACCGCTTCAATACCGCGCTCTACCTGCTCATACATATCTTTCCCGGTCACTTCCAGATAACGCGCTCTGTTTCGCGTATCCAGACTCACATTGATGGCATCCACGCCTGCTTCCTGCAGCTGTGGCAGCATTTCTTCCAACAGGACACCGTTTGTCGTCAGTGTCACCATATCAATGCCCTCAATCTGCTTAATCTCACGGATCAGACTGTCGCAGCCACGGCGCACCAGCGGTTCTCCACCGGTCAGCTTTACTTTTCGGATCCCCAGTTTTGCCAGAATTTTCACGATCCGCAGGATCTCCTCGTAACGCAGGATCCGCTCATGCGGAATAAACGGCACTTCCTCCGGCATACAATATTTGCATCGCAGGTTACAGCGGTCGGTGATTGATATTCTGATATAATCAATTTCTCTGTTATAACGATCTGTAATCAAAATATTCTCCTGTTTAAAATAATATAGTTACGACCATACCCGCCGCATTTTTATACACGGACGGATTGGCACTTTCTTTTCCACAGTAAACGCGAAATGGTGTGGTTCCCTTGATCGGTGCAAAATGCAGATCTTCATCTGCCCAGCTGCTGGTATCACCCTTTTCCAGACCATCCTGTGAACGCTGATCCTGCTCATATGCCAACAGGAAGCGATATGCTGACAGCTCATTTGCCTCCAGCACGATCTTTTCCTTGTAATTGTCATTGGTAAAAATCTGAAACTTCACAGAACCATTTTCCAATTCTTCCCGCTGTGGAATCTCCGGCAAAAGTTCCAGCAAAGTCAATAGACTCCAGCCTTTTGCAGTGACACGGCGCTGACCGCCCTGTCCGTGGTTCATGTTATGGTTGTAATACTCATAGGTTTCACAGCTTTCCAGGTCGCCAAAATCATGTAACAGTTCCCGCAAAGAATAGTCATGGCAAGCCACAGTCTGTCCCTGTTTTACGACCTGAATATAAAATTCACTCTCGTCCGCGCGTGTGCCCGGAACACGAATCTGTTTTTCAACTTTCCGTTCCTTTAACTCACCTGCAATGACTCCGGAAAACTCTGTACAAATATTCTGACCGTCAAAATATCCGACCTGTTTAAACGCCTCATCTGCCAGAAACAGCCAGATGTCTCCGGTAATCTTGCTGATTTCCTGTCCCTTCGCATCCACAGCCAGTAACTGATCTATTGCCTCCGGTGTACACTCTGCCTGCTCTGACCAAAACTCCCGATGCAGTCTGACTGCAGGTACACGGCGTATGCTCTCGTCCTCCATCTGCACTTCTGCCCAGTGCATGATCCCTGCATGCTTGCTGTCCCACTCAAAAAAGCGGCTCAGCGAAAAATACCGGTTACAGCGCAGTCCGGTTCCACGAACCCAGAATCCCTGCTCGGCACTTCCTGCCACCAGCATCCGGATTCCTTTGGCAAAATAATCTTTGTTCTTGTCATCAATTCCCTGCTGCCCGAACATAATGGTCGGGTGCGGATAGTATTTTACTGGTATACCATTTTTGCCAAAAGAAATAAAAGCCTCCCGCGGCTCCTTTCCTTCTGCACTCCGTTCTAATAATCCCGGGAAAAAATAACGTCTGGATCCTAACTCTGTGACCACAGATTCAAATCCATCCACGCTGCCAAGCCGGATCTCATTTACATCTGTTGCTCCTGCTGCATCCAGATACCGCTGCAGCGGAAATCCAAATCCTTCTTCAATATCCCGGCTTTCCGCATCCTCATGATTATCATATACAGAAAATCGCTGACGATCCGTTTTTTCCTGCTGATCCAGGTCGGTACAGGTATACAGTACATTTCTTTCTGCGGCGCTGCCGCTGAGGAACAGTCCCACCTGTTCTTCTTCGGACAAAATCTTAATACTTTTAATATTCATTCAAGTATCTCCCTCTTTTTTATTTTTCGTCCAACTATACCAAGTAAAGGGCAGATCACTCTGCCCTTTAAAAATCCTTTATCTCAGTCTGAGTTGAGACTCCCACTTCTGCAAGTGGTGAGTAG
>NZ_JRFU01000128.1 GCF_003122485.1 Eubacterium ramulus
ATTTTTTCACATATTTGACGCCCTGCGATACTAAACTTACCACTTTTTCAGTGGCGTCCTTGCAGAAGTGGGAGTCTTCTCGACTGAGATAAAATTCATCACTTATTTGATATAGTTTTTTAATTCTTCCCGCATCGCCCGCAATGCGTTTCCACGATGGCTTCTTGCATTTTTATCCTCCGGAGACAACTCTGCCGTAGAACAATCCAAATCCGGTACATAGAAAATCGGATCATAACCAAATCCATTTTCTCCTGCCGGTTTATCACCAATATAACCTTCAATGGTTCCACGCACCACGATCGGCTCCTGCCCCGGAACTACCGCCGCGATTGCACACACAAATCGTGCCGTACGTTTCTCCTTCGGCACGCCCTGCAGTCGATCCAGCAGCATCTGATTTTTAATATCATAGGAAGTATCTTCTCCCGCATAGCGTGCAGAATAAATGCCTGGCTCCTTATTCAGATAATCTATCTCCAGTCCGGAATCATCTGCCAGTACAATGTCATTACAATGTGCGGCAACTGCTTTTGCCTTGATCAATGCATTTTCTTCAAATGTTGTTCCATCCTCGACAATATCCACGTCAATTCCGGCTTCCTTCATGGAAAGGATCTCCCAGCCAAGGTCTCCCAGAATCTCGTGAATCTCTCTCATTTTATTTTTATTGCCAGTTGCAAAAATAATTCTCTGCTTCATACTGCCTGTCCCTCTTTTCTGTGATTTTACGTTTCCCTGCATGCAAAATGGTTGCTTTTCTATGCCTCTGTCTTTTTTCTTCTTGGCGGCTTCGGTCCGATATACTGATACAGATTTGTCCGCAGCATACCGTTATAAATTTTACGTTTTTTATCTGCTTTCTTTCCAATGCTACGCTCTGTATCCTCATAGGAAGTGATCAGATACTCTGACCAGCAGTCAAGTCCTGCAAATGCCTCTCCGATCTCATGATACAGTTTTGGCAGCGCTGCCTTCTCTTCCAGACGTTCTCCGTATGGTGGATTTGTAATAACAAAGCCATATTTTTTCGGGTTCTTTAATTCGCTGACCGATCTCTGCTGAAAATGGATCAGGTGATCCACTCCAGCACGTTTTGCATTATCTCTGGCTGCCCGGATAATTTCACCATCAATATCATAGCCCTGAATATTTGTCTCGATATCTGTGTTGACCATTTCTTTTGCTTCCTCAAAACAGTCATCCCACAATTCCTTTGGAATCAGGTTTGTCCAGGTCTGTGCCGTAAACGTGCGGTTCATTCCCGGTGCAATATTCGCTGCGATCATAGCTGCCTCAATTGGAATCGTTCCACTTCCACAAAACGGATCTACCAGAATACGATCTGCTTTCCATGGCGTTAAAAGGATCATAGCCGCTGCTAGTGTCTCTGTGATCGGTGCCTTACTGCTCAGCACACGATAACCACGCTTATGAAGGGATTCTCCCGATGTATCAATGCCAATGGTCACTTCATCTTTATTCAAAAATACACGCAGCGGATAGGAAGCACCAGTTTCTTCAAACCAGTTCACCTCATAATAGGTTTTCAACCGCTCTACGATCGCTTTTTTTACAATAGACTGGATATCAGACGGACTAAACAGTTTACTTTTGACCGAAGATGCCTTGGTTACCCAGAATTTTGCATCTACCGGCAGATAATTCTCCCATGGAATCGCCTTCACCGCTTCAAATAATTCGTCAAATGTCTCCGCATGAAACTCTCCCACTTTTAAAAGCACACGCTCCGTTGTCCGCAAATGGATATTTGCACGACAAATTGTCTCCATATCACCTTCGTATGTAACCCTGCCATCTTCCACTTTGACAATGTCATAGCCCAGATCGTAGATCTCACGCTTTAAAATTGCCTCCATACCAAAATGACAAGGAGAAATAAACTGCTGTAACTCCATCTTTTCTCTCCTGTTATTCTTATTTATCGTTATTGTCAAATTTTTATGTAAAGCGGACATTTTCAATCCGCTCTCGCTACCTGCTCATGAACGAAATCACTTTACGACCTGCGTTCAAAAACTTGTTTCCTTCTATTAGTTCCTATCATTATAATCTTTTCTTATTTATGCTGTCAATCATCAGATCTACTGGTATATTTTCAAAACTGATACGCATCCATGCCTCCGGCAACCGAACAAATTCGAAATCCCCGTTTCACGTATCTGCATCCTTCCTGCACACTTGCATTTCCATGCTGACAATAAAAAATCAACAACCGCTCCTTTGATGCGTGTTCCATAAATGCCTCCAGCTCCTCCACTGGCACATTTCTCGCTCCCGGAATATGCCACTGGCGATAATCCTCAGGATCGCGCAAATCAATCAAATACGCATTCCATCTTCGCCTGTAAGTCTCAATCTCTTTCGCACTGATCAGACACAATCCCATAACCTTTCCCCCATAATATGCTGCATCACAGCAACCTTAATAAATTCATTCTGATAT
>NZ_JRFU01000129.1 GCF_003122485.1 Eubacterium ramulus
CTACTCACCACTTGCAGAAGTGGGAGTCTCAACTCAGACTGAGATGACCTTTTTCCTTTACCCATAATCTGATTTTATATAAGCTGCACATTTTTCAAACTGACATACTTCTTCCCTAAACTTATTATAGCTATATATGGTCAAAAAATGAGCCTGTAGCAACTGCCACAGACTCATGTATAACATTATTTCTTCTTTTTACTATGTATGTACATCCAACTTTCCACGTAATTCTCACGTTCTTCGCCAGACATCTGCACATATTTTGTATATTCCAGCTTCACTGGAACCATTTCAACATTGGAGCATTTAAAACACTCCACATTTGCCCTCCGGGATACGGTTCGCATCCATCCACATTCGGGACAAATATACAATTTTATCATTGTGAATCACTTGCAGAACTGTCTGCTCCTCCATCTCCTGAATTATTGCTATTCTGCTGTGTTCCATTTCCAAAGAAATCATCCTGATCACTGAACTGATCTGTCTCTGAATCTTTCGTTGTCTTACCCGTCAGATCAATGATCGTATCATTGTAAGACTGTACTGTCTCAGACGGCTGATAATCCTCTGTTCCAAAAAGCTGCTTATGTAACTGAATAACATTGCTTTCAAGATCACATGGGATTACAATACTTCCAATCTTTTTACTTGGTGTATCTGTCGTCTTATCATACGGGAAACCACCACTGTTTGCCATATCATATTTCAACATTACAGGCATCATACTAAAAATCTCTTGCTGTGTCAGATCGGTAGATATCTCCGGGAAGATTGTACTTACCAGCTCATCCAGTTCCTTTAAACTTGCATCTTTTGCTTTCTTGATCAATTCATTTAAAACACGACGCTGACGCTCTGCACGTTTGAAATCTCCACCTGCTGTATAACGGATACGTGCATAAGATACTGCCTGTACACCATTCAGAGTCTGTTTTCCAAGATGATCGATCATCTCATCGCTTCCACCAACATATTCACTGGTGTATGAGATGTAGTCATTCAGATAATCCATCTCTGCCTGACTTTCAATGTCAATCTCTACACCACCAAGGATATCAATTGCTTCCGCAACAGATTTAAAATCGAATGCCACGTAATTGTCAATATCCAGATCCAGATTACGGTTCAGCATAGTAACTGCCTGCTCCGCACCACCTGCTGAATATGCCGCATTGGCTTTACGGAATTTTTCTTCCTCTCCTTCACCTGCAATATTCAGGTAAGTATCACGATATACAGATACCAGACTTACTTCCCTCGTTTCATTATTAATGTTCATAACCATAATAACATCACTGTTACCGGTATCATATACGCCCTGATCACGGTTATCCACACCAAACAACGCGATGGTCGTATTTCCTTTAAACGTCTGCTGTGTTTCTTTTGAAACCTCATTTTTTCCAACTTTGGACTGATCCAGTTCCTTTCTGTTAATAAGGTTCAATTTGCTGTAAACATATAACGCACCAGCTACAATAATCAAAATAATAATCTCAACGATAAACAGAATTAATTTTCTCTTTCTTCTCTGTTTCTTGGAAATTTTCTTGCCTTTTGCCATATCTTATCTCCATGTTTTCTTCACTTTTATTTTCTCTTCTGCAACGTATTAAGCATTCTATTGTTTATCCCGCTATACAAGTCATTCTTTATCTTATTACATAAAGTTATATATATAAAGAACAGCACTTAACAAGATTGCAAAACTGCTTATTTTATGCAATCAGTGATCACATACATGAAAATATCATACCCCAATGGCAATAAAAACACAACTGTAAAATTTATTAAAATTTCTTTAACCCGGTCATTAATTCACACACATCTCTACAAAAATCCTCCGTGTGTTCAAAGATCAGACGGTCAAAACATGCATCCTCCTGCAACGTATCTTCTTTCTGCATCCTCATCGCAAACGTATACTGCCGCTGACCGCGTTCTGCAAGAATCCCTGCCGGAGTCATCACGTGACAGGCCGGAGAACATTCTGCTTTTCCTGAAAAACGCTCATCATCTGCCTTTGCCATATAGATCACACCGTAACGATAATCCGCATCGCCTTCTTTTTCCGGCTTATGTATCTCATCTTCTGTCAGTGGACGCCATTCCCTGGCATCTTTATCCCATTTACAGCAAGCATGTAACAACGCCTGGTCAAAATTGCTGGTAAATGCCAGCCATTCGCTTCCATCTCCATAATATTCCGGCTCCACACCCGGAATCTGTTCCATTTCTGTCAGCATGTCCTGCTCCTGTATATGCCTGCCTCGCGTTACATATGCGTTTTCTCCCCGAAAATAATTCGGCAGAGAGAATTGTTTCGTAAAAGTACCATTCGGAAGCATAATCTTCTGATCCATCTCATAACGTTTTCGATCTTCCCACGTAAAAATCCCCGGAATCGGAATCCACTCTTTTCCTGCTCTCATACACGTATCCAGTTCCAAATTCAATAATATTGCTTTTTTCCGTTCAAGTTGCTGTGATACATGCAGTTTTGCGATATCTCTGATTGATACTTTCTTCTCCATCTCAAGTCTCCTCTAACTGTAGTATTTTCAGAACTCATCCGTGTTCTGTTGCAACTATTTTATCAATGTAGTCGTGTTTTTCAAGGTATTTTCGGCAAGTTTCTCAGGTTCCCGGACCTTGTCGACAGGATTCGACAAGTTTTTTCGTGTTTTCCCAAAAAATGAACGAATTACTGTTCAGTTGTGAAGTATGCAGATTGCAAAAGTACACAAAAAAGAAAAGAGTGTGAAAAACTTTTTATTGTTCTTCACACTCCCACATATACTTATTTCACTTTTGTCAGATTGAAACGACTCTTTCAAACCATTATGAAATCATAGATTCTTTTCATTTTGATTGTAAAAGATTAGCGGATGTAATAACCTGCAGCAGTAATATCAACTCTTCCCATGTTCTCTACAAACACATAATATGTTCCGGTTGTTTCACATGGGAAAGTAGCTGTTACCTGATGTGTACCTAATACACACAACATAGAACCATTCGGTCTGCGTATACCAACACGATGATTTAACACTGAATTAATGTAACAAGATATTATAATCTGTCCACCTTTTTGTTTTATAAATCCTGCTGAACGTGCAAATCTTTCCGCTGGAACTGTCCATGAAAAATTCTTCTGCACAGTTAATGGTTCTAATAAACTCTCATCATACACAATAGCATTTTCCCATTTATCTTCGTCTACCTGATCTGCCGGAATCTCAACAACTTCCAAATTGCTATCAGTGTACACATCTTTAACATCTACTTCACGTGTCTCGCAGTATACATAATCCTGCTGATCAGCCACCTGTCCGCTTGCAGCAAAAGCAGTTACAGAACTCCCCATAATCAAAGCTACCATTAAGATTGCACTAACAAATTTTTTCGATCTACTGTCTTTCCATTTTTTCATATACATCATTCTCCTCTTGATAGACTCGTTACTCTTATTCAGATGTGAGACAAAAGGGTTAACAACGGAATGCCCGGAAGTTTTTGCTGCCATTAGTGCAATATAATATTCTTTAGAGTTTCCACCTAAAAAACGCTTACATACACTAATATCACAAGCAATATCTGCCCATTCATCCAGTTCTTTTGTATATGATTTCAGATATGGATTGAACCAGTTTATGTATATAAGAACACTTGATATTTGCTTTGCAAGATTGTCCAGCCGAACGATATGCATTCCTTCATGCATCAAAATCACCTGTATCTGAAATTCCGAATACTTTCTTTCCGGAATTATGATAACCGGGGAAAATTTTCCAACTACCACAGGTGATCTCGTCAGAAAATTTGTACAAAACTGTGTTCTTTTCCAATTTCTGTGTGGATACATTCTGCTGAGCATAGCACGATATTCATCAGCACGAAATGGCATATTATTTTTCATTTTCAGCTCATGTGCTTTTCGTTCTTCATAACTCTCCTTCAGCTTACGAACAATTACACATACCATTCCTATGAGCCAAACGATCAAAGCTATCTGTATAATCCAAAATATGATCGGAGTACCGAAAAAACTATCACCAATCCCGTACGATCCATATACACGATTGCATTTGATATAAATATATATCCAACCAAATGGGATCGTGTAGAAAATCATCACAAGCCGGTACATCGGATATATCACCCGAATTGCACCGGCTTTCTCTGCGATCCGTGTCAACAGCTTGCATAACAGATATGCAACCGTTCCGGTAACCGTATTTAAAATGATTACAAAAAAGAAGAAATTAATCCAACTCATCCAATAATTTTCTTAAGTCCTCTAAATCCTCGTCGGATTCACTTTCGCTGTCTCCTATCACAAATAATGCGGACAGGAACTCTGTCGGTGTACCCGGATCTCCCCAGTAATTAACCAGTTCATCGATCTGAGAGGATCTGTAACTTTCTTCGGATACTTCCGGGTGATAAAGGAATACTTTTCCCTTTCTGCGCATACTCAGGTATCCTTTACGAACCAGGTGTGCTAAATAAGTAGAAATAGTCTGAGGCTTCCAGCTTTTCTCAAACCGTTCATTTACCATTGCTACCAATTGTGACAGGGCAAGTTCTTCAGGGGTATCCCAAATACATTTCATTATCAGCATTTCAATATTAGTCAAGTCGTTCTCCAGCATAACATTATCCTCCTTAATCTCGTCTTTGCACGTTGTGCTGCATGAGCGCTGCGTATTATACGGGCAAGTAATTATACGTTATTCTTATTTTTTATTGTGTGGCAGATGTATACTATTTGATTTCATCTGACTCTTTGCGCTCACATTGTAACATGTACAAACACTTTTTACAATAAAGTTCTGATTTCTTGAGGATATGCGGTTTGTTTGGACTCGCGTTGGCATGTTAGAAACACATCCGGTCTACGCATCAGACAGCCGTCACAATTTCCTTTTGTCTATTTCCAAAATATACCATATATCCTCATTTCATACAACTATTTCCGTAAGATTACATTATGATTTATGTGTGTCTTTTTAGTCCTCTCCTGTAAGATGTCGTAAAATTACCGCAGAATATTTTGGCAAAGTCAGATTGAGGTAGCTTCCCTCCACCTGATAAACCACGGGTGCCATGGAATAATTATCTTCTGTGGAGTACATGATCTGTGTCAGCTGACAGCTTTTCGGTACTCCGGCTCCACACACACCGACCTCAATACTTCTTGTATAACCATCATTGTTGATAACAATAATAAACTGCTGTTCGCGATTGAAACGTGTGTAACAGAGAATATTTCGGTCTCCATGCAGGAACTTCACCGAACCGGTACAAAACGCCGGATTTTCACGATGAATCCGAATCATATCACGATGGAAACGAATCAGCATTTTGTCTTCTTTGCCCCAAGGGTAAGTACGACGGTTATCCGGATCGGTAAATCCACATAAGCCTGCTTCATCACCATAATACAGTGTCGGTGCGCCTGGCCATGTCATCTGCACAATAACAGCTTCTTTCATGACACCTCTGTTGATTCCTTCGGAAGCCGCCTGTGTTCCCAGATTGACTGCACGACCGACTTTGTGGTTTGTACGTGTCAGGAAACGGGAATGATCGTGATTGGAAAGCTGATTCATCGCGCACTGTAAAGACGGTGTTCCAAAACTTGCCATATAGTGTGTCATCGCATTTTCAAAATTTTCAATATTACCTAACATGTAATCTTTGTATTCGTCACTATGTTTTTCCATACCGGTCAAAAACCAGGTCAGCGGTTCCATGAACGCATCATAGTTCATAACGCTGTCCCACTGATCGCCCTGCAGCCATTCTTTCGGATCTCCATAATGCTCCGCAAGGATCAGCGCCTCCGGATTTGCCTCTTTGACTGCTTTTCGGAATTTCTTCCAGAACCGGTGATTGTATTCCTGACTGTGTCCCAGATCCGCTGCCACATCCAGACGCCATCCATCGGCATTATACGGCGGAGAAACCCATTTTTTCGCAACACCCAGTACATAGGCTTCTAATTCCGGAGATTCCTCATAATTCAGCTTTGGCAGAGTATTGTGTCCCCACCAGCCTTCATACGTCACATTATTCGGAAAAGCATCGTCATTCTGGAAATGGAAATAACTGTGATACGGACTGTCTTTTGTCGCAAACGCACCCGGCTCAAAATCTGCGGCATCGTCATAAATTTTTTCACGATCCAGCCATTTATTAAAGGAACCGCAGTGATTGAACACACCATCCAGGATCACACGCATGCCACGGCTATGTGCTTCCTCCACCAGCTTGATAAACAGCTCATTGCTGGCTTCCAGATTCTTTTTATTCGTCACACGCGCTTTGTAAAGAGACGCCTGTGAATTATCGTTACACCATTCCGGCAGCGGCTCACCACCGTCCTCTACGATCACACCAAAATGCGGATCAATATAGTCATAATCCTGTGTATCGTATTTGTGGCTGGAAGCGGATACAAACAACGGATTGAAGTAGATAACTTCCACGCCCAGTTCTTCCAGATAGTCCATCTTGTCTAAAACACCTTGCAGATCACCGCCGTAAAAATTTGCCACATCAAAATCTTCCGGACATTTGTCCCAGTTCTCTACCTGCTTTGTCTGGCGGTTAATATAGTAATATTCGCCGCTCTTTACATCATTGGATTTGTCTCCATTATAGAAGCGGTCTGTAAAAATCTGATACATAACCGCACCTTTTGACCACTCCGGTGTTGAAAATCCCGGGATGATACAAAATTCATACTGCGGACGGTATTCCCGTGCAACACCTGCCCGGTCATAACTACAGCGAAGCATACCGGAAACAATTTCAAAATGATACTTATAAGGCTCATTTCCAACCTGAACCTCAGCTTCATAATAATCAAAATCACTTTCCCGATCTGCGATCTGCATCTCGATCCGCTCGTCCTCGTGACAGAGCACAACTAGATCTACATTGTCTGCCGCCGTACGAAAACGGAGTTTCACATGCTCTCCCGCCTTCGGCTCCGGCGGAATCCGATAATCTGACGTTCCGTCTGAGAACAACGCTCTCTTTCTCAAAATTGGACGCATTTGCAGAATGTAATTCTCTACACTGTTAAACTTCTGAACTGAATCATATTTCATTTCTTTTTCCCTCAAGTATTTACTTACCCTAAATTCAAATCAATCTAATATTCATAAACAACTTCCGTTACCTGCTCATAATGCAATAGCAGCCACAAAACTTGGTCAAAAGTATTTTTTTGCAATCAGACTAATTTTCCTTTTAGAATAAGTATCTTTCTATAACTACAATATATGTATATGTAACAGATGAATCACACACCATGTTTCACATAAATTTGAATCGAAATAACTTCGTTATGAATATTTATTGCATAACATAAGAAATCGGGAAATCTTTTCTCGGCAAGCGATTTAGTGAGTGACTGAATTTCACAAGATTTTGCGCGAATGGGAAGCGACCAGCATTTATAGGAGCTGGAAATGAGCGCGATAAAACTCTTGCGAAATGAAGGTAACGAATGATTAGCTGCTGAGAAAAGATTTCCCGATTTCGTATTTTTTCAATAACTTTCATTTTATCAAAAAAATAAAAGAGACAGCCTGTCGATCTGCTGTCTCTTTAAAAGGAGAAGGTATTTTTTACTATGGGGGTAGCAAAAAACTATATAATGTATTGGGGGTATTTACAGGTATTATAATAGCAAATTCCCATAAATAAGTGTGCATAAAGTTCACAATTTTCCAATCCACTTTTTGTGCAGTTTGCCAATTACCTCTCAGTCACCTTCTCCAAATCACGCGGTAATACGCACAATTTCTATACATATTCCACATTTTTTTACTCAGCAGACATTTCCACTTCTTTTCCGTCAACGGTTATCACATCATCGGCTTTTGCCTCAAATAATGCTTCAAACTCACTGCGTCCGATTTTTTCTTTTTCCAGAAGAAGCTCTGCGCAGCGATACAATACATCCTCGTTCTCACGGATCATCTGGCGTGCTTTATTGCTGCACTCGTCCAGAATACGTTTTACCTCGCTGTCGATTCTGGCAGCCACATTCTCGCTGTAACCGCGGGTGTGTCCCAGATCTCTGCCGATAAATACTTCTTCGTCATCATCATAGCAGATCATTCCGACATCATCTGACATACCATATTTGGTAACCATCGCTTTTGCCATGGCAGTTGCCTGCTTGATATCCTGAGATGCGCCTGTGGTGACATCTTCAAAAATCAGTTCCTCTGCCACACGGCCACCGAAGTCCACGATGATCTCCTGCAGCATCTGTCCCTTTGTGCGGAACATTTCATCTTTTTCCGGAAGCGGCATGGTATAACCCGCTGCTCCTGCGCCCGTCGGAATGATAGACACGGTATAAACCGGTCCCACATCCGGCAGAAGGTGGAACAGAATCGCATGACCTGCTTCGTGGAACGCTGTGATCCGTTTCTCTTTTTCGGAAATAACACGGCTCTTCTTCTCTGCACCGATACCAACTTTGATAAATGCGCGTTTGATATCATTCTGGCAGATGTACATCCGTTTGTCCTTTGCCGCGATGATAGCAGCCTCATTTAACAGGTTTTCCAGATCAGCTCCGGTAAATCCTGCGGTAGTCTGTGCGATCTGTTTGAGATCCACATCATCTGCCAGCGGTTTGTTTTTCGCATGTACATTCAGAATCTGCTCACGACCGCCCACATCCGGACGGCCAACATATACTTTACGGTCGAAACGTCCCGGACGGAGAAGCGCCGGATCCAGGATATCGACACGGTTTGTTGCTGCGATCACGATGATTCCTTCATTGACTCCGAAACCATCCATCTCAACCAGCATCTGGTTCAAGGTCTGCTCACGCTCGTCATGTCCACCGCCCATGCCGGTTCCACGACGGCGTCCCACTGCATCGATCTCATCGATAAATACGATACACGGTGCATGTCTTTTTGCCTCTGCGAACATATCACGGACACGGGAAGCACCGACACCGACAAACATTTCCACAAAATCAGAACCTGAGATAGAGAAGAACGGTACGCCCGCTTCTCCGGCTACTGCCTTTGCGATTAGAGTTTTACCGGTACCCGGAGGTCCCACAAGAATGACACCTTTCGGGATACGTGCACCAAGTTTTGTATACTTGGCAGGATCTTTCAGGAAATCAACCATTCCTTCCAGTTCCTCTTTTTCCTCACTCAATCCGGCTACATCACTGAATTTGACATTGACATTTTCGCCCATGGTCATCTTCGCACGGCTCTTGCCAAAATTCATCATTTTGGAATTGCTGCCGCCACCGGACTGTGCGGACATGCTCATAATAAAGAAGATCAGGACTCCCGCCATCAGCAATGTAGGAAGAAGCTGAATCCATACATTTTCTCCCGGTACATCCTTCAGCGTATAATCCTCAAAATTTGCTTTTTTGAGCATGCTTTCAATCTCTTTGACATCGGAAACGCTCATCTGTTCGCGGCTTCCGTCATTTAATACAATCGTCAGATTACCCGTCGGAACTTCTTCATTCTGACGGATCACAATGGATTTAACCTGATCACTGTCCAGTTCCTGCTGAAACTCTGTCATGGTGCAGGTATTTGTGTTCAGACCGTTACTGCCAAAGGCACGCCATACAAACACAATGATCAGGAAAATAAAGACATATATTCCAAGGCCTCTAAAATTACGTTTCAATTTTCAAAGCCCTCCTTTTTCATATTTCAAGAGTTATTCCTTTCCACTTTCAAAAGCGGGATTCTCATGTAAAACGGACATTCTCAATCCACTTTCACTGCCTGCTCATGAACGCAATCATTTTGCAACCAGCATTCGCACTGAGATTAGTCGTTCTCTACCACGCCTACATACGGCAGGTTACGATATTTCTGTGCATAATCCAGGCCATAGCCTACGACGAACTCATCCGGAATCTCATATCCGATATAATCAACCGGTACTTCTACCACACGACGGCTTGGTTTGCTCATCAGTGTGCAGAGACGTACGCTTTTTGCTCCACGGCTCTTTAAATTTTCTACCAGATAGCTTAAGGTACGACCGGAATCAATGATATCCTCCACGATCAGTACATTTTCTCCTTCGATGGAATCATCCAGATCTTTGATGATACGCACGATGCCGGTAGACTCTGTTCCGTCACCATAGCTGGATACAGACATAAAATCAATGAAAACCGGAACAGTGATGCGTTTTGCCAGCTCACACGCAAAGAAACTTGCACCTTTTAAAATGCAGATGATCTTTACCGGCTCACCGTTCATGTCAGCACTGATCTGTGCTCCCAGCTCTTTGATCTTGTTGTTTACTTCTTCTTCGGTAAACATAACACGAATCTTGTCACTCATTTTTCTCTTTTCCTCCATGTATACACACTTCAAAAATGTGCTTTGTCTTCTGTGTTACCTTGTATGCTTCACTGATGCGCTGACCGATCACCCACAAAATATGGCTTCCCTCTGCCAGCAGCAACAGCTGATCCCGTTCCTCTTTCGGAATCTTACTGTTGATCAGATAATCTTTCAGTTTCTTGTGGCCCCCCGCTGCCTGCACCTGCAGATAGTCTCCCGGACGGCGTGTTCTTATCTGAACAGTATCTTTGATTTTATCATAATCAAACCATTTCGTACATGTTTTTTCCGGAATTTGTTGAAAATTTCCATCAAATTCCAGGATTTTTGTCGTAATATGTTCCCCGGATTCTAAAATACATTCCCCTGGAATCACAAGTTCATGTTCCCTTGTCTTTTTCTCTGCTTTATTTTTAGCACTTTGCTTTTTTCGATTGTTCCGATCTGTCTGGTCTGTTTGTTTTTTCTGTCCGAATTCCTTCTGCAACACAATCTGCTCATAATCCGCATACGCACGGATTCCATAAGGCAGACATACGCTTTTACCTACCTGAGCGGTAAAAAGTGCCTGCACGGATTCCATGTGAGCTGCGGTCAGATCTTTTTTGCTGCCTGCCAGTTCGCCAAGCAGACGGTGGATCAGATTTTTCTGCAATACCGTTGGCATGGCTAATATGCCTTGTCTCTGCAAACGAATTTTTACAATTTTATTTTTTTCCCTTTCATATGTGATATACGCACTGCCTGCGTCCCACGCCGCTTCATCCAGATATTCACAGATTTCTTCCAGATAGCCCGCGGTGCGCACGATATGCGGCACAGCGGCAGTATTCACCTCACAAAGCTGCGGCAATACCTGACTGCGGATCCGGTTGCGGCTCATAGTCACATCCGCATTCGTGCTGTCCGTCCGATATTCCTGCCCGATCTGTTCCAGATACGCCTCAATCTCTGCCTTTGTCACGCAGAGCAGCGGACGGATCAGCGTCAGCTTCTGTTCCGGCAGTTCCCGCACCGGAACAATGCCGCACAGTCCTCTGAGCCCCGTTCCGCGGCTCAGATGAAACAGTACCGTCTCGGCACAGTCATCACCATGGTGTGCCACTGCCAGACGGTTTGCACCGCATTTTCGGCAAGCCTCATAAAAACAGCGATAACGCAGCTCCCGCGCCGCTTCCTCCAGCGACTGATGCTGCGTTTTTGCCTGGTGGAGCGCATCCACCGAAAATGTGTGCAGCGGCACGTTCCAGTCTGCGCAAAGCTGCCTGACAAATGCCGCGTCTGCAAGACTTTCCGCGCCGCGGATGCCGTGCTCCACATGCACCGCTGTCAGGCGAAAATGCATGCATTTTCGCAGTTCGCACAGCAGATGCAGCAGGCAGACGGAGTCTGCGCCCCCGGATACCCCTACTGCCACATGATCGTTTTCTTCTATCATATGATATTGTCTGATAAATATTTGTATTTTCTTTTGCATCTTCTTCCTTCCGTCTATCGCTCCAGATTCCAGCTGTCGGTATCTTCTTCCCATCTACCGCTCCCAGATTCCAGCTGTCAGCATCTTTTTCGACCTATCGCTCCCAGATCCCGGCTGTCAGGATCGTCATGTCATCCCGCACACGACCACCGGTAAAAAGCAGCACCTGGTCTAATACCTCTCTGGCAAACTGCGCCGGATTGTTGGTTGTGACCGCGCGAATGATCTCCTGCATCGTCTGATTTGCATTCTCCACATGGAGATGTTCTAACACGCCATCCGTCACCATCACCACAAAATCACTGTTTTCCAGTTTCTGTGTGATCTTCGGCACTTTCTGTCCGGCAAACACCCCCACCGGCAGACTGCTCTGTTCCACCACGCGCACTTCGTCACCATGGCGGATAAACGTCACCGCCGCACCGATCTTGTAAAATTCTGCAATACCGCTGTCCAATTCCAGCCGCATCAGATCCACTGTGGAAAACAGATTATTTTCCCCGTGTGTCACCATGGCAGAATTCATCATGCGAAGGGCAGTATCCGGCAAAAATCCGGCTTCCATAAATTTCTCTATTAAATCTATCACCATTTCGCTCTCTTTACAAGCTGCATAACCGCTTCCCATGCCGTCGGACACACTCATAATACAGCTTCCGTTATCCAGCATCTGAAAAGAAAAATTATCCCCGGATACCTGCTCATCATCCCGGATGGCTTTTGCCACACCGTAATACGCCGTCAGACGGCAGCTTTCACAGAAAAGCAGCGACATGCTTTTTGCTCCCAGAAGCGCCTTACTGTCCTTCACCGGTTTAAAACTTCTGCCACTCACACTGCTGATTATTTTTGCCATTTCTTTCACAGATATACATTTTGTGCCACGGGTTTTTCCCTGAAAATAAATCTGCCACTTTCCATGACTGTTTTCCAGAATCCGAAGCTGCTCCACCGTGATCCCCCGCTCTTTCCACGCGTAACGCATGGTAGCTGCCAGTTTTCCCTCCCGTGCGGTCACGTCCTGTTCCTCATTGGCACAGTCCTCCATAATGTACGCCATGGCATCCAGCTGCTGCGCGATCACATCCCGGTTTTCCTGCAGACGGTTGTACCACGCCATGTTCAGATGCGCCTTTTCAAACACAAGCATGATCTGTTCGATCATGTCATCCTTGTACGGGCAATACTGCTCCAGTTCCTGTGCACTCTCATTGACATCTGCCCCGCGTTGCAATGCCTGCAAAAAGCGGTACAGCACCTGATACATCGGTGTCGTATTTTCTTCCCAACAGATTGCACACTGATTGCAGGACGCACAGATTCTTCCGGTGACCTCCGTCTGCATCCGTCCAAGCTCCTCCGCGGTAAAATCTTCCTTATAGCGGTTCATCTGCCGAAACGTCTTCGATAATTTTTCAAAAGATTCCGCATACTCATTCAACCGCTGTCCGCCCGGGACGTACACCGGCAGTTCTCCTGCTGAACGTGGCTCCCACTCCGGAATCAGTGACAGCAGTTTTGTCACCACATAGATAAATCCGCATACTAAGATTCCCTCACATATTCGGATAAAAACCGCCGACGTCCCCGGCAGTTTCATACTGCTCCATCCGATGCCAACAGCCACAGTGATCCCTGCTGTGAGGATCGCTGCCGGAACCGTCCTGCAATGTCCGCTGTACCATTCCACACCACGGATCAGCACCGTACTCAACAGCACGATCAGACCGTATTTGACCAGCACCGTCACCGGTGCCAGAATGATCAGCCCTCCCATGGTGCACAAAAACAGCAGACTGCGGTTGACGCCACTTAAGAATCCAGTCATAAAAATCGCCGGAATCAGCGGGTAAACGCCTGCCAGTTCAAACTGGGACGATACTAGCGTGGCAATGCACAAAAGTAATTGTTTCAGATCGAATCGTTTCATATTTTTCCCTCCCTGATAATCAAGCAGATGTTCACCATCCGCTCATACTACCTGCTCATAACCCAATTTCAGCCATGCAGCTTATTTGGTTAAATCCGCTCAGGGAATCATTCTAGTCCGATCCTTATAAAATCTTTGTCAAACCCTTGTCCGGTTTTGCAAAAGTTTTCGGCAAAATCTGTTCACGGAAAGGATTTTGAATCGAATCGAAGGGTTTGAACCTGTTTATGAAGTTAAAAAAACCATGAATCCTGAAATCACTCAAAATTCATGGTCTTGCTTATTTCTCTTTGAAAACAATCTCATCCGGATAGGTCATACCCAGTTTTGATTTGGCAGTATCAATAATGTACTGTTCGGAACCGACGTAAGCTTCCTTCTGTTTCAGTTCTTCTGCCCGATCCTTCTCTGCCTGTAACTGTTCTTTCTTGGTCTTCTCTTCCTGTTTGTACCCTTCATTCACTCCGTATAAATGTATGATCTGTACGGACATGATCAAGGTCAGCACAACTACCACGCAGGAAACGCAGATTTTACCTGTTCTATTCTGTTTTTTCTTTTTCTGCTTCATTTTACGCATACGACTTTTCACCCTCTGTTATTCATATCCTGCGTCTACAGTTTACACAAACCCATTTTAACTGTTTTGTATAGTTTTTTCAATTGTTTTTTTACATATCTACTGCTTTTTTTACCTGTCCTGCAAGTGCGTTGGATACATTTACCCAAAGGCTTCAACAGAAACTGTAATATCTTCACAATGCCCATGATAACTGCCCGGATCACACGTAAAATCAGACGGAAAAAGAAACTTCCAAAACGCACCACAAACCGGCTGAGGCTCACGTTGTACAGGATCATGCCAAGCAGCACGCCCATGATCACAAACCAGCGTAGCTTTCCATCATTTTTCTCATACATGAGCTGAAACAGCACAAAGGCACTGATCAGCCAGAAAAACATATCCTCCACAGCGATCCACACGGTTCCATGAGGAACCCCTCTGCGAAAGATCCGCAGCAGATCGTAACAGAAGATCAATGCCACGCCAAACGCCATTGCATGCAAAAACAGACTGCCCTGCTGCATGATCCCCGGACTTACCATCTACTTGAACAGCCGCCCCAGAAGCGACTCCCCCTGTGATGCTTTTCCCTTGTTTACATCCGAATACTGAATGGAATCAATTTTTCCCGACAGATCCACCTCACCTTTTTCCAGCGTCAGACGGTTCACATGAAGGTCCATGCCCCTGATCATCAACATCCCCATTTCTGTCTCCAGTAAAATCTCATTTACATCAAAGGATAAGATATCCGATATGCCATTCAACGCACAGGTTCCGCGGTTTGTCAGGATTATCTTGTGTTGTCTGGATGCCTGTCTCTCTTCCATAAAAAAACCTCCCTTACTGTTTCCAGTATATGGGAGGTCGTCTGTATTTATGACTGATACATGCATCCTTCCTGATGGTTTCTACAAATGCATTTACTTTCCACCATCGGGAATTGTTTCTACAGGTATTTGAACATCTCTTTTGCTTCTTCCTTACGGGAAGTATCTGCTACCTGAAGCACCTGTGCACGTACGGATTTGTTTCCAAAGGCAATTTCGATCACATCGCCCACTTTGACATCCAGAGAAGCCTTTGCCACACGACCGTTTACCATGACACGTCCTGCGTCGCAGGCTTCATTTGCCACGGTGCGGCGTTTGATCAGTCTGGATACTTTTAAATATTTGTCTAATCTCATAATCTGCTCCAATTCGACTTGTTCAGACCAATGGTTTACTTCCATTTTTGATCTGATGATAAAAGGGGGCATGTCCCATAACGGAATGCCCCCAATGATCTGCTTTTTATCTGCAAAATTTTTACTTAATAAAAACGGTTCACATTCATTTCTGAATAAACATCGCTTTTTATTTCGTTTTTATTTGTACTTCGTCAGACGAATTATGCGTTTACGATATCTTTTAATGCTTTACCAGCTTTGAATTTCGGAGATTTGGAAGCCGGGATTTCCATATCAGCACCTGTCTGTGGGTTTCTTCCTGTTCTTGCTGCACGCTCAGCTACTTCGAAAGTACCGAAACCTACTAACTGAATTTTGTCACCGTTTTTTAAAGTATCTGCAACGATGTCTGTGAATGCTGCTAATGCTTTCTCTGCGTCTTTTTTGGAAAGTTCTGCTTTCTCAGCGATAGCTGCTACTAATTCTGTCTTGTTCATTATAATTGTCCTCCTATAAAACGAAACGTGTTCTCTTTTTTATTATATAGACTATTTATACTTGTTTTCCCTGTATTTGTCAAGGAAAACCACGTTTTCAGCGGTTTTCCAGACAGTTTTCAACATAAAAACAGTCTGTTTTCTTCTAGCCAAGCATTGGCTCAACAATTGCCATAACAGCGGCACCAAGTTCTGCTGCTTTGGCATCTGCTGCTTCCATGGTATCTGCTTTCACACCATAGTAGAATTTCAGTTTTGGCTCTGTACCTGACGGACGGAAGCATACCCATGCTGCATCCGGAAGTTCGTAATACAGAACATTGGAATTCGGCAGACCTGTCGGTGTTACCTCACCGGTTGCCAGATCTGTAACGGTATCTTTCTTGTAATCTCTTGCTTTCAGCACTTTGTACTCACCGATCTGTGCCGGTGTATTGTCACGCAGTGTTGTCATGATCTCCTGGATCTTTGCAAGACCTTCGATACCTTTTAATGTGATCGCTTTAACATCGTCTTTGTAATAGCCGTATTTCTCATAGAGATCCAGCATTGCATCCCACAGAGTCTTGCCCTGTGTCTTGTAGTATGCAGCTGCCTCACACAGTGCCATAGATGCAACAACAGCATCTTTGTCACGGCAGTATGTACCCGGAAGGCATCCGTAGCTTTCCTCCATACCAAAAAGGTATGTGCCGTTTCCTTTTGTCTCAAACTCAAGCATCTTCTGTCCGATAAATTTGAAACCGGTCAGAACTTCATACAGTTTTACACCATAATCTGCTGCGATAGCATCTGCAAGGTTTGTAGAAACAATAGATTTTACAAAGGCTCCGTCTGCCGGAAGTCCGTATTTTTCTTTTCTCTGACTGATCTCATAAGCACCGATCAGGCATCCGGACATATTTCCGGTCAGGGAATGATATTCGCCTGTTTTGCTGTCTTTTACATAAACGCCAAGACGGTCTGCATCCGGATCAGTTGCCAGTACCAGATCTGCATCCAGCTCTTTTGCCATGCCAAGTCCAAGAGTAAATGCCTCAGCAGCTTCCGGGTTCGGATAGCTTACAGTCGGGAATTCACCATCCGGAAGTTCCTGCTCCGGAACTACATAAACGTGTTTGAAACCAAGCTCTTTTAATACACGGCGAACCGGGATATTTCCTGTACCGTGAAGTGGTGTGTATACAATTTTCAGATCATCTGCAACGGCATTGATGGCATCCTGATTCAGAACCAGTTTTTTCAGTTCTGCGATATACGGATCATCAATATTTGCGCCGATCACTTCATACAGACCTGCTGCAACGGCGTCCTCTTTGGACATTGTCTTGGTAGTTGCATAATCTGTCACAGCTTTTACCTCTGCCATGATTCCGCTGTCATGCGGCGGTGTGATCTGTGCGCCATCCTCCCAGTATACTTTGTATCCGTTGTATTCCGGTGGATTGTGGCTTGCTGTTACGTTGATACCTGCGGTACATCCAAGATAACGTACTGCGTAGGACAGCTCCGGTGTCGGGCGGAGGCTCTCAAAAATATATGCCTTAATGCCATTTGCTGCCAGACATAATGCTGCTTCATTTGCAAATTCCGGAGACATTCTTCTGGAATCATAAGCAATTGCAACACCTTTTGCCTGAGCCCCTACTTTAATGATGTAGTTGGAAAGTCCCTGTGTAGCCTTACGAACGGTATAAACGTTCATACGGTTCGTTCCGGCACCGATGACACCTCTCAAACCTGCTGTACCAAACTCAAGATCCATGTAAAAACGGTCTTCTATCTCTTTTTCATCATTTGCAATGTTACGCAATTCCTGCTTGGTATCCTCATCAAAATAAGGATTGTTTAACCAGGATTCATATGCTTCTCTGTAACCCATGACATTAACCTCCTGTGTTCACTTCAATCATGTGAGCATATTTTGCTCATACACGTTTATTATAGCATAACGGTGAGTAATTGGAAACTAATTTTTTGCAGTTCGCGCATCATATCCGTGCAGATATCGCTCATATCTGCACATAAAACTGCTCTCTTATAATTCCTGTTTCAACACCGCAAGAAATTCTCCTCTTGCCTGGTTCTGCCGGATCTCTTTCTGCAATTTTTCGTAATTTTTGCCGGAATCCCACACTTTCCGCGTGCGGTAATACTGATTGGCAATTTTCCAGAATTTCTCCGGATAGGACAACCGGTAATAAAGACCTTGCAAATCCTGCGCCGTCAGCTCCTGTTTCCTGCGGTATCCCTCCAGAAGCTCCATGCCAAGCCGCACATTCCAGTTATTTTTCTCCATGATCTTGCGCATAAAATTCCCCAGATCCGAAATCTGAAGTCCGACTCCGGCATGCTCCAGATGAATCAGTGCCGCTCCATCCGGCGTAAATAAAATATTATGCTGATTCACTTCCCCATGGCAGATTCCCACCGTGTATCCGCCATCCTTTTCGGGATCTTTTTCCAGAAAATCCACCACAGTTTCTGACTGCTGATAAAATTGATCAAAGAACTGTAAAAACAACCGTTCAAAATCACTTTTATTATTCCGCTTTAATATGTACTTGCGAATATGCCGCAGATCCCGGTCGTGTTTGCGGTATTCCACACAAAGTCCTCCGTTACTGTCTGCCTCCGCATTTTCCGTATTTTTCTGCTCCGATACATTTTTTTGTTCTGACACACGGACAAATTCTTCCCCACAGCAGCTTCGGTGAAACTGCGCCAGAAACGAAACTGCCAGCAGCAGATCGACTCTGTTATTTACTTCACATTCCCGCCCGCGCATCCAGCGGTGAAATGTATAAAAAACATGATCCACACCTTCTGTGAGCAGTGCGCCTTCTTTATTTTTCAGCATCGCATCACAGCGAATCCCCTGCTGCTCCAGGCAGATCCCCAGCCAGTACAAAAATTCTGCTTTCTGTAAAGAGCCGGTATATTCCTTCAGCGCGAACAGATTCTGTTTTGATTCACAGATCAGAATCCCCCGTCCCTTGTAAAATTTTTCAATCTCCGGTTCCTGTTTTTCCAGAACCTGTTCCACCTGATAATACACAAAAACACCCCTTTATATGATTAATGTACAATTGATTTCCGTTTTGCACTCTTTTAATCATATGAAGAGGTGTGTTAAATTATGCCTTAGTGATGAAGTCCTTTATTTCTTATTGTTTCATGTAAAAATCACTTTATCTAAGGAACACAAGGAACTTACTTATTTGAGTTAAAGTACCAGTCCAGTAACGCTTCTTTCTCATTCAGCTTCGGATCTTCCAGAACCTGTTCCAGCATCGCATGCAGGATTACACCAATCTCTTTGCCCGGTTGAATCCCTCTTGCGATCAGGTCGGAACCGTTTACTGCCAGATCCTTTAAGGACAGGCACTGATGTTTTTCTATGATCTGGCGATACATATGTTCATAGCGATCCACGTAAAGCAGTTTTTCCTGCTGTAAAAAGCTGCTCTGCGCCAGAATATCTGCCCGTTTTACCTCAAAAAGCTCCGGATACTGCTCCGTTCCGTTGCGGAAGATTGCCCGGCGGACTGCCCGTCCTTTCAATGGCGGACGATCGTCATGTGCCCGAATCAGTGCGGTTACTTTTCGGATCGTATCGTTGTCAAATTTCAGTCTGCGCAGAATTTTACGCGCCATTTCTGCTCCAACTTCCGGATGACCGTGAAAATGATGGATTCCGTTTTCATCCTCTGTGCGACAGACCGGTTTTGCCACATCATGGAATAGCATAGTCAGACGCAGCACTCTGTCTGCCCGGATTTCCTGCATGGAGCGAATTGTATGCACTCCCACCGTATAAATGTGATGTGGGTTATGCTGTTCTGTTTCCATCATGGTACAAAATTCCGGCAGGATCACAGCAGCAATTCCGGTATCATAGATAGTTTTCATCTCCTCCGGATGATCGGATGTCACCAGTTTCACCAGTTCCACCTGAATCCGCTCTGCACTGATTTTTGACAGGTTTTCCGCCATATCACAGATTGCCTGACGGGTGGCATCTTCAATAGTAAATCCAAGCTGTGCCGCAAAACGAACCGCACGCATCATGCGCAGGGCGTCTTCGGTAAAACGCTCCGTCGGCTCTCCTACACAGCGGATACGCTTCGCCTTTAAGTCTGCGATACCGTCAAAAGCATCCACCAGACCGGTTTCATCATTATAAGCCATAGCGTTAATGGTAAAATCCCGGCGTTTTAAATCTTCCAGCAGATTTGACGTAAAGATCACGTCCTTGGGATGACGGGCATCCTCATATTCGCCGTCAATCCGGTAAGTAGTGACCTCAAATCCTTCCTTATCCATCAGCACTGTTACGGTTCCGTGCTGAATCCCGGTATCCACCGTCCGTGGAAAAATTGCTTTCACCTGCTGCGGTTTGGCAGACGTGGTAATATCCCAGTCTCCAGGGGTGCGCCCAAGGATACTGTCACGGATACAACCGCCTACCGCATAGGCATCATAGCCATGTGCTTTCAGCTCACCAATGACGGTTTTTACTTTTTCCGGTAACTCGATCTTCATACGCACCCTCCTGAACTTTTATTTTCTCATGCTGATTTTTATTTTAACAGAAAAACGTCTCTGCGTTTTTCCCGCCAGATTTGAGTCACAAAATGACATCTTCCTCTGCAAATCTGTGCGATCTCCTATACTGAGGATCAGCTGTTTTTGCTGATTCCTAGTATGCCTTACCCCAGTAAACCAGTTTTTTCGCTGGTTTTCCACAGCATACGCATACATCAGAAATATGCTCCTGATCGTTAAACGGCATACATCTGGATGTTGCTGCTGTCTCTTCTTTAATCTTGTCCTCGCATGCACGGTCTCCACACCACATACCACGGATGAATCCCGGTTTATTTTCTACTGCGTCACAGAACTCGTCATAGTTGTGAGCATCTGTAATATGTGCATCACGATGTGCTTTTGCACGCTCGAACATGTCTTTCTGAATGGTCTCTAATAACTCAGGAACTACATTCTCTACTTCATCCAGAGAAACAACTGTTTTTTCACGTGTATCACGACGAACCAGTACACACTGATTGTTCTCAATATCTTTCGGTCCTAACTCTACACGGATCGGAATACCACGCATCTCCTGCTCAGAGAATTTCCATCCCGGACTCTTATCAGAATCATCTAATTTTGCACGGCATACTTTGCCCAAACGCTCCTGAATCTCCTGTGCTTTCTCCAGAACACCTTCTTTTCTCTGCTGGATCGGGATTACCATAACCTGTGTCGGTGCAATGTGCGGCGGCAGAACCAGTCCGGAATCATCGCCGTGAACCATGATAATGGCACCGATCAGACGTGTGGTCATACCCCAGGATGTCTGATGTACATACTGTAATTTGTTCTCTTTGTCTGTATACTGGATGCCGAATGCTTTTGCAAATCCATCGCCAAAGTTATGACTTGTACCGGACTGCAGTGCTTTTCCATCATGCATCAGTGCCTCGATGGTGTAAGTAGCCTCAGCTCCTGCAAATTTCTCTTTCTCTGTCTTCTGTCCGCGGATGACTGGCATAGCCAGTACTTCCTCACAGAAATCTGCATAAAGGTTCAGCATCTGTACTGTACGTGCCTCAGCTTCTTCAGCAGTTGCGTGAGCGGTATGACCTTCCTGCCATAAGAACTCTCTGGAACGAAGGAACGGACGTGTTTCTTTCTCCCATCTTACAACGGAACACCACTGATTGTATACCTTTGGCAGATCGCGGTAAGACTGGATATCATTTTTATAAAAATCACAGAATAATGTCTCCGATGTCGGACGTACGCAGAGACGCTCCTGCAGCGGGTTTAATCCACCGTGTGTTACCCATGCAACTTCCGGTGCAAATCCTTCCACGTGATCCTTCTCTACATTTAAGAGGCTTTCCGGAATAAACATTGGCATGTATACATTCTCTACACCGGTCTCTTTAAAACGACGGTCAAGCTCTTTCTGAATGTTCTCCCAGATCGCATAACCTGCCGGTTTGATGACCATGCATCCTCTGACGCTGGAATAATCGGTTAATCCTGCTTTTTTTACTACATCTGTGTACCACTGTGCAAAATCCACATCCATAGATGTAATGGCTTCTACTAATTTTTTGTCCTTTGCCATGACTGTATCTCCTTTACACTTATTTAAGATAGAAAAAGCCGGAAATCCAATCCCTCATAGGGACCGGAATTCCGGCGGTACCACCCTGCTTATATGCATTATGCTGCATATCCACTCAATACCGTTAACGCCGGTTCTACGCCATACTCATCGCATGGGGCTCAGGGCTCGGTTCCAAATGTTCCAAACAAGGATGTCGCAGCATACATGCATCACATGTACATCCTCTCTCTGTAGAATTTCCCACCTGTACTATTTCCCGTCACAGCTGATTTCTTATTATATGTCTTTTCTAATTGAAAAACTGTAATCAACCGTTATTCTAAGCGAATCTGACGGGAATGTCAAGAGAGTGTTTCGCGCTTCAGCGTATGCGCTGCCTCAGAAACCGTTCTTTCCTATCTGCCTGTTCTTCTTTTCTGACCGTAAACAGTCACTCCTGCAGCGGTTCCTCCCACTGCAAAGAGAATAAACCATACCAGCATACGATTATCATCTGCTGTCTTTGGAGATTTCTTCTTTGTAGTTTCTGCCTTATTTGCCGCTTTTGTATCCGTTGTCGGTGTAGTCTTTGTATCATTACCGTTGGATCCAGTCGGTTTGTTGTTATCTGTGTCTCCGGTAGCAGGTGTAGGATTTTTCTTATCATCGGAATTACTATCCTGCTTTTTGTCTGTCAGTTTTGCAACGACCGTCTGTTCTTTCGTAACTTCCACAAAACCATTCTGTTCGATATAATATTTACCACAGTCTTCACAATACCAGTATTCTACATTTCCTTCTGCGGTCTTGGTAGCTGCTTTTGCTTCGACAAATTTCAAACCTTCATGAACGCTCATATTGTATACACCATACTGTTCACCACAGATCACGCACTCTGCTTTCTTCACGCAGGTCGCACTTCCTCCGGTATGTTTACACTGATAATCACAAACTTTGCATGCACCATCTTCCCAGTCATGCGCTTCGCTTGCAGATACCTGTGCGTCACAGCAATCATATACCTGTCTGTGATCTGATTCGGTCTGTACCCATACTACTTTTCCACTATGTTTAGAAGGATCTTTTGCAGTATACTCCTTGCCACAGTTTTCACAGATAGCTCCGCTGGTACAGGTTGCCTCTCCGCCGCTATGTACACATACATATCCACAGGTCTCACAAACGCCATCTTTCCATTTGTGATTTTCTTTTGCTACTGTCACTTTGCCACAGCAATCATATTTCTTCTCATGGGTTGTTGCTGTCTGTGCCCAGTTTTCCATTCCGGTATGATGATGCGCATCTACTTCTCCATACGGAAGTTTACAGATTATACAAATTGCTTTCTCGGTACAGGTCGCTGTTCCTCCGGTATGATTACATCCATATCCACAGGTACTGCAATGACCATTTTCCCAAATATGATTCTCAGCTGCAGAAACTTCTGCGCCACAGCAGTTATATTTTTCCTGATGTGTTGTCTCTGTCTGTACCCATTCAACACTTCCGCTGTGATTTGTCGGATTCAGATCACCATACTCTTTCTGGCATTCGGTACAAACTGCTTTCTTTGTACAGCTTGCTTCTCCACCGGTACAATTTTTGGTTTCCTCTTTTGTACAACCCTGTGCGGTACACTTGCGTGTATGTGTGCCGTCACCATTGGACTGCCACTCGCCATAGGTATGCTCTGCTTTTGCTTCTGTAATGATCTGACCACAATCTTTACAGGTTACAGCTGTCGTACAGTCACCATCGTCTGTTCCGCTGTGTTTTGTCTTTGTACTTGTTGCTTTACATCCCTCATTTTCGCAAACTTTCCAATGATAGGTGTCATCTTTTAACCACGTATCACCGAACTTATGACTTGCCTGTGCCGGGAATGTCTTATGACAAACAGAACAGGTAGATTCTTTTGTACAATCGCTGCTGTCTGTTGTGTGATTTTTATTTACCGTAATAGTCAGATAAATACTATATCCGTCTTTGTCTGACAGCGCAATTTTCTGTACACCATCTGCTGCTGAAACAGTATAGTAACCGTCTTCACCTGCGGTCAGTTTTTTGCCATCAACTGTCACTTCAGTATAAGCAGCAGAGGTTACTTTAAATTTTGCATTTTCACAGTAAGTACCATTATTTTTGATGCCGTCTACCACAGTATTCGCATCTATTGTGCTGTAATAATAAGTGACTGTCTGGGTTCCTGCTGTATACTTACCTTTTTCACTGCCTTCTTTGCTTAAAAGTGTATATCCGGACGGAATCTTTATATTTGCAGGTACTTTATAACCGGTGCCCGGTGTACCCTGAAGTGTAATTGCCTCACGTAATGGCTGCTTGCTGTCTTTCAATAAATACTGAACAACTACTTTTCCTCTTGTCGTAGATACAGCTGATCCTGTAAAACTTGCTTTATCTACAAGGATCATTGTGGTATATGCCGGTACATTTACAGTAGCTCCGGAAATCTCTCCAAGAGATACCACACCTGCACTTTCGCCATTTGCAATAATTACCCATTCAGAATCTGCATCTGCGTTTGGAATAGTAATCTGTTTGGCAGCATCTGTCTCGTTATTTAATACTGCCATGCTATTCCATTCACCGGCAGCTTTTGTTGTATTTGTCAATACATATGCCTCTTTGGAAGCTATATCCTGACTCCTGGCAAGCGGTGAGAATGCTTTTCGAATATCCATCAGACCTCTGTAATAAGATACTACATCGGCAAATTCTGCGGAATCCTGCCATTCAACCAGATTACTGTCTTTCAGTGATGTTCCATTGACACTGTTACACATTTCTTCTCCGGCATCCATATATAAGGTTCCCGGTGTTGCATATTTCATTGCTGCTGTCTGTTTATAAATTTTTACTGCTTTTTCGTTTCTTTCTCCATAATCACTGCCACCGATATTGTTGATGATCGTATCATAGAGAGAAGTTTTGTTCTGGCGATCGGCTTTTTGATAGTCGTCACCCCAGATCACCAGATTGGAATCTTTCTTCGCCAGTCCTGTTTTTATTTCTGATAACCAGTCGTTTTCTCTTGTGCTGTTTCTATCCCTTCTTGTATTAACGTTACTGATCAGATCAATAGAAAATCCATCTACATGATATTCTTTTGCCCAGTATGCCATGGAATCCACAATATAATTCCGATACATCGCACGCTCTGTCGCACATTCATTATCATAATCCGTAGTTGTATAATAGGTATAACCATTTGCACTATCTCGCCATACCATTCTATAAAAATATCCCGGAACTGTTTTCTCCAATACAGAATCTTTCGGAGAAACCGTATGCGTATATGGCATTTCCATCACAACAGAAATACCGGCTTTGTGCAGTGCCTGAATCATTTCTTTGCATTCTTTTATAACAGTCTTGCTGTCTGACTTTTTCGAAGCATAAGAACTTTCCGGAACATTAAAGTTCTGAATATCATACTCCCCGTATTCGTCAGTGGAAGCAAAATCTGCAAACGGTGCAAGCTGTACGGTTGTAACACCCAGTTCTTTTAGATAATCAATACCGGACACCAGTTCACCCGCACTGTTTACCGTTGCACCCGTTTCTGTAAATGCACTGTATTTTCCGCCGCCTGTTGTACCGGAAGCCGGATCTGCGGAAAAATTCTTCACACTTACTTTATAAACCGTGTTTGCCTTTGCTGTATCTACATACACATGTCTGTCATTGCTCCAACCATCCGGAGATACGGTAGACGGATCTATAATATAAGACCTCTTTCCGTCTTCACTGGCAGCAACACCATATGGATCTGCTGTCTGATATTTATTAAAAGTTGATCCACTAACGTTTCCATTTACATCCACATAACGAATATCTTTTGCATTTGTAATTGTATAGTCATAATAATAGTCATCCCATCTGCCTACAAGTGTTATTTCCCATGCACCGGTCCATCTTCCATTTCTAAGCAGTTTTTCCAACACATATGTGCCTACTTTAAATGCATTTTCATCTTCATTACTTCCAGTTGTATAGATATTAACTTTTACATCTGTTGCAACCGGAGCCCACACTACAAACTCTGTAGATGTTTTTTCGTATGTTACACCAAGTTTTTTTCCGTATGCATCTTCATCATAGAAAAACAGCTCATCAATTGTTGTATTCGCTGCTTCATCGAAGTAATTATTTACCCTGTAGGACGATGCCCTTCCGTCTACAACACTGCCGGAAAATACCATTCCCACTGCCAGCGCCACTGCCATAATCTTTTTTAAATATTTCATAAGCTCTCCTTCCTCTTGTCGTACTTTATCCGCAATATTTCAGAAATATTACAAAAAGCATTACATTCTGTCACTATTCTACAACAAAATGTACAAAAAAAAATGCCATTTGCATGAAATGACATTTTTACGACATGAACGATATATTTTTCTTATTTTTTTCTCCTGAAACTGCTCATTTTTTTGATGATCGCAACGATTCCGACACCGATGATCCAGATAATTCCCATCAGGAAAAGGAATACTGCAAGTACCGTTCCCCCATCTGATCCCATCAGTGGAGCATAAAAATCTCCCATCAGTATGACAAACTGAGAAATCATCAACAATAACGCAACCATCGCCTGTGCAAACAGTCCGGAATGATTCTTATACAACTGACGATATAAAATAAACATCAATGCAATCACGATCACTACAACAAACAGAAATCCAAACAAATTTCCTGCACCGGTTCCCGGTTTTGCTGATCGTGTACCTGCGCGGATACCGGCGATTGCTGCCACCGGCAGAACCCCCTGCCAGAATCCAGCTCTCTTTTTCTTCATCCCACGTTTATCATCCAGTACATAATAGAGTTTTGCCGCTTCCTCGTACATATCCGCCGGGTTCAGTCCACGGAAACGATAATACTCAATAATATGATCATAGATCATTGGTTTGAGATGACTATCTGTCAGCATATCTGCAAAATATGCCATAAACGCCGGTTGCTTTAATGCGGTCTGATATTCCGGTTTCTGGAAAAACTGTTGAAACAGCTTTAATTTGTGGCAATATGGTGGTTTTAGCAACATTTCCATCTCAACTAGAGCTTTCTGAATCAGCAGGATCAGGCGTTGCTCATCCTTCCGCTCATTTTCCTCAATTACTTCGTCAAAATCATACTGTGGCGCAGGATCCTGCTGTGCAGATTCACTCTGAGATTCCCATACAGTCTGATTTTCTGCATTTTTCTCCGCATAATCTTCTATGCCATAATCTTCTGTCACTTCCTGATATTCACCCTGCGCTTCTGCTTCTGTGCTATCTGTACTTTTCTCTGAAGTATTCGTATTCTGTTCTGTACCTTCTAATTCTTCCTCTGAAAATGTACCCTGATGATTGCTTTTGGGTGTTACTTTCTCTGCTGCTTCTCCAACAGATGCATCTTCTGCTTCCATCGTTTTGGGTTCCTGCTCCGGATTTCGTCGTTCACTTCTCTGTCCACGGCTCCGTCTGCGCAGCGTCATATATGCCTCATGGATCTGCTGAAATTCATCCGGATGCTCCTCTGGGTGATACTTTTTGGATAAAGCTGCATAGGCTTCCTTTATCTCCTCCTGTGAACTTCCCCGTTTGATATGTAAAATCTCATACGCTTCTGATTCATACATCTGACTGTCTCCTCCAAAAGTGTCTGTGTTTTCTTGTTCTTTCTGATCTGTTTATCGTAATTGACGCTTTCTATCTCTGGTCTGACGATTCCAATTCGTTTATCTAAAACAGATTACGTTTCGCCATCGTCATCATCGCTCCACTCAGGGAAATCCAGTTTTCCCTCAAATGGATCATAATGCTCCAATGACGCAATCATATGTTCTAAAAATTCCCGATATTTCCGAATCCTGCGCGGATCCTGTTCTGCCAAAGTACTTTCAAAATTCCGGATATGATACATCAACCTGTCTCTGGTTTCAGGTAACGCTTCTTCATAAAGTGCCTGCAAACGCTCCAGAATCAGTTGATTCTCTGTCATATCTTTTGGATGTACTTTCAGTTTTTCAAGCTGCTTCATCCGTTTGGCAATCTCTTTTTCATCCATGTTCTGAGACAGCACTTTTTTCACACTTTTTCCTGTGGATACAACCGTTACTTCCACTTCCAGTATTCCGTTAATATCGTAAGTGAAGCGGACATCAACCGACTCCATACCTTTCTTTTTCTTCGGAACCGCAACTGTGACCACCCCCAGCTGCACATTGTCCTCCGCATATGGTTCTTCTCCCTGCAAAATTTCAATTTTCACTTCGCTCTGATAATCAGCAGCAGTAGAAAAACCGCGTATTTTGGAACATGGCAAAATAGAATTACGCTCAATGATCGCACTCATATATGGATGTTTCGGATCTGCTTCATTATTCACCCCGGTACCTAACGTAAACGGGCAGATATCCGTCAGAATATAATCCCTCACTTCATCCTTACGCTCCATGACACCGCACACCAGTCCAAGTCCCCGGGCAATCAGCTGATCACTGAAACCAGTTACCAGAGGTGTCTGATCAAAAAGCTGCTCCATGTAAGACTGTACCAGCGGCATCTTTCCGGAACCGCCTGCCAGAATCACGGCATCGATATCTTCCACTTCCACACGACTGTCCCTCAGGGCACGCCGAAGCACCGTCTGGATCCGCTTCCAGACGGCAGAACTTTCCCGCATCATCCGCTCGTTTGTATACACGCTCTGATATGTCTGTCCGCCAAGCACCGCAGTCATTTTCACTTCCTTCTCCGTGGATAAGGCGATTTTGCATTTTTCCGCCTGACGGAGCAGGATCGCGTACTCCTTTTCACTTAAGTTTCCCCGCTGAAGCTGATGTTCTCTCAGGAAACCTTCTGCAACGGCTTCGTTGAAATCATCGCCACCCAGATGATTGTCCCCGGAAACTGCCAGAATATCTACCATAGTATCAAAGCAGTCTACAATAGAAACATCCAGTGTACCGCCTCCGAAGTCAAACACCAGAAAAAGCTGCTCATTTTGTGTATCAAAATAAGAAGCCAATGCTGCCGCACTCGGCTCATTTACAATTCTTTTTACATTGACACCGGCCAACGCACCCGCACGTTTCGTTGCCACACGCTGTTTATCGTGAAAATATGCCGGAACCGATATGATCACGTCCTTGATTTCTTCGCCCATGTATTCTTTCGCATCCTCCACGATAGCACTGACAAGAAATCCGGACAATTCCTCCGGCAAAAATGTTTTCCCGCCAAGGTTGTATTTCTGATCGCTTCCCATATTCTTTTTGAAAGAAAATGCAGTATCCTTCGGATGTGTGATCAGACGTTCCTTTGCAATCTGCCCCGTCACAACACTGCCATCCTCTGTCACGCTGACCACGCTGGGCGTCAGAAATGATCCAAAACGGTTTGGAATCAGTTCTACTTTCCCGTTGCGGTATACTGCTCCAAGAGAATTCGTTGTCCCTAAATCAATTCCTAAAATCGCCATTTTTCTTCCCGTCCCTTTAACCTGTTAGTCTTTTTAACCCGGTTACTGTCCATCAGGATCAGATCAAAACTGTTTCCCGACATCTGCTGCCACAATTTGCAGACTGATATTTCCCATTTCTACTGTTCCCCTTTAAACTGCATCATCTATCTGATAAAGTTTGTCTTATAATCACGTTCGGTCTGCGGTAACGCCACACCTGCTGCCTTTCCTGCTTCAAAACATTTCAGCATCCATGCCATATTTCTTGCAAGATTTCGCATGGTCTGCAGACCTTCTGCATCTTCTTCTGCTTCTCCCGGAACTGCTCCATGAACCTGATTCCAGTATGTAGAACCGACCACCGGCATCTGACAGATTCCAAAATACTTGTTCATTGCATCAAAAGATGCTGTCGTACCGCCACGACGTGCTACCGCTACGGATGCTCCCGGTTTAAACGCAAAGGATGCTCCACTGCTGTAAAATGCGCGGTCCAGAAATGCCATGATCCGTCCACTTGGATGTGCATAGTATACTGGCGTTCCAAATACAAAACCGTCTGCTTCTTTTGCTTTTGCAGTAAACTCATTTACTTTATCATCGTCAAAAACGCATCCTTTTTCTGAACATTGGCCACATCCCAAACAGTCACGCACCGGCTCTCCACCGATCTGAAAAATCTCATATTCAATGCCTTCTTTTTCCAGCTGTTTTCCTACTTCTAATAAAGATCTGTATGTATTTCCATTGGCTTTTGCACTGCCATTTAACATTAAAACTTTCATGTTCTGCTCCTCCTGTAAAATATTCTGTTTTTACTTATCTTTTGCTTATATAAATACTATAAATATTGTTTTCAAAAAGTACCACTATCATGGTTGTTTTTGCATTCATCTGCTTCCCTTTATTTGTTTGCATGATTTATGCACATCTTATAACATAATACCGATATTCCTGTTATTTTTCAACTAATCCCGGGGATTTTAACATAAAACCTCCGGGATTATTATTGATATTATTGAATCATTAAAAAATGTTGAACACTTAATTATCTTGCATACAACCTGAAATTTTAAGAATCAACTCTGTCTACTGCAATATGCTTAACTGATCTGCCAACGCACATGGCTTCCGTTTTCGTCCTTACTTACGATAAGCTGATCGTCAATCTCCTGCTTTAACTCCGTCACATGGGAAATGATACCGATGAGTTTGCTTCCGCCTGCCATCTCCTGCAGCACACGCACTGCCTGATTTCTGGAATTTTCATCCAGAGAACCAAATCCCTCATCGATAAACATCACGTCCAGATGAATTGCCGCGGAACTTTCCTGAATCTGATCCGCCATACCAAGTGCCAGTGACAATGCCGCCATAAAGGACTCTCCACCGGATAAGGTACGCACTTCCCGCACTTTTCCGGTAACAGCAGAATACACCATCAGGTCAAGACCATGGTTTCTGCCTTCACCGGCTTTTTCCAGATCATACATCCGCAGTTCAAACTGTCCCGCAGACATTTCCAGGAAACGCCGGTTTGCCGCATACAGAATTTTCTCCAGATACTGCCGCTGCACAAAGGTTTCCAGATCCATACGGGAACCGCTGACATTGCCTGCCAGACGGTTGTACAGTTCATTGATCCGCTGATGCTGCGCCAGAATCTGCGCACGGTTTTCCATTTTTGGCTTCAAAATATCATAAGCTGCACAGTCAGTCCGTGTATACTGATTCCATTGCTCCTGTTCGTTTCTCAGGTTCTGCAACTGATTTTCAGCTTCTTCACGCTTCTGCATGATTGCTTCCAGATCCGGTTTTGGCTGCTCTCCGATCTGCTCTTTTGCAGAAGTGTAGATGCCCTGCGCCCGCGCCAGTTTTTCTTTGTAGACATTGATTTCCTGCTGAAACATTTCTGCGTCTTTTGCAGTATACTTCTGTGTCAGTTCCTGCCATTTTTCTTCCGTCAGATCACGTTCCGTCAACAATGCCTTGTATTCCGTCTGGCGCTGCCTCCGCGCTTCCACCAGCTTCGGGAGTTCCTCCCGATAGCGGTGTTCCAGCACCTGCACCTTATCCAGCGTCTGTCGCGCCTGCTCCGTCAGCTTCGCTGCCTTCGCATAGGCTTCATCCGCTTGCATCTTGGCTCCATTTACGCTTTCTAACTCACGCTCTGCCTCTTCTTTTGATGCAAAGGTAAGCAAACCGGTGAGATTTTTTAATACCGCACGGCTGCTCTCAAGCTCTGTCTGTACGCTCTGCTGATGTACCTTTGCTTTCTGTAATGCTTCTTCCAGCTGCACTTTTTCAGCTTCTGCATTCTGTAACTGATTTTGCACCTTTTCCAGCAGTTTCACATCTGCCAGCAGTTCTTTTCCTTCTAATTCCAGTTCTTTCTGACTGGCATCTACGACCGCCTCTACCAGGGCAAGTTCCATCATTTCCGGAATTTCTTGCAAGCTGTCCTGCATATGTCCGAACAACTTTTCAACCGCATTTTTTGCAATCAGTTCTTTTTCCTCTGCCAGCGCGCCTGCTGCATGTGCCCTCAGTGCACATGTCTCCTGCTCTGCCCGCAGTTTCTCAATTTCCAGACTCATCTCATCCAGTTTTTCCCGGGTGATCTCGCTGTGTTCCTCTGCAAGTTCGCAGGGAGCTGGATGCTCCACGGAACCGCACACCGGGCATGGCTGCCCCGGCTTTAACTGTTCCTTTGCGAGCAGTCCCGCCTGCATGTTAAAAAAGATCTGACGCATGGTTTCGTATCTGCCGTGTGCTTCCTGATAGTTCTTGCTTGCATCCGAAAATTCTTTCTGCTCAGCTTCTACGATTTTCTTCTGCTTTGTCGATTCCGCATGGAGTTTCTTTGCCTCCTGCACTTCCTCTGCTAATGCTTCTGCTTCTTTTTTCTGATTTTCCCAGTAAGCCAGCTTCGTCGGCGCATCTTTTTTAGCTTCCTCCTGCGCTTTCCACTGCTGAATCTGTGACTCTAATTGTTTCTGCTTTTCTTCTGCCTGTTTTGCTTCCTGTTCTGCTGACTTCTGCTCCGCTTCTTTTTTCTGTATCTGCGCTGTCACATCTGCAATCTTCCGGAAAGTTTCCAATGCCTGATTGACGCGCTCTGCCACACGGTTGTATGCCGCATTCTGCTTCTGCTGTTCCGCTCCGGTTGTTTTTTCCTGTTCGGCTGCTTCCTGTACATTTTTCAATAATTCTGGCAGCTGCTGTTCACAATTTTGCAGTTCTTTTTCGGTGTTTTCAATTAATTGCATGCTATCCTGCAAACGTTTAAAACCACTCTGAATCTCATAAGCACTGCGAATCTGTCCGGTCAACAGTTCCTGTTTTTGCATCTGCTCTGCCTCCGCTTTGCATTCGTCCAGAACAGTCTTTGCCTGCTCCAGCTGCTGATACACCTGTAAAAGCTGTTCTGCTTTGGCAAACTTCTCCTGCGCCTGGTTTCGTTCCTGCTCTGCCGCCTGCAACTGCGCCTTGATCTCCTGCTGCTTTTCCTGCAAATATGCGCACAACTGCTCCAGTTCTTCCAGCAGCTGCTCCATATCGGTCACAAGAAACTGTTCCGAACGGATTACTTTTTCTTTGATTTCCTGCACGATGTCCGCACGCTCATACTGTTCCGGAATTTCGATATGCCCGGCTTCCGTCTGGCACTCGGTACGGATCACGGCGATTTCCTGCTGTTTTTCCTTGCGGCGTTGTCCAAGTTCCTCCACAATTTTCTGATACGGCTCCGTGTTGAACAGTTTTCGGAAAATCACTTTTTTCTCATCGGATTTTGCCCGCAGCAATTCCATAAATTCCCCTTGGGCGATCATAGCAACCTGCATAAACTGTCCCTTGGTCAGTCCCAGAATCTCCACCAGTTTCTCATCCGTTTCCTTCTTATTCTGGGAAAATTCTGTCTGATCTGGTAAAATCAGTGAAACGGTCTCTTTTTCTTCTTTCGTTCCGGTTCCACGTTTCAACGGACGGATATGCCGCGGGGTTCTTCTCACCGTATAAACCTGTCGGCTGGCGCCATCCCCTTCGGAAAATGTCAACTCCACGAAAGGATCTAACTCCGGCTTTGCATACTGACTCTGCAATTCGTTTCCGCTTTTTTTATTTGTGCCGGAACTTGCTTCCCCATACAGGGCAAACACAATCGCATCAAAAATTGTTGTTTTACCCGCACCTGTATCGCCCGTGATCAGAAATAAATTCTGCTCCGGCTTTTCAAAATCAATGGTTCCCGGTTTTACATAGGAGCCAAACGCCTGCATCGTTAATTTCAATGGTTTCATTCTGCCGCACCTCCCGTAAACACCGTGTTCACCACATCCTGTAAAATCTCTTTTTCCTCATCTGTAGTATCACCTAAAAATGAACAACAGGTGTCAAATGGATCAATTTTTTCCTGCGCTTTCCATGCCTCCGCATACTCCCGCTGCGTCAGCATTTCCCGACGGATTTCTAATAAATATGGAAACGCTGCACGAATCCGATCCTGCGTGTCAAAATCCGGTTGATCTGTCAGTGTTACAGATACATAATCCACGCAGGACTGCGCCAGCACTTCCTCTGTACTTCCTTTCAAAACCTTAATCTCACGCAACGGTTTTAACGGAAGCACCCGTGTCTGCACCTCGCCTTTTGCTCCAAGTTCTACTTCAATCACACCTTTTTCCTGTCCTGCCTCACTGACGGAGCAAGCCAATGGCGTACCGCAATAACGATAATATTCACTTCCCACTTTCATTGGTTTATGAATGTGTCCCAATGCGGCATAATCAAACACCTGCAATACTTCC
>NZ_JRFU01000013.1 GCF_003122485.1 Eubacterium ramulus
ATCTCAGTCGGAGATTGAACTCCCACTGAGAAAGATTTGTTATTACTCACCATTTGCAGAAGTGGGAGTCTCAACTCAGACTGAGATAAAAGCCCCGGCAGCAGAGTGATAAGAACATTCTGTTACCGGGGGAAATTTTTGAACTGTCGTTCAAGAAGTTATCGTTTGTGCAAAGCACAAATTTATTTCTGGTTTTCTTTTGCCAGTTCCTGCATTCTCATTGCACGAACTTTTAACGGCAGACCGAATAATGTAATGAATCCATCTGCATCGTGATGATCGTAAAGGTCACCGGTTGTAAAGCTTGCCAGAGATTCACTGTATAAAGAGTATGGAGAAGTAGTGCCAGCTTTGATGATGTTTCCTTTATAAAGTTTGAATTTAACTTCACCGGTTACATATTTCTGAGTGGATTCTACAAATGCCTGAACTGCCTCACGAAGCGGTGTGAACCATTTTCCTTCGTATACGATCTGAGCCATGCGGTTACCCATATCTTTCTTAACATCCATAGTAGCACGGTCAAGAGTCAGCTCCTCTAACTGTTTCTGAGCCTCAAGTAAGATTGTTCCGCCAGGAGTCTCATATACACCACGGGATTTCATACCAACGACACGGTTCTCAACGATATCAATGATACCGATACCATGTTTTCCACCAAGACGGTTCAGCTCACGGATGATATCAGCAACTTTCATTTCTTTTCCGTTTACTGTTTTCGGAACACCAGACTCAAATGTCATAGTAACGTATTCCGGTTCATCCGGTGCTTTCTCCGGAGAAACACCTAATACAAGCAGGTGATCGTAGTTCGGCTCATTGGCCGGGTTCTCCAGCTCCAGTCCTTCATGGCTGATGTGCCATAAGTTGCAGTCACGGCTGTAGCTCTGATCCATAGCGAATGGAAGATCAATGCCATGTGCTTTACAATATTCAACTTCGCCTTCACGGGAATCGATGGTCCACTTCGGATCACGCCATGGAGCAATGATCTTGATATCCGGAGCAAGTGCTTTGATGGAAAGCTCAAAACGAATCTGGTCGTTTCCTTTTCCTGTAGCACCGTGGCAAATAGCAACAGCGCCTTCTTTTCTTGCAATCTCAACTAATTTTTTTGCAATACCCGGACGAGCCATAGCAGTACCAAGTAAATATTTATTCTCATATACAGCGCCTGCCTGAACGCAAGGAATGATGTAATCCTCTGCAAATTCATCGCAGATATCTTCGATATATAATTTGGAAGCACCTGAGTACTGAGCACGCTCCTCAAGTCCCTCTAACTCTTTGCCCTGTCCACAGTCGATACAGCAGCATACTACATCATAGTCGTATGTCTCTTTTAACCACGGGATGATTGCTGTTGTGTCAAGTCCGCCGGAATATGCTAAAATAACTTTCTCTTTCATTGTAATAGTTCCTTTCTTTCTTATCATTAAGCAGATCTGTCTGTCACAGACCGTTTCTTCTGAATATTTTTCTGAAAACAAATTTACCTTTTGTTTTCGACCTGATTCATCATACTACAATCAGAATGAGATTGCAAGTGTAAATTTATACATATTTTGCTTATAAAAATACACCTTTTTATTCAGGACGCACAGAATGGCAAAAAAAGTAAAAAGTCCTTTTCATTTGAAAAAACTTGTGCTATTATTTGATGCAGAGCAAAAAAAACCCGAAAAAGGCAGAATGAATAAAAAACTGAATATATGTATAATTATGCATTCTTATGTATAAAATATGCAAAGCAGAAAATCAATACTTTACGAATTGCGCGAGAAGTATTATTATAAGAAACAGTTCAGTTGAAGATTAAGGAGGATGCAAATGATAAAAGCAGGTATTATCGGAGCGACAGGTTATGCAGGAGCAGAGCTTGTACGTATTCTGATGGGACATAAAGAAGTAGAAATTGTCTGGTACGGATCAAGAAGTTACATTGACCAGAAATATGCATCCGTATATCACAACATGTTTGAGATCGTAGATGCGACATGTCTGGATGATAATATGGAAGCTCTCTGTGAGCAGGTAGATGTGATTTTTACCGCTACACCACAGGGTTTTTTAGCATCTGTTCTGACAGAGAAGATTTTGTCCAAGACAAAGATCGTGGATCTGAGTGCGGATTTTCGTATCAAAGATGTTGCTACTTATGAAAAATGGTACAAGATCGAGCATAAGAGCCCACAGTTCATTGAGGAAGCTGTTTACGGTCTGTGTGAGATTAACCGTGATAAAGTGAAAGGTGCCCGTCTGGTGGCAAATCCGGGATGTTATACAACCTGTTCTATTTTAACCGCTTATCCGCTGGTAAAAGAAGGACTGATTGATCCGGACACACTGATCATCGATGCAAAATCCGGTACTTCCGGAGCCGGTCGTGGTGCGAAAGTAGCAAACCTGTTCTGTGAAGTAAATGAAAATATGAAAGCATATGGTGTGGCAACGCATCGTCATACCCCGGAAATTGAGGAGCAGCTTGGTTATGCGGCCGGCAAAGAGATCGTGATCAATTTCACACCGCATCTGGTTCCGATGAACCGTGGTATCCTGGCAACAGAGTATGCGACTTTAAGGAAGAAGGCAGACGGTTCTCTTCCTGCTTATGAAGAAGTGAAAGCTGCTTATGATAAATATTATGCGAATGAGAAATTTGTTCGTGTTCTGGAAAAAGATGTTGTGCCTGAGACAAAATGGGTAGAGGGCAGCAACTATGTAGATGTTAATTTCAAGATTGATGAGCGTACCGGAAGAATCGTTATGATGGGAGCACTTGACAATCTTGTGAAAGGTGCTGCGGGACAGGCAGTTCAGAATATGAACCTGTTGTTTGGTCTGGATGAAAGCGAAGGATTGAATCTTGTTCCAATGTTCCCGTAAATATATGGAAGGAAACAGGATTTTATGGAAATAAAGATTCGTCCGATGACGATTGAAGATTACGATGAAGTATATGCACTGTGGATGACGATCAAAGGCTTTGGCATTCGAAGCATTGATGATTCCAGAGAGGGAACCGAACGTTTCCTGAAACGGAATCCAACCACAAGTATCGTGGCAGAAGCTGACGGCAAACTGGTGGGCGCGATTTTATGCGGACATGATGGCAGAACCGGATGTTTTTACCATGTATGCGTGAATGAAGCCTATCGTAACCGCGGTATTGGAAAACAGATGGCAACTGCAGCAATGCGTGCCTTACAGAGTGAACAGATCAACAAAGTCAATCTGATCGCATTTAAGAAAAATGAACTTGGCAATCAATTCTGGCAGGAAGAAGGCTGGAAGATGCGAAACGATGTAAATTATTATGACTTTGTTTTAAATGATGAAAACATTACAAAATTCAACGAATAAAAAGCAATGTTTTTAAATGATTTTTCAGATGAACTTTGAAATGAAATAAAAAGATAAAAATAACAGATACAATGATACCGGATATGCATTGAAACATATGTGACAGGTATCTTACAGGAGGATTGGATCATGAAACAGATTACAGGTGGCGCGACAGCGGCAAAGGGATTCCAGGCAGCTTGCACCGCAGCCGGAATCAAATATGAAAATCGTACCGATATGGCAATGCTTTACAGTCAGGTACCATGTCGTGTGGCAGGAACATTTACAACAAATCTTGTAAAGGCGGCACCGGTACTCTGGGATCGGGATATCGTAAAAAACAGTGAATATGCACAGGCAGTTGTTGTTAATGCAGGTATCGCTAATGCCTGCACCGGACAGGAAGGCTTAGATTACTGTCAGAAGACAGCGGATCAGGCAGCAAAAGTGCTTGGTATTCCGGCAAGTGCTGTTTGCGTGGCATCCACCGGTGTCATTGGAAAACAGCTTCCAATCGACCGTATTATGGCAGGTGTTGAGGCATTAGCACCGAAGCTTGCAGACGGTGTGGAAGCAGGAAATGCGGCAGCAAAAGCCATTATGACCACAGATACACACGAAAAAGAAGTGGCAGTGGAATTTGAAGTTGGCGGAAAAACCGTTACTATCGGTGGTATGTGCAAAGGTTCCGGTATGATTCATCCGAACATGTGCACCATGCTTGCCTTTGTGACAACAGACCTTGCAATTTCCAAAGAATTATTACAGGAAGCACTTTCTGCCAATGTCAAAGATACCTTCAATATGATCTCTGTTGACGGAGATACTTCTACAAACGATACTTTGCTTCTGATGGCAAATGGTCTGGCAGGAAATCCGGAGATTACAGAAAAAGGTGCAGATTATGATGCATTCTGTGAGGCGCTGAATTTTGTCAACACGACACTGGCAAAAATGATGGCAGGAGACGGTGAAGGTGCAACTGCATTATTTGAGGTAACTGTTGTCAATGCAGAGACAAAAGAGCAGGCGCAGGTACTTGCAAAATCCGTTATTTGTTCAAGCCTGACAAAAGCAGCTATTTTCGGACATGACGCAAACTGGGGAAGAATCCTCTGTGCCATGGGATATTCCGGAGCGACCTTTGATCCAGATAAAGTAGATCTGTATTTTGAAAGCAAAGGCGGCAAGATCAAACTAATCGAAAATGGTGTTGCACTTGATTATAGTGAGGAAGAAGCAACCAAGATCTTATCCGAGCCGGAAGTGACAGCTATTGCAGATCTGAAGCTTGGTGAAGCACAGGGAACTGCATGGGGCTGTGATCTGAGCTATGATTATGTAAAAATCAATGCGGATTATCGTTCTTAATGAAAATATACTTTGATCTGTTATAGTAAAATATGTGAGAGTGCATAACCAGCTTTTTGTTATAAACAGAAAGGCTGATTTGACAGATGTTTGATAGATAAATAAGAAATAGATATGCATAAAAATGTAAAAAAGTGATTTGTTACAGGAGGACAGATAGATGAACGAAGATAAATACGAAGCATTACGGGCGAAAGCCGAAGTGCTGATTGAGGCATTACCATATATCCAGCGTTTCAACCGCCGGATCATTGTTGTAAAATACGGTGGAAGTGCCATGCTGGATGAAGAATTAAAACAGCGTGTTATTCAGGATGTAACACTGCTGAAACTGGTTGGATTTAAACCGATCATCGTACACGGTGGTGGAAAAGAGATCAG
>NZ_JRFU01000130.1 GCF_003122485.1 Eubacterium ramulus
TACTCACCACTTGCAGAAGTGGGAGTCTCAACTCAGACTGAGATAAATCTGCCTTTCTGTAATAGCTGCTTAACAAAACAATTTGCAAACAAAAAATCCCCGGCGGGATTTTTACGTCCTGCCGGGGATCTACTCAGGGAGAGTTCATTCAAGATTTTTATTGAAAATTCACATTAACCTTCAATGGATATAAATTTGTTTTTCTCTTCTACCGCTTTCTGCTCCTTTTTCGGAACTACGAAGCTTAAGATACCATTTTCATATTTCGGATGGATATCCTCAACGTCAACGTGCTCACCAACATAGAAGCTTCTGCTCATGCTGCCTGCATAACGCTCACGTCTTACATATTTTTTCTCCTTGTTCTCTTCGTCTTTGTCAAGACCTTTTGCTGCGCTGACGGTCAATGTACCGTTCTCCAGTTTCATTGTGATCTCGTCTTTCTTGAAGCCCGGGAGATCAATATCTACTTCATAGCCGTTCTCGGTATCTTTGACATCTGTCTTCATCAGGTTCTTTGCGTGTTTACCATACAAAGCTTTCTCAATATTTGCACTGTCTGTAAAATCCGGGAATGCAAAGTCGTTCATAAAATCATCAAATAAGTTTTCTCCAAAAATTCTAGGCATCATCATAAGTCATTACTCCTTTCAGTAATTAAATATATTTTCTGCACATTCGGAGAATCCGAAGTGTTGATTGCTTGAGCAATTGGATTTGAGATCCTTGGAACTTTTCTTCATTCCTTTTATCTCTCTTCCTTTGTTCTAGTTGTACTATAGCACTTATTATTAGCCACGTCAAGCCTTGAGTGCTAAAAAATTGTGAAGATTTTGTGAACTCTTGGTTGGTTACACGGAAAGTTATGAAAAATGGATCTATGACTTAACGGTAGATCATGAAAAGTGACAGGATAGCGTTTGTCTCCTCAGCTAACAATCGCTTTCAGAGAAAAACGCTATCCTGCCACTTCTACTACGTTATGTTAAATCACCTGCTACCTTTGCAAATTAATCCCGTGCTTGCTTAATCTTATCAGTCTTAGCTTACACTATTCCAACGAATAATCCGATCAGATGTACGATTAACGCCGCAATCCATGCAATCACACACTGCCAGATGACCACGCCAACTGCCCATTTTGCTCCAAGCTCCCGCTTAATGGATGCGACAGCTGCAACGCACGGTGTATACAACAAACTGAACACCAGAATGGATGCTGCTGTCAGAGAAGAAATCATAGTTCCTATGCTTCCGCCAAACAACACTTCCAGCGTGGATACCACACTCTCTTTTGCAATAAATCCGCTGATCAGGGAAGTACAGATCCGCCAGTCTCCCATGCCAAGTGGGCGAAAAATCGGCACCAAAATGCCGGAAATTGCAGCAAGAATACTGTCGGCAGAATCTGTGACCATATTCATATGCAGATCAAAACTCTGCAGGAACCATACCACGATCGTTGCAATAAAAATCACGGAAAAAGCACGCTGCAGGAAATCTTTTGCTTTTTCCCACAAAAGCTGTGTCACGTTTTTCGCTCCCGGCAGACGATAATTCGGCAGTTCCATAACAAATGGAACCGGTTCTCCTTTGAATAAGGTTCCTTTATAAAGGAACGCAATTAAAATCCCGACGCCAATACCAAGCAGATACAGCCCAGTCATGATGAGTCCGCCTTTTTTCGGAAAAAATGCACTGACAAAGAACGAATAAATCGGTAGTTTTGCCGTACAGCTCATAAATGGTGTCAGCAAAATCGTCATTTTTCGATCCCGCTCACTGGTCAGCGTACGCGTTGCCATAACCGCCGGAACCGTGCATCCAAATCCGATCAGCATCGGTACGATACTTCGACCGGAAAGTCCGATTTTTCGCAGCAGTTTATCCATAACGAAAGCGACTCTGGCAATGTAACCGCTGTCTTCCATCAGAGACAGGAAAAAGAACAGTGTCACGATGATCGGCAGGAAACTTAAAACGCTTCCCACTCCGGTAAAAATTCCATCAATCACAAGGCTGTGCATAGCGCTGTTTACATGTGTGGCTGCCATCGCAGCATCCACAATGGCCGACAATTTATCAATCCCAATTTCAAGCAGTGTCTGTAAACCAGCTCCGATCACATTGAATGTCAGATAAAATACAAGTGCCATGATTCCAATAAAACATGGAATTGCCGTATATTTTCCAGTCAGAATCCGGTCGATTTTCTCACTGCGGATGCGTTCTTTGCTCTCCTTTGGTTTTACAACGGTCTGCTCACACAGACGCTCGATAAAGTCAAAACGCATATCGGCTATCGCAGCGCTTCGATCAACCTCACGCTCCGTCTCCATCTGCTGTACAATATGCTCCAGCATTTCCCGCTCATTCTGATCCAGTTCCAGCTGTTCCAGGATCAATGGATCACCCTCGATTGCTTTCGTTGCCGCAAACCGCACCGGAATGGCTGCTGCCTGCGCATGATCCTCGATCAGATGAATGACTGCATGGATACAGCGGTGTACCGAACCGTTATGATCCGTCTTATCACAAAAATCCTGCCGCAATGGACGTTCCTGATATTTTGCAATATGCAGCGCATGGGTGATCAGCTCATCCACGCCCTGATTTTTAGCCGCCGAAATGGGAATCACCGGAACACCAAGCAGTGCTTCCATTCCATTGATATCAATGGAACCCTGATTGCCAAGCACCTCATCCATCATATTCAATGCCACAACCATTGGAATATCCATCTCCAGCAGCTGCATGGTCAGATACAGATTACGCTCAATATTTGTCGCATCCAGAATGTTGATGATCGCCTTCGGCTTTTCATTTAAAACAAAATTTCTGGATACTATTTCCTCACTGCTGTAAGGAGACATGGAATAAATGCCCGGCAAATCCGTTACATCCGTCTCCGGGTGACCCTTGATGGAACCATCTTTTCGGTCAACGGTAACACCAGGGAAATTTCCAACATGCTGGTTAGAACCCGTCAGCTGATTAAATAATGTTGTCTTTCCGCAGTTCTGATTTCCTACTAACGCATAGGTCAGTATCGTTCCCTCTGGCAGTGGATTTTCATCTTTTTTCGAATGAAATTTTCCGGTCTCACCAATACCAGGATGCTCAGATCCAAGTTCCTTTACGGTACGCTTATGCTCATTGCTTCGTTTTTCAATCGGATCGATCTCAATCTGATCCGCTTCCGCCAGACGCAGTGTCAGTTCATAACCATGGATCTGTAACTCCATCGGATCTCCCATCGGCGCAAGTTTCACCACCGTTACTTCCGCTCCCGGGATCATTCCCATATCTAAAAAGTGCTGACGCAGGGCACCTTCGCCGCCTACGGTCTTGATCACTGCACTCTTACCAATTTCCAATTCTTTTAATGTCATAATGTTTTATTTTCCTCTTATGTATTTTCACACGATAGTTCGCATGTTGTTTTTTGATAAATCTTTTTCATTATAACACTTTTTTGATATTTTTTAATCATTAAAAGCGAAGATATGCAAAAAAGGCAGAATGTAATATTTTTATACCACATCCTGCCTTCGTTTTAGCAATCCCACCGATATTTTTTCCGTTTTCATATCATTTTTCTCTATTTTCTGCACAGTTTCAAAATTCTTGGTCGATTATACCGCTGCATAATAGCAAATAAAAGATCCATTAATGCTGACAATACTGATGTGATTAAAAACACCCAGAATGCACCAAATGCCGGAACTGTAAACAATGGAAGAAAACTGAATATCACGATCACTTCATGGCTTACTTCCGCCTGACACATAGCTCCTGCAATTTCTTCCGGTGTATGTAATCTCAGGTCAAAATAGCTCGGCTCATAAGTCGGCATCTTATTTTTCCATTGCTTTACATGTAGCTTCCGGTATAATTTTTTTTCCCACTTTTTCTGCTGATACCATTTTCGAGACAGATTTGCCCGATTGTGCATAGTATGACTGAAAACCCCCGCAACTGTATAACGCATGACAAAATGATAGCTGATCGTTCCTGCCGTGATAGCCAGTGACAGCAGCACACCGTTTTCCGTTATCCTGTATAAAATTGTAAATACGATTGTTGCCAAAACAGCAAATACCATTGTGGATTTCATTGCTTTTTTCACAGTGATCGTTTCCTTTAATTTTCTATTATTTTTCTGCAGTAAAGCGGACATTTGCAATCCACTTTTGCTACTTACTCATGAACGCAGCCTCTTTACTACCTTCGTTTATACTATCACGCAAAAAGTTTCCCTGCAAGTTCTACATGCCCTTCACCTTCCATCATTTTTTTCTCGCAGATGTGGCGATCAGCTGGCACGCAGCGCCGGCGTGAATGAAAAATCCATATACTTCACTATGTAGATAGAAAAATCCGGCAATTTTTTCTCAGGGAGCGATTGCTAGCGACCGAGACAAAATTGCCGGATTTCTCTTCATAAAAGTATATTTTTTATCTACACAAGCAAGTTTTACTCCTGGATATAAGCCACAGACTCCTCACTTGCTCCAACTTTCAGTGCTGCAATATAACCCGTTCTGGTACACTGATCTACCTTACCCGGATGAATTGCATCACCGATCACATACACACTTGCATCTCCAGCCGCTTCTTTCAGCGCACTGTAATCCACAGATTTCATACCAAGTGCATACAATACCGTATCTGCCTCAAGTTCCTGCACACCGTCTGCATTTTCAATCTTCACGCTGTTCGGTGTGATCTCCAGACATTTTGTTTTTGGAAGCATGGTCATATTGTTTTTCTCCATCTCCCATACCAGAGCCTCACGGTACATACCGAAGGACTCATTTGCCACACGGTCAAGCATCTCTACTACAGTTACTTCATGACCTGTTTTCTGCAGGTAAAGACCTGTCTCGCAGCCAACCAGACCACCACCGATCATGACAACTTTTTTGCCCGGCTCACAGGTTCCATCGTATACAGACATTGCCTGATGTGCATGTTCAATACCGTTAATTGGCGGGCATGCCGGAACAGAACCGGTTGCAAGGATTACCGCATCCGGTGCAAATTCTTTGATGAATTCTGGTGTCACTTCTGTATTCATAAGGATTTCCACGTCATGACGTTTTACCTCACGAATCATCATATCTTTGAAATTACGAAGATCTGGTTTGTCGATATCTACGTCTGTGAAATACAGAAGTCCGCCAAGTTTGTCTGATTTCTCAGCCAGTGTTACTTTATGTCCACGGTCTGCTGCTGTGATCGCTGCCTGAATACCTGCAATACCACCACCTACGATCAGCACTTTCTGCGGACCTTTCTCAGCTGGCGGAAGCTGCTCAACATCAAACGGTAAATGAGCGGTTGGATTGATGGTACAATGTCCTACATAAACTGCAAGCTGCTCACTGGTAAACGGAAGATCATCATAACCTTCCTCCGGAGATCCCGGGAAACATTTATAACATCTTAAGCAACGGCGGATCTGTGCCTCGTCGCCATCCATACATTTCTGTGTAAAATCCGGATCTGCCAGCATCTGACGTCCGAAAATTGCAAAGTCGATCTTGCCATCTGCGATTGCCTGATCTACCTGCTCCGGAGAGTTGATACCGCCAACAGCTCCAACCGGCAGAGAAGTATATTTTTTAATAATGGAAGCCGGTTCAATGTTCAGTCCGTGCTCATGGAACATACTGGACTCTGTACCGGATTTTACGGATTCCTCATAAATACCACAGGTAACATGTACGGATGTAATATACTGCTCTACCATCTGAATGAATCTTCCGGTCTCCTCCGGTGTGATTCCACCCGGCTGATGATCCGTTCCATCAATACGAAGCTCGATCAGGAAATCAGGTCCAACTGCTTCCCGAATGGATTTGCAGATCTGAATCGGGAATTTTGCACGGTTCTCCAGAGATCCGCCATACTCATCAGTACGGGTATTCATCAATGGGGAAAGGTACTGTGTAAAAATAAATCCATGTCCGCCATGAATCAGAATTCCGTCAAATCCTGCTTTCTGCATATAAGTAGCTGCTACCGCAAAATCATTTGCGATACGATCCATATCGTCTTTTGTCATTGCACGAACCGGAACTCCGGCAGAGTTTGTACAGGCCACCGGTCCGATTGCTTCCTGCTGATCGTTGAACGGAACTTTTTCTTTTCCGCAGTGAACCAGCTCAGCCAGTGCGATACAGTCATGCTTTTTGATACGGTCTGCATATGTTTTTACCGCATTGAATGTCTCCATATCTTCTTCCGGTTTTGCAAAATCAAATGGTTTGAATCCCGGGATACGTACTGCGTCACGGAAGTTGACATCTGTCTCACCAAGAATAACGCAGGCATTTCCGCCTTTTGCAGGTCCTTCCAGTTTTCGATAGGAAACCTCTGCTGCCATCGGGTTCTGTGCCACAAGTGCGAATGCCATCGGCGCACTTACGATACGGTTTTTGTAAACTTTGTTGCCGACTTTCATCGGGCTTAATAAATGTGTAAATGCCATAATTTTTACTCCTCTTCTTTTCCCTGTTATTTAGTCACATCCATAATAAATGAATCACGGATTGATTCTTTTTTGCTGTAAATAATTTTTTCTTAATATATATAATGAAGATTTCTGCAGAAATACTCCAGAACTAATCCAGTTCCGGGAATTTCAGTTCTTTGTATTTTGGCAGTTTTGCCGCAACTTCTTCCCGTTTCTTCGGATCCATGAAAAATCCCCCCTGTGTCTCCGCAATCTCATCACAGTGAACGCCACGGCCTTCCTCCGTAGTGCGATCACGCTCCAATCCATTTGCTGCAATAACAAATTTCCATTTTCCGTCCGGAGTACGCTCCAGATCTCCGCCTGCGCCACATACAGTACACTCAATCGGATACTGCAGACCTTTCCACTGCGGCTCACCCAGACACAGTGAATTGCTGTGACAGTTCGGGCACCATCCATAATCCGGATCTCCCAGCCATTTCCGTTCTTCCGGTTTTGTGTTCAGCGCTTCCATGACATTCTTGCCAATCTCTCTTGCCCGGGCAATTTTTTCATCATATAACAGAACCTGTCCAGGAGCTGGAACCTGCGTGGCCATATACATATCCACGATCTTAAAACTGTTTGTAAATGTAGTTGCCTGCATGCACTCCAGCGCCATAGACTGCCAGGAACGGGTAGAACCGCCCACTGCGATCAGCGCCCCCACACGATCTCTCGGCTCAATTGCTCCGATTTTTGTTAAAAATGCTGATTCGTATGCCAGATTTCTGTGCATAAATTTCAAAAATAAAGATGACGGCATGAGATCATATGTCGGTGCGGAAAAAATAACTGCATCCTGGTTCAACATCACATCCATAATCTTCTTTTTGTCATCCGCATTATCCAGGGAACATCCGGTATATTTTCCCATGGACATTCCCATCGTACAGGAAGTACAACCATTACAGTCAATGATGTTGTAATCCTTTAAATTGATCATTCTGACCTCTGCCCCCATCTCCTGACAGACAAGCAGTGCTTCTTTTAATAAAATTTCTGAATTACTGTTTTTTCTTCCTGCAGTAACTCCCATAACCTGAAACGCCATACCAACTTTACCTCCTCTGTTTTTGTAAGAAAATCAGGCACTTTGTCAGGGAAATGCCTGACATTTTTCCTGCATGATTTTCGTTTACACCTAACCTCTTTTGTGTTACATTGATTGTAACATGAAGATTTTTATTTGTGAAATTCATATATTTTTGTATTATTGATAATTTTTTTTTATAACTGATAACAAATGTGGCTCTCATGTTTTCATATGTAAGAAATAACAAGCTTGCATTTTTAGTAATTACACCATCAAACCGGAGGTACTTATGGATCAGAAACAACTGTCCTATTTCATTGCCGTAGCCAAATACCGTAACTTTTCCCGGGCGGCTCAGGATTTTTATCTGACACAACCCGCCATCAGCCACCAGATAAAAATGTTGGAAAAGGAACTGGATACGGAGCTTTTTGTCCGAAACACTAGAAAAGTGACCTTAACAGATAGCGGCGAACTCTTTCTCGAAGATGCAAAAATCATTCTGGATGCTATGGAACATGCAAAACAAAAAGTGACTCTGGCAAAAGAACAACCTTCCGTACTACGCATCAGCCATCTGTCCGCGCCGACACATCAGTTTTTACCAGATGCCGTAAATCAATTCCACATTCGCTATCCGCATGTAAAGATCAAGCTGATACGACAGGACGCTTTACAGATTTCAGAATCCGCCGCTCGGCAGGATGCAGATATTTATTTTTCTATGATGCCGGATTTGCAGCAAATTGCCTCGCTGGATGTCAAAAAAATCCAGTCGGATTCCTTCTGTCTGGTTACTCGGAAAGATCATCCGGCGCTTCAGAAAATGATTCTGGATTATGACAAACTGGCCAGCGAACCTTTTCTGGTTTTCCATCCGGAACATGCCAGATACATGAACCAGCGCATCATGGAACTGTGTGCACAGATTGGATTTCATCCCCGCATCACGGAACAATTTGACTTGTACGAAAATCTGCTTCAGGCAATAGAAGCCGGCACAGGCATCTCAATCCTGCCTTATCGCAGCCGCAGTTATATGCATGCAAACAATCTGGCATTCACTTTACTAGATGGAAGCAATGATACACTTAATCTGGCCATTGCCTGGAAGCACAAAATAACCAATCCGGCGGTGCCACTGTTTCTGGAAGTTTTTCGGGAATATATGCAAGAACACCCAGAACATTTTTAAACATATGCTACATTCGATTATTATTTGGATATTAATTGCAATATACACGTTTTTTACCTAGGAGGTTTTCAATATGAATACAGGACGAAAAATAATGAACGTCGCCGTTGTCGGCTGCGGCGCGATCAGTGATATTTATCTGGAAAATATGATTTACCGCTTTGACAATTTGAATGTCATTGCCTGCTGCGCAAACCATCTGGAACATGCAAAAGAAAAAGCCGAAAAATATGGCATTCTGGCTTGTACTTACGAAGAAATTCTGGCAGATCCATCCATTGATATGGTTGTCATTCTGACCCCCGCACCAACTCATGAAGTTCTGATTCGTCAGGCTCTGGAAGTCGGAAAACATGTGTATACGGAAAAGACCATGACTTTATCTGCAAAAACTGCCAATGCATTGCAGGAACTGGCTCTTGCCCAAAATCTTTTTCTCGGCTCCGCACCGGATACTTTTCTGGGGGCAGCTTTACAGACTGCCAAAAAAGCAATTGATAACGGTCTGATCGGAGAAGTGACTTCTTTTGATATCTGCGCAAACCGGGATCTGGATTATCTTGCCGGGTTGTCACAGTTTCTGTGTATGCCGGGCGGTGGTATCTGTTATGACTACAGTGTATATCATCTGACAGCATTGATCAGTTTACTCGGTCCGGTGGATTCAGTGTCTGCAATCGTTCGAAATCTTGCACCGGAAAGAATCAACACATTTCCAGATAGTCCCACTTATGGGAAACCGATTTCCTATCCAAACGAAAGTCAGGTCTTCTCTATTTTAAAACTGGAAAACGGAATTGCCGGAACGCTATCCATCAACGGTGACAGTACCATTCAGGATCAGGCACATTTTATGATTTATGGGAAAAAGGGAATACTGAAACTGACCGATCCCAATACCTTTGGTGGGAATGTAATCTATCTGCCTGCACAAAAGGATTTTGAAGATCATCCGACTCCACAGATTCTGAACTATGGCTTTTCCTATGGTGAAAACAGTCGTGGGCTTGGTCCTTCTGAAATGGCAGATGCGATTTTTGAAAAACGCGAAAATCGTGCAAATGCAGAACTTGCCGTGCATGTGCTGGATGTGATTGATCATATGGTGGAAAGCAGCGAAAAAGGTGCTTTTGTACAGGTAACTTCTACCTGTAAACGACCGGAACCAATGCCTAGCTACGTAAGGAGGAATTTATTTTGAAATTTGAACCAAAAAAAGACTTCAAACGACTGATTGTCGTGTGCCTCGCCTCTGTGCTGATGGCTTTAAATATCAAGTCCTTTGTCCGCACCGGCGGTCTGTATCCGGGCGGAGCTACCGGACTTTCCCTGCTGATCCAGCGTGGTGCGCAGATGTACCTTGGGCTGGCGCTGCCTTATACCGTGATCAACGTAATTTTGAATGCGATTCCAATCTATATTGGTTTCCGTTTTATCGGTAAAAAATTTACGCTGTATTCCTGTCTGTGTATTGTGCTGACCAGTGTACTTACCGACGTGATTCCGGGTATTGCCATTACTTCTGATGTGCTGTTGATCAGTATTTTCGGCGGTATTATTAACGGATTTGCCATCAGTCTCTGTCTGCTGATGGGTTCCACTACGGGCGGCA
>NZ_JRFU01000131.1 GCF_003122485.1 Eubacterium ramulus
ATTACTCACCACTTGCAGAAGTGGGAGTCTTCTCGACTGAGATAAAATAATTTCTATAATTCTTCTTTTTTCTTATACTTACGATATAAACTAACACTGATAGCCACTCCAGCTGCAACAATAATTACGACCACGTAAAGTGCCGGATTCTGCATATCACCGGTTTTTGGTGCTTTTGCGGTTACGGCTGTGGCTGTTTTTACCGATGTTTTGGCTGGTGTTTCAATGGTTCCCGGAGTTTCTGTGGTTTTCCACTTGTTTTCAAATGTGATCTGGCTCTGTTTTCCGGATTGCCCCGGATGAACTGCCCACATTTCGGCTTCCAAACCGCCATTTTCGGCATTTGTCACACGAACTGTTACATCATATTCGGTAGCATCGTATGTGATGTTCTGATCTGTGCCGCTAAGCTGCCGAATGTGGTATTCATAGTCTCCAGGTGTTGTATACAGAATGGAGTCAAATGTCCCGCTCCCAGTTGCCCCAATCTGTATCTGGTTCTGCTCCGGCATTGGAAGGTCTGTCCGTCCGTCTGCTGCCTCCATTACGACTGTAAAAGCCGGATTCTTCTGCGTCTGACTGTCAGATCCATTACCTGTCATTTTCACTGACACTGGAATTGACACCGCACAGGTCTTTTCCGCCGCCATGGCAGGTAACGCAAATAACAGTGCACACCAGAAGAGCAGAACCATGGCTAACACAAAGATGCCACCTTTTTTGCTCTCCACGATTTTTTCAACAACCAGGTTTCCAGTTCCATTCACATTGTCTTTTTGCACGTTTTTCTGCTTCATTTCGCACCTCCTTCCACACATTTTTAGTCCTATTCTTTTTTCATCAAAACAACACTACTTTCTTCTAGCAGAATTATTCAGAAAACTGTTTCACTATTTTCAAAATACAGCTATTTCTGCTTGTTATCAGAGGATTCCTGCAGTTTTCCAAATAACACCACCCTTCCGTTTGTGGCAGATTCCGCACAGGTAGATAGAGCGATCACAGAATCCTGCGATGTTACACCAATGTCCCGATACTGCACCGCATGTTCCTGAACATACTGCAAAAGCTGCTGCATCTGCCCGGTCGTATCCGGTTCCCCGATATATCCATAGATCTGGCTGTCCATCGCATCTGTCTCCACACAGGCAAAAAATGTAATGGAACATGTTTTTTCCGGCAAATATAAGGTTCCGGTCTCATGCGTGGCAAAATATTCTTCATCGGCAAATTCCACCACATCACCAAACATGGCTCCATTGCTCATATGATGCCCATAAATCAGATTATATGGATCCGAAAAATCCGGTTGATTCGCACTCTGCAGAAAGATTGCTCCTGACAGTGCAAAGTCTCCATATACATCTTTATTGATATATTCCATATCATCTTTCCCACGCACCACCGGGTAATCGATGCCGGTATCATACACCGTCAGCCATGCACAGACATCTGCATTGATTTTTTGCAGATCCTGCAAAGAGGGATTGCTATCCTCCCCCTTTACAGGTTTCAGTTTCATCAGGTCCTGATCCGGCAGTGCACTGTGATAAATGCGCCAGGTGTCCCACAGGGAATAGCCGCCGTACAGAAACAACACCGTCATCAGGCAGGCAACAAATAGATTCATACTACGATTCGCAATCCGCAGCAGTTTTTCTGCAATGGTTATTCTGCGGTCATTTGCTGCTTCTGAATTTGAATCTGCATTCTGCATATTTACTTTTTCCAGTTGTTCCGTTTTTGTTTGTAATTCCCTGCTTCCTGTCATTTTGTATCACTGTTCTTTTTCATGTTCTGCCGCTGCTTTTTTAGCTCTGCGGTTTCCTGTTGATTCAATTTCGACTGCTTAAGATAATTTTTTTCTGCGAAAGAACAGTGCTCCAAGGGCAGAAGCCAGACCTGCAAGCAGTGCATACGGAGTTACACTGAGTGCAATACCTGTCGGAGATACCGTTTTCTTCGTATTTGTTACAACAACTGCGTTATCTGCTTTGGTCATTTCCTGAGAGGTTGCTGTTACTTTTGCAGAAGTGCTTGCTGCGGTATCTTTTGCAATACTCTGGGAAGTGCCGGTTCCTCTTTTTACTGCAAATGTGGTATCGTAGCCTTCGGAACTGCTCACATTCTCTGTTACGGTATAAGTTACAGTGGATGGAATACCCTTGATTTCAGCAATTGCTGTTTTATCTGCCAGATCCAGACTTACAGAGCCATTGCCCTGTGCATCTAAATCCACTTTCTTATCTCCAAAAGTAAAGGATGTGTTTGCCGGGCCCTTGAAATTAATTGTAAAATTAAACAACTGGTCCTTGTTACCCATATTTCCTTCTACTACTTTATCCAGACTCAGCTCATAGGTGGTGTAAGCGTCTGTGATATTGCTGTTTTTTCCGCCATATGTCGGCTGTTTTGTATTCTTATCAAAGGTCGGTGTCACTGCGGTTTCTGTAAATATAGTGGCATCGATTTTGTAACCGCCATCGCTGTCATTTACTACATAAACGTCCATATAACGTGTATTAGTGCCCACATCAGTAATATCTGTATTGGTATTTTCACTTTCAGTAATCACATAACGATAAATGCCAGGAGCGGTAAAAGTTCCATCCGGGAATGTGATGGATACGTTCTTTGTCACTTTGTTCTGTGTGATTGTGTCACCCTTTGTATAAGTTACGCTCGAAATAGTTGGTAAGCCAACACCTGCTTTGACTTCCGGAGAATTTGCTGTTGCACCTATCGCACTTCCCGCTGTAATGGTATAAGTATAGGTCACATTCGGTACATTTGCGCCCTCTGCGTTTTCCATTTGCAGCACTTTCTGGAACTGAACCACACTGTCTCCGGTGGCTGCCATCGCCGGGATCTGCATTCCGCCAAACATCATTACTCCTGCAACTGTCAGTGCTGATACACGTCCGATCATTTTCTTTTTCATACTCTTTTACCTTCCTTTTCAAATCCATACTATTTTTGTTCAGCTTGTTTGATGAAATTCTTTTCTTCGTATATTTACAATCCATCAAAGGTTATATCAGAGAAGAAATCAACTTCCACCACTGATATCACTTTCTATCAAATAAGCTCTGAGTATTTCACCGTTCTCTTAATATTCGCTCATTTCCTATAGCGAATTTCGTCGAATCACAGTGATAATTTTTCCTTTTATCTCACGTGTATCCACCGCTCCAAAATAACGGCTGTCTGTTGCACCTTCCCGATAATCGCCCAGTACAAAATATTGCTGCTCCTGCAATTGCAATGGATATATGACATCACTTTCGTATTGCGGAGTCTGATAAAAAATATTTTGTTCCAGTACGACACTCTCGTTGACCTTCACTGTTGCCTGTTCTGTAATTTCTACCGAATCGCCCCCTTTCGCGACAATTCGTCCCACGTACTGCTGATCGTCTTTTTTATAAACAATGACATCCCCGGCAACCGGATGTTTATCCAGTCGATAATACAACACCAGATCACCGGCACTCATGCGGGGTGACATATCTTCATTTTTGACTGTGGTGATTCCAAACATAACACCAAAAAGGAGATACAAAATTCCAATCAAAATCAGCAGACGTATCAGAAACCAGCGCCATTCTTTTTGAATAGCCACATCCTGTTTTTCCATCGTTTCAGTTTCTGATGTTTCTTTTTCCGAAATCACTTTCCTTCCATTACTTTTCATAAATCTTTCCGTTTTCTACCGTGGTTCTTTCTTGATTATATTCACCTCAAACAAATAGCCACCATTCCTTTAATCTAATTACTATGCAGGTTCATTTCATTAAAAACGTGAATGTTTTCTACGTTTGCTGTAAACCAGATATACTGCGCCAAGTCCCAGGGCAGCTCCCATCAAAATTCCCATAGGAATTGCATTATTCTGAACTCCTGTCGGTGGTGACACAATATCATAAACATACGTGTTTACAATGTTTGCAATCGCAGTTTTCTGATCCTGCACCATTATGGTTCCTTCGGCTCCCTCTGTGCCGTTAAATGTCGCATCGACCCGGTAGTTTGGAATCGCCGCCGGCAAAATTTCCTCGATCCGATACGTTCCAGCTGCCACATTTGTTTTTGTATAAGTGCAGGAATAAGAACCATCGTCGTTTCTGGTAAACTGACTTAAAGAAACCGTTTCCGACTTCTGATCCGGTCCTGTAATTTTCACCTGCAGCTGATAAGATGCTGCCTGATCCTCCGTCAGTCCACGTACTGTTTTGACAATCTGCAAATGTCCGGTATCCGGATTTGGATCTGGAAGTGTCTCACTAAAGGACACGTTGTCCAGATGATTTCCAACGGTTCCAGCTTTTGTCTTACCATCACCACCATTTTTATCAAATGCAGTTTCGCCTGCAACAAAGAAAAATCTTGTCAGATACTGATTTTCGCTGACATCATAATCCCCAGTGTGACGATACCACTGCACGTTATCGTCCGTGATGGTTGCCACCGAAGCTCCCGGATATTTTCCGGTATTATTTTGCACATTTGTGATAACATCCTGCACTTTACTCTGAGTTTCAACCTTATATTGTTCCGCCAGTTTTGTAGACATAATCACCACGTACATCATATCTTTCTGTTTACTGTCATTCGCTTTCGTACCACGTCCGCGATGATAAAGCTGCCAGTAAAGTTTTGCCCCCGGAGTAGTCAGTACATCCTGATACAGCGCACCTGGTTCGTTTGCATTCAATTCTGCAAACTGTGTTCCACTGGCTGCTGCCTCTACCTTATGCCATTCCAGAGACTGCTGTGCATGTGTCTTTCCGGTATCTTTGTCAAACTTATCTGTGGCAGCACTGACATACTCAATTTCTGCATCCTTTGCAGTTGTCTTCCAGATGAGCCCTGGAGTTCCGTTGGAATAAAACGGCTGATAACCAGTTTCTTTGGTTGTCACCGGTGTTTCAAAATCTCCATTTTCCAGCTGGTTGTAGTAGCTAACCTGAAGTGCCGCTGACTCTGCCAGAAGCTGACCGGAAGCGTCCTTTACCTGAACCTTGTAAAAACAACGGGCGCCTTTATCCAGCGCAACATTCAGATCGGTTCCATCTTCCGATACATTGTAGGAATTTCCGGTTACTTTATGCCGTTCTACCTTTGTCCATGTATTCGTCCCTTCGGCATGCTTGTACCATTCCAGAGTGATTCCGTCTGACTGCTCACCGGTAACCTGTGCATTTAAAGTTCCGGAATTTTCAATGTTATCTGTAATTGTGACAGAAACATTTCCTGCTGCCAGAGGTTCCACAGCTGCTGCATTTTCGGATGCATTATTTTCTACATCTGAACCATTTACAGTTTCACCTGTTTGATTCTCAGCATCGCTGTCTGTAGTTTTTGTTGCATCTTCTGCAGATGATTTTTCTGCATTCTGTGCTTCATCTCCCTGCAACGATTCCTTCTGATCCATTTCAGAGTTTATTTTTTCCTGCAAAGTATCCTCGGCTTCTACATTATCATTCTGTTCCTTCTGTGATTCTTCCGTTTGTATTTCTGTTAAATTTATCTCTTGTGCATTGTGTTGCATGTTTTCTTCCGTGGAAGCAGTTTCTCCCACATCATCTTCTTTCTGCGTACCGTCCGCCTGCATCACAACCGTCTGCGCCTGATTGGAAGTACCTGCGTTTCCAGATTCTTCTGCCTGCACAGATACCCCGGTCAGTGAAAAAAGCAACAGCAACGCCAGTAAAAACGTGAGAGGTCTTTTGAATTTTCTTCGCATTCCACCATCTCCATTCCCGAAATAAAGCCAGATTCCCTTTAACCCAAAGTTTCACTTTTATTTCTAGGTAATTTATATGCAGAAAGGCAAAAAAATATGACAGGAAATTTGAAAAATTTTCCTGCCATACAATAATTTACTCAATTTTTATTTTCTATACACATTTGCACAAACCAATAATGTACTTGTAATCCAGTCACAACTAATCTATATTCTGGGCACGAATTAGTCGCATTCAAGAAAATTTCTCAGGAGCTCTTTATAATCTACGCATGTACTCGTTTTTAAATGCATCCCGCTCCCGGCTTTTCTGAATTTTCTCCAGCATCACCGAAATGTCCCGGTTCAGATTGCCCGCCAGAGAAATATAATTGGAAGCGTGATTGGAACGAAATACCGTTCCTTCCGAATCTACATGTGTCAAAAACAGCTCCATCTCCTCAAGCACCTGCGCCGGTGTCAGAAGCTGCATCGCACCGGATTTTACTTCCTTTAGCATCGGTGCACCCGGCTCTAAAAGCAGCGTCAGAAATCCCAGATAATCCGGTTTCATCGCTGTGATTAGTTTTGCAGATGCAATCGCATGCTCTTTCAGCAATTTCTGTCCACCAAGACCAGAGATCAGCGTCACACTGAGCCGAATCCCTGTTCCACGTAACCGCTCCGCGGCCTGTACATATTCTTCCACCGTCACACCTTTGTGGATATGTTCCAAAATCTCCGGACTTCCGGATTCTGCCCCCAGATAGATCATATCAAGCCCAAGTTCATGTAATTCCTGAAGCTCTTTTTTCGATTTTCGCAAAATATCCTGCGCGGTTCCATAAGAAGTAATGCGCTCTGCCTTTGGAAAATACTGTCTGCACAAACGTAAAATCGTACACAATTTTTCCTGTGACAGCACCAGTGCATCCCCGTCTGCCAGAAAAATCCGCAGACTGCGATTTCCGTAATAATCTCGTGCTTCTTTTAAATCTTCTTCCACTTCGCGCAAAGGCTTTACATGAAAGCTTTTTTCTTTGTACATCGTACAAAACGTGCAGCTGTTGTGCGCACATCCCACCGTCACCTGCAAGATCAGGCTGTATGCCTCACTTGGCGGACGGTAAATCATTCCTTCGTAATTCATATGTCTCTTCTTTCCTTCTGCGGCACCAGGAAGATAAATACCAGTGAACTAAACAACAGCAGAATCGGATAAAATAACTTCGGCATAATTTGAAATGCCGACAGATCATATCCCAATTCATGCGCTGCGGAAATTGCTACCAGCATCTGCGCACCATACGGAATAATTCCCTGCGAAACTGCAGAAAACGTATCCAAAATCGATGCTGTTTTTCGCGGTGTAATGCCGTACTCCTCCGCCATCTCTTTTGCAATCGGATTTGCCATAACGATAGCTACAGTATTATTTGCCGTCGCCACATCCATAGCGCCAACCAGCAGTCCCATACCAAGCTGACCGCCTTTTTTCCCTTTAAACACTTTATGGATGCCTGCTAACAATGCATCAAATCCGCCATATTCCCGGATCAATGCACAAAGCGCTGCCACAAGAATTGCCACCATACAGGTCTCAAACATACCGGAAGCACCGTTTCCGACATTTGCCAGCAAATCTGCCGGACTGATATGTCCCACCGCCAGCATAATGATTGCACCGGACACGATTCCAATCAGCAACACCACAAACACATTAACGCCGATAATTCCACCGATCAGTACCAGAATATATGGCACAATCTGAAGCAAATGATAACTCTCCGTCACGGTTCCAGAGATATCCGTCCGGAAGGACAGAATCAAAATCAAAATCAGCGTCGCAATCGCCGCCGGAAGCGCAATCCAGAAATTCTCTCGGAACTTGTCCTTCATCTCGCAGTCCTGTCCGTTGCAGGCGGCAATCGTCGTATCCGAAATAAATGACAGATTATCGCCAAACATGGAACCGCCCATGACAGAGGCCACGCAAAGCGGCAGTCCAAAACCGGAAGCGTTCGATACCGCTACCGCAATCGGTGTCAGCAGCGTAATCGTTCCAACGGAAGTTCCCATTGCCAGAGACACAAAACATGCTACTCCAAATAAGACTGCCACCGAAAACCGCGCCGGAATAATCGACAGCATAAAATACGCCACACTCTCGGCACTGCTTCGTCCAACCACGCCGACAAATACACCAGCAGTCAAAAAGATCAGCAGCATCGTGATAATATTTTTATCTGCCAGTCCATGCGCCATAATGCCAAGTTTTTCATCAAAACTGACCTTACGATTTTGCAGACAGGCGACCAAGATCGCCACCAGAAAAGCAAACACGATCGGCACATTGTAAAATCCCATCGGGATCTTCATAACATATTCAAATAAAATACCAAGTCCCAGATACAGAACCAGAAAAACTGCGATCGGCAATAACGCAATCGCTCTCCCTTTTCTCACTAATGCATTTCCTCCTGTACTCGTTTATTTTTCATGGAAAAACTCAATTTCTTCGCCAACTGGTCCCCGGCAGAACGCAATACGCGCCGGAAACGGAATCTCAGATGCGATTTCAATATCCTTCGGCTCCACAAACACCTCATATCCGGCAGCACGAACAGCTTCCACACAGGCATCTGTATCCTCTACTGCAAATGCAAAATGACGGATTGTTCCTGTCTCCAGAGGAGTCTCCTCTGTCTCAAAAATTTCCATCAGGCCAGCTCCGGTATCGTACATGATGCCGCTGTTCCAGCTTCTTGCCACCGGAAGACCAAGCACCTCACCGTAAAACTGCTTTGTTTTCTCAAATTCCTCTTTTCCACAGCATTTTAATGCTACATGGTGAATTCCTTTTATCAGACTCATAATTCAACCATTCCTTTTTTATTTTTTTATTTTCATAACTGATATATTAACGCAATTTTTTTAATTACACAACGAAAAAAAGAACTCTGGATATTTTTTCCCGGAAAACGACGATTAGCGTCCGGGACAAAATATCCAGAGTTCTCTTCATAACCTGAATTTATCTCACTCTGAGTTGAGACTCCCACTTCTGCAAGTGGTGAGTAATAACAAGTCTTTCTCAGTGGGAG
>NZ_JRFU01000132.1 GCF_003122485.1 Eubacterium ramulus
GCTGACCAGAATCACGCACCAAGTCTCACGTGCGTTCGACTTGAATTAACAAAATCTCAAACATCATTTTCCGGCGTCCCGAAGGGCTTTCAAAGCCTGACCTCCCATCGGGTACAATGCCATCAGGTTAAAAATCGTCATAAGACCAACGCCTACGTCACCGAGATCCCATACTGTGGTGTAAGCTGCAAGTCCTCCGATGAAGAGCATTACAAGAGCCACGATTTTGTAGGCAGTCTGGTAACACCATTTATTTCCGAACAGGTAAGCTACGTTGGAGCGGGCATAGAACAGAATTCCAATGAAAGTGGAAAAACTGAACATTGCCAGAGTAGCTGCAATAAAGATTGTTCCAAATGTTCCAAGGTGGTACTGCATAGCCGTCTGCAGCAGATCCATGCCGACAAGTCCGTTGGTGAGTTCCTGTGGTACGAGAAGCAGGATCATTGCAGTACAGGTACAAATCACAATGGTATCAATAAATACGCCCAGTGACTGTACCAGACCAATTTTAACAGCGTCATCGCTTTTGGCAGCAGCTGCCGCACATGGTGCAGAACCGGAACCGGCTTCATTGGAAAACAGTCCTCTTTTTACACCATTCATTAATACAGCACCGAAACCGCCGGCTGCGACCTGGCGGAAACCAAATGCTTCCTGGAAAATACGTGCAAAAACGTCCGGCATCTGTCCGAGGTGTGTAAGAATGATAATGACAGTAAAAATAAAGTATGCACATGCCATGATCGGAACCATGATGTCCAAAACCTTTACGGTTGCATTTTTCCGAAGTACAATAATTGCAGCAAGAACAACAAGAATGATGGTCGTTGCCAGTGGCGGAATGGAAAATGCATTTTCAAAGGCAGAGGTAACCGAATTGCTGATCACCTGACTGATTCCGCACCAGCAGATAAGACCGGAAATTGCAAAAAGTACAGCAAGTACGGAGTATTTGCGATAAGTGCCGTCTTTTCTTTTGGCAAAAAAATGATGCATATAATAAGCAGGGCCGCCATGGTATCCGCCATAGAGCGGATCTTTTTCTTTGTGAAGCTGTGCCAGGGTACCTTCAATAAAAGCAGTAGAAGAACCAAGCAGTGCAGTGATCCACATCCAGAATACCGCACCGGCGCCTCCGGCTGAGATAGCTGCCACAACACCTACCAGATTCCCCATGCCGACGCGGGTAGCCGTGGAGACGATCAGTGTCTGAAACGAAGACAGACCACCGCGTTTGTCTTTTTTTTCATTTAAGGCACGAACCATATCTGGAAAAAGGCGGATTGGCAGGAATTTTGTCCGAATGGTAAAGTAGATTCCGGTTGGAATCAGTAAAATAACGAGAAGCGGAAGACCTAATGTTCCGCCGCCGGGTAATGGAAGAGTGACCAGATCACCCCATAAAAAGTTGTACACAAGTTCAATAATTGTTGTCATAATGTCCCCCTTAGTTTTACAGATAAACAATTGATCGGTTTTGTATTTCATTGGAAAACCAGCTGTTTCGAATTTTGTTTCACATCTGTAATTTGTAAATGATAAAGGCAAGTATAGCATATATCTCCGAAAACATCAACACTTTAAAGTGCGAAACTTTAAAGTAAAAAACAGTATGTCGTAGTTCACTCGTTCCATTTGCAAAATATACTTGTTATTACTCACTTTATAGAAGCAGGAATCTTCTTGACGGAGATAAAAAATGAGATTCCGAATGCGGTTTACATTCGGAATCTCATTTCTAATTTACAGATACTTCTCCGGCAAGAACTTTTTTGTAATCCTCATAATTCTTCTTCAGAAGTTCCGGTGTATTCAGTTCATATGGACATTTTTTCATGCACTGGCCACATTCCAGACAGTTCTCAATTTTTTTCATTTCTTCCTGCATTTGCGGAGTCAGCCAGCCGGCGCTCGGTGCACGGCGCAGCATGAGGGACATGCGGGCACACTGATTGATCATAATGCCAGCCGGACATGGCATACAGTAACCGCAGCCACGGCAGAAATCACCGGTTAGTTCCAGTTTTTCTTTTTCGATATAAGCACAAATTTCTTCATCCATGGAAGGGGTATGTTCCATATAAGAGAGCCATTCTTCCAGTTCGGATATTTTCTGGATTCCCCAGATTGGCAGAACGTTATCAAATTGTGTCATGTAAGCCATGGCAGCTTTGGAGTTGTGGATCAGACCTCCAGCAAGTCCTTTCATGGCAATAAATCCCATGTTTTGTCTGGAACAGGCTTCTACCAGCTGAAGTTCCTGTACAGAGGAAAGATAGCTGAACGGGAACTGCATGGTTTCGTACAGACCGGAAGCGACACATTCTTCTGCGATACCGATCTTGTGCGCAGTGACACCGATGTGGCGGATCATACCCTGTTCTTTTGCTTTCAGCATACATTCATACATTCCTGTTCCATCTTCCGGGCGGTAACACTGGTTGACACAGTGGAACTGATACAGATCCAGATAGTCTGTCCGGAGTAAGTGCAGGGATGTTTCTAACTGACGCCAGAATTCATCCGGAGTCGTTGCGGCTGTTTTGGTGGCAATATAAATTTTATTGCGCATGTGTCCGAACGCTTCTCCCATTTTTTCTTCGCTGTCACTGTAGGCGCGGGCAGTGTCAAAAAATGTCATGCCGCCTTCGTAAGCACGATGCAGGATTTTGACTGCTTCTTCCGTGGATACACGCTGGATTGGTAATGCACCAAAGGCATTTTGTGGTGTCTGGATGCCGGTGGATCCTAATGTAATTTGTTTCATAATGTTTCACCTCATAAATAGCTGTTTTTTATCATTTTATTAAAAAGATATTATCAGTTACAGATATTGTATACTGTCAGGAGGAACGGTGCAAGGTGAACTGTAACATAAAATTCATCATTTGAACGCAGAATAAGCAATCCCCCGCTTCAAGCGTGTAGAGCACTAAGCGGTGGGTAAGGGGGATGCTTATGTCAGTGGGAGTTAAAAGCTCCCACTGACAGGTCGCAAAGCGACTGCGTTCATGAGCAAGTAGCGAAAACGGATTGCGAATGTCCGCTTTACCATCATAGAAAGACAAATGTACGTTGTATGAAGAAAAATGCTTGCATCTTGAAAAAACCTGTGATATGCTTTTTTACGGATTTGTCGTTGGTCGTTGAAATCAGATGCATATGTTTGCATCGCAGACAAGTTCACTCTGGAGAGTCTTCGCATATGCGAAGCGCCGAAGGTGTCGCGGTTAAGTGATCGGATGATCTGTGCGTATCGTATGGATCGGTTCTTTCTGGTTATAACCGCTTATCTCTCAGGCAAAAGGACAGAGCATACCACAATATATGCATGTTCTACTCTTTAGAGGCTGATATTTTATCAGCCTTATTTTTTATATAAAAAGGAGAGAAGAAAATGGCAAAATTATTCAATCAAATTCTTACATCAATCGACGATTTTGTATGGGGCGTTCCCCTGATCGTCCTCATTCTGGCAGTCGGTGTATTTCTGACCATAAGAGTCAAAGGTCTGCAGATCCGACTTCTGCCACGTGCAATCAAGGAACTTTTTGTAAATGAAAAAAGTGGTGACAGCGGAGAAGTATCCAGTTTTGCAGCATTGTGTACTGCATTGTCCGCAACCATCGGTACAGGTAACATCGTTGGTGTTGCAACCGCGCTGGTAGCCGGAGGTCCGGGGGCGTTGTTCTGGATGTGGGTAGCTGCCTTTGTAGGTATGGCTACAAAGTATTCGGAGTGTCTGCTGGCAGTGAAATATCGTACCGTTGCAGAGGATGGTCATATTGTGGGTGGCCCGTTCTACTACATTGAAAAAGGTATGGGAACAAAATGGAGATGGCTGGCAAAGATTTTCGCATTTTTCGGTGTTTGTGTAGGTTTGTTTGGTATCGGAACATTTACACAGATCAATGGTATCACAAATGCCGTACAGACATTTTTTGATCCGGATAAAACATGGACCGTGCATATGTTTGGAATGGATTATTCCTGGACAGTTGTAATCGCAGGCGTATTGTTATCTATCTGTGTCGCACTGGTAGTTATCGGTGGCATCAAACGTATTTCCAGTGTTTCACAGGTTGTCGTGCCGTTTATGGCAGTTGCATATGTAGTTGTTGTATTAATTATTCTGCTGACACATCTCGGAGAGATTCCGGGAGCGTTCAGGACAATTATTGAGAGTGCGTTTGGTCTGCGGGCAGCAGCAGGTGGAGCATTGGGAGCAGTATTGATGGCAATGCAGAAAGGTATTGCCCGTGGTATTTTCTCCAATGAGGCAGGCCTTGGTAGTGCACCGATCGCAGCAGCCGCTGCACTGACAGATTCTCCGGGACAGCAGGGCCTGATTTCTATGCTGGGAACATTTATCGATACAATCGTAATCTGTACAATGACAGGACTTTCTATCGTAATTGCAGGTACATGGAATATCGGTCTGGAAGGTGTGGCAGTTACTACAAAAGCATTCCAGACGACATTACCGTTCCCGGAGCAGTTTTCATCCTTTATTTTGATGATCTGCCTGGTGTTCTTTGCATTTACGACGATTCTTGGATGGGATTATTACAGTGAAAAATGTCTGGAGTATTTATCCAATGGAAATCAGAAAGTAGTTAAAGGTTATCGCTGGTTATATATTCTGGCAGTATTTATCGGACCGTACATGACAGTTTCTGCTGTGTGGACCATCGCGGATATCTTTAATGGATTGATGGCGATCCCGAACCTGATCGCACTGGTGGCACTGAGCGGAGTGGTTGTCAGTGAGACAAAGCTTTATCTGAAACGTATTGGAAAAGCGTCTTAAGATGCGTATATAAAAATTAATTTTTAGTATATGAAACGAAAATGTGGTATTTTACCTTCGCGGTTAATAATCGCCTGCATGGGAAAAATACCACATTTTCTTTATCTGTGTTTTCTGACTAATTCAATTCTCTGTTAACCTTAAATTTTTTCCCATTTTCTTAACCCCCTGGGTGGCTTGTGAAGCTGCTTTTCTTTTGTTATTCTGATAAAAAGTGATCGAATTGTTGTGTCTGAAAAAATGTATATGAAAGGAAAAAATTATGTTGAACAGAAAAGGAAAAAAAATAGGTGCAGTTCTTCTGACCATGGTTATGGCACTTGGCTTGCTGACGGGATGTGGAGGAAACAGCGAGCAGAAAGATGGCTCTGCAAAAGCGGAAAACACAAGTGTGAAAGTATTTACATACGGAGATACCACATTTAATGCAGAAAACGATGAATCGGACGTGAACCCACACAGAGGATATTCCGGATGGGCATGCATCCGTTATGGAATCGGAGAGACGTTATTTAAATATTCCGATTCTATGGAATTAGAGCCATGGCTGGCAAAATCATATGAAAATGTAGACGACAACACATGGAAGATTACATTGCAGGACAATGTGACATTTTCCAGTGGACGAAAAATGGATGCGCAGGCAGTCAAAGAATGTCTGGATGATCTGGTGGCAGTCCATGAACGTGCAGCAGGTGATTTAAAAATCAGTAATATTGAAGCTGACGGTCAGATACTGACGATTACAACCAGTGAACCGGTTCCGGCGCTGATGAATTATCTGTCTGATCCGTATGCCTGCATCATTGATATGGAAGCGGGCATTACAGACGATGGAAAAGTAACCGGAACGGGACCGTATATCGTGCAGGAACTGGAAACCGACAAAGGTCTGACTCTGGTAAAAAATGAAAATTACTGGAACGGTACACCGCATCTGGATACGATTTATGTAAAAACGATCACAGACGGGGACACCATGACTATGGCAATGCAGTCCGGTGAACTGGATGCCGCTTACGGACTGCCGTATGCAAGCCTGCCACTGTTTGAAAACGAACCATACACGATTTCTTCCTGTGAGACATCCCGTTCGTTCTTTGCACAGATGAATTATGCGACGGAAGCACTTCAGGATGATAACGTCCGGGCAGCGATCGCAAGTGCGATTGACAAGGAAAACTTTACTTCCGTATTGCTGGATGGAAACGGAGCTGCGGCAGTGGGACCGTTCCCGGAAAGTTTTACCTTTGGTGATACTACCGTAACCGCGGAAACCTATGATCCGGCAAAAGCAAAAGAATTACTGAAAAATACCGGTTGGACGGATACCGACGGGGACGGTTATGTAGATAAAAATGGTAAAAAATTGATGATCCGTTGGGTGACTTATCCAAGCCGCCAGGAGTTACCGCTGCTGGCAGAATCGGTACAGGCGACCATGAAAGATATTGGAATCGATGTTCAGGTAAACAGTACGGCTAATTATCAGGATTATCTGGATAAAGGCGACTGGGATATTTTTGCAGGTGCTTTTGTCAGTGCACCGACTGGTGATCCGGAGTATTTTTTCACCACACATTGTCTGGACAGCTCCACAAAGAATCGTGGCGGATATCACAGTGATGCGTTGGAGGCATTGGAAAAACAGATGGCAGTTACTTTTGATCCGACGGAACGTGCGTCTCTGGCGACACAGATGACACAGACAATTCTGGATGACCATGCATTTGTTTTTTCGTCTCATTTGAAAATGTCTATGGTATCAGGAAAAGGTGTGTCCGGTCTGGTGGCACATCCGTCAGACTACTACGAAATTACGGCAGATTTGGATAAAGAATAGTGGAAAATATAGAGCAGAAAACATCAGATGTGAGATCATTTGCGACTCTATAGATGATCTGCAACAAGATTATATATGATAGGAACTTATCAGGAAAAAGGTTCTGATAGGTAAGGAAAAATACGAACAGGTATGAAAAAATATATCATAAAACGGTTATTACAACTGATTCCGATTTTGTTTGGCATTACGCTGCTGACGTTTGTGCTGATGCACACGTCTTCCGTGGATGCAGTTGACATGATGGAGCAGAATACGGGAATGGCATGGACGGAAGAACAGAAAGCGGCCGCCAGAGAAGAACTGGGACTGGACAAATCTGTGCCAGTACAGTATCTGAACTGGGTAGGAAATATGCTGAAAGGGGATATGGGAACATCCTATATCTCCGGGCAGCCGGTATTGCAGATGTTTCTGGAAAAACTTCCTATGACAATTTATCTGACAATCACGTCTGTTTTGATGACCATTGCGCTGTCGATTCCGTTGGGAATCCTCTCCGCGGTTCGAAAAAACAGATTTACCGATTATTTTATCCGGATCTTAAGTTTTATCGGAAATTCTATGCCCGGATTTTTTGTCGCGTTATTGCTGATGTATCTGTTTTCGTTGAAACTTGGGTGGTTTCCGGTGATGGGAAGTGGTCAGGGATGGAAAAGTATTGTTCTGCCGACACTGACGCTGGCAATTGCCATGTCTGCAAAATATACCAGACAGATTCGGGCAACGGTTCTGGAAGAACTGAAAAAAGATTACGTGGTCGGAGCCCGTGCGCGGGGCATCAGAGAACGAAAAATCCTAGTCGGAAGTGTATTGAAAGCATCCATGCTGACGATTGTAACATTGCTGTCGTTGTCCATCGGTTCGCTACTTGGTGGAACTGCAATCGTAGAGTCGATCTTTATGTGGGATGGTGTTGGAAAAATGGCAGTGGATGCGATTCTGACCAGAGATTATCCGGTGATACAGGTATATGTGGTCTGGATGGCGATTATTTATGTGATGGTAAATCTGGTGACGGATATCATTTACCATTATCTGGATCCGCGTATCCGGTTACAGGAAAATCCCTGAGAAAACAGGAGATGATAACATGCGAACGAAAAAGACAAAAATAAAATTTATCATACTGTTAATTTTAGTGGGAATCCTGCTTTTTACTGCAGCTTTTGCGAAGCATCTGACGCCGTACGATCCCTATGAACAGGAACTGGCAAATGCGCTGGCAAAACCATCGGCACAGCATTTGTTTGGAACCGACCGCTATGGACGGGATATGCTTTCCCGTGTGATTTTGGGCGCACAGACAACGGTATTTTCTGCGTTGGCACTGGTGTTGATCATTTCTGTTACAGGCACGATCCTTGGAATGATTGGCGGGTATTTTGGTGGAAAAATCGATGATCTGATCATGCGGATCTCAGACTTGTTTCTGGCATTTCCGGGCATGGTATTTGCCATTGCGGTGGCAGGTGTCTTAAGTGGTGGTTTAAAAAGTGCGGTGATCGCCCTTGCCTGCATTTCCTGGACGAAATTTGCCCGGCTTGCCCGCAGCCAGACGCTGACGGTAAAAGAAATGCCGTATATTGCGGCAGCAAAACTGTCGGGGTGTAATGGAATGCAGATTCTCCTCAGACACATTTTTCCTAATATTGCGGGAACCATGATCGTGACTGCCATGCTGGATATCGGAACTATGATCATGGAGCTGGCAGGGTTATCATTTCTGGGACTTGGCGCAACGCCGCCGATGGCAGAATGGGGTTCTATGATGAGCAATGGGAGGAGTATGCTGCAGACCTGCCCGTGGATCGTGATCGCGCCGGGAATTGCAATGTTTGTGACGGTTGCGATATTTAATTTGCTTGGTGATACCGTGCGGGATATGATTTAGGGACAAATGATATGATGAGTAATATATTGGAGTATCGTAATGTCGATATTCATTATGGAAAAAAACAGGTAATAGAAAATGTTTCGCTGTCAATGAAACCGGGAGAAATCCTTGGAATCGTCGGAGAATCCGGAAGTGGAAAAAGCACCCTGATCCGGGCAGCTATGGGATTGCTTGGAGAAGGCGGAACGGTCACACAGGGACAGATTCTCTATCAGGGAACGAATACAACAATTGATATGACGCAGATTCACGGGGAAGAAATGCGCCGTTTGCGCGGAGCGGAAATTGGCATGATCTTTCAGAACGCAGGAGCATCCCTCTGTCCGATCCGAACGATAGAGGAGCAGCTTTATGAGGCAGTATTGGAACATGAATCCATCTCAAAAGGAGAGATTCGTGACCGGGCGCTGGAATTATTTGAACAGCTGCGATTTACCAACGGAGAGCAGATTTTAAAAAGTTATCCCTTTGAATTTTCCGGGGGAATGAATCAGCGTGTGGGAATCGTGCTTGCCATGGTGCTTCGTCCGCGTTTGCTGCTGGCAGATGAGCCAACCAGTGCGCTGGATGTGACGGTACAGCTTCAGGTTTTGCGGGAAATGAAAAAATTACGTGACATGTACGGAACTTCCATTGTTCTGGTGACACACAACATTGGTGTGGTCAATTATCTGGCAGACCATGTGGCAGTCATGCATCAGGGAAAACTGGTGGAATATGGCACAAAAGAGGACGTGTTAAACCATCCGCAGGATGCATATACGAAAAAACTGATCGGTTCGGTATTGCATTTGAAACGGAGTTAAAATAGGGGCGTAATATTAGCTATGGATACAATATTAGAAGTAAATAATTTATCAAAGCAATTTTACAAAAATAAAAAATTGTTCACAGCGGTAAATGGCATCAGTTTTACGTTGCAGCGTGGCGAATGTCTGGGAATCGTCGGAGAAAGCGGTTGCGGAAAAAGCACTACTGTAAAAATGCTCACCCATTTGTTAAAACCGGATGGGGGGGATATTTTTCTAAACGAAACCGACATTCAGAAACTGAGAGGAAAATCCCTAAAAGAATTTTATACGGAAATTCAGATGGTATTTCAGGTGCCGCAGGATTCTTTTGATCCCAGAAAAAAAATAGGGGACAGTATCATGGAAAGCATGCGCAATCATGATATCGGCAAAAAAGAAGCACAGAATCGTCTGGAACAATTGTTGCAGCAGGTGGAGCTTCCAACAGAGATCGCAGACCGCTACCCAAATCAGGTCAGTGGCGGTCAGTGTCAGAGGGCGGCAATTGCCCGTGCTTTGGCAGTAAATCCGAAAATCCTGATCTGCGATGAGGCAACCAGTGCGTTGGATGTGACGGTACAGATGCAGATCATAGAGTTATTGAAACGATTGCAGAAAGAAATGGATCTGTCGATTCTTCTCATCAGTCATGATCTGGCATTGGTGCAGCATTTGTGCGACCGCGTTATCGTTATGTATCAGGGAAATATTGTGGAACAGGGAAGAACTGAACGCGTGATTAATGCGCCGGAAAACGGCTATACAAAAATGTTGATTGAGGCAGCAATGCTTGGTCAGTAAGGTGATTCGCCCTGAGGAAAGAAGCAGATTATGGTTTTTGTTGCAGAGTTGAAGAAAATAATATCCCCCTGGGTGGCTTGTGAAGCCACCCTTTTCCTGTATAAAATGTACTTAATGAATATGAGAACGGCAAAATGAAAGGAGACGGGATATGAGCAACGCAGCAGAACAGCAATACGCAGAACAGGGGATTGTATATCTGGATCCGAAAATGAGGATCAAAAATTACTGGACACAGAGAAGCCATTCCTTTGCTGAACTGCGTGTAAAAGAATTAAACAGTGTGATGGCAGATCGCTGGCTGCGGGAAATTGCAAAGCATATTCCGGCCGGAGGACAGCTTCGGATTCTGGATATCGGAACCGGAACCGGATTTTTCGCATTTCTGCTCAGCAGTCTGGGACATCGTGTTACCGGGATCGATCTGACTCCTTCCATGATTCAGGAAGCAAAAGAAATCGGACAGACATTACACAGCCCGGCACAGTTTCGTGTCATGGACGCAGAAAAATTATTATTTGCAGATGAAAGTTTCGACATGGTTATTTCCAGAAATCTGACCTGGACCTTACCGCATCCGAAGGAAGCATACCGGGAATGGCAGCGTGTATTAAAACCCGGTGGATTACTTTTGAATTTTGACGGCAATTACGGAAAAGCAGATTTTACCGGAAAAGGCGAAAAACTTCCGGAAAACCATGCACACAAACAGATTGCCGGAGATCTGATGCAGGAGTGCGAGGCAATCAAAGATCAGCTGGAGATCAGCTATCATGTGCGCCCGGCATGGGATGTTACCGCATTGGGGGAGGCAGGATTTGAACAGATCAAATTAGACCTTGGCATCAGCAAACGGATTTATATCGAAAAAGATGAATTTTATAATCCGACACCGTTATTCTGTATTGCAGCGACAAAGAACTAGTACAACGATTTCTAAATAAGTACCATATAGAAAACAGACAAGTTATATGCGGCACTTATTTAAGAAACATTGTACTGAATTTAGGGGTACTATTATGAAAGAACTGGGAGAAAAGATCGTCAGCTACTGGGGGAACCGCGCCGAAGGTTATTCCGAATACAACCGGGAAGAACTGGCAGGCGATAAGTGGCAGGACTGGATCACAGAGATAAAAAAACAATTACCGAAAAAAGAAAAATCGGAAATCCGGATTCTGGATATCGGAACCGGTCCCGGTTTTTTTGCTATCCTGCTGGCGCAGGAGGGCTATCAGGTAACAGCAATAGACTGTACCGCAGAAATGCTGGCAGAAGCGCAGGCAAATGCCGGAGCACTGGCAGCGCAGATCACATGGAAGCTGATGGATGCACAGAAACTGGAATTTGCGGACGAAAGTTTTGATCTGGTACTCAGCAGAAATCTGACGTGGGTATTAGAAGAACCGGAAACTGCTTATGCAGAGTGGTATAGGGTATTAAAACCAGAGGGAATCATGCTGAACTTTGACGCGAACTGGTATCGCTATCTGTATGACGAAGAAATGCGAAAAGGTTATGAAGCCGACCGTGCAGCCACAGAAGCAAATCAGGTGCGGGACGAATATATCAATACCGATATTGATGCCATGGAAGAAATTGCGAAAAACGTTCCATTGAGCCGCAAGCTTCGCCCGGAATGGGACAGAGAAGTCTTACAGCACATCGGTTTTTCAGACATAGATATTGATACCGACATTTGGAAGCATCTCTGGACGGAAGACGAAAAAGTAAATTTTGCATCGACACCGATGTTTCGTATCGCGGCGATGCGATAATACGATAGATAAAAAGGTTCAAAATTTTTCCATTCTGCAACAAAAAAAAGCGAAGCGTTGTGAATCTGAAACAGTATCAGTTTTGCAACAACAAAAAACCCCGAAAAACCGTGCATTTTTGTAAAAACAAAATTGGCACGGTTTTTGCATTATATAAAAGCGTAACCAAAAACAATAATAAAAAATTATTTATATAAGAAAAGGAGAAATTATAATGTCAGAAATCGCTGTAAGACACACACGTGAAGAAAACTACGCGCACACAAATGACTGGAAAAAACCTTACGACGGAAATATCTTTGATATGTTCAAAGATGGCTCTTTCGAGCTGATCGATCTGTCCAACCCATTTGGTAGAGGAAATCCACTTTGGCCATCCAACGGAGACTTCCATATCGACAGAGTACAGCATATGCCGATGCATTACAGACTGCTTCAGACTTTCAACTCATTCCATATGCACAACTCTACACATGCAGATTCACCGGCTCATGTTATTCCGGAGAGCCCATATACACATGAACTCCCGATCCAGAACTACTTTGGTGAAGCTGTTTGTCTTGATATCCCGAAAGGAAAATGGGAGCTGATCACGGTAGAAGATATTGAGAACGCTGCGAAAAAAGTTCCTGGCGGAATCAAAGAAGGTGACTGGGTTCTGTTAAATACAGGTACACACAGACGTTGGGGTGAGAATGATGATTATTTCGCATACAGCCCGGGACTTTCTATCGATGGTGCAAAATGGTTCGTTGAGCATCACGTAAGAGGTGTTGGCTTCGATATGCAGGCAATCGACCACATCCTTTATACATATGCAGCAGATCACGGCCCTGGTCCATACGTTCCGCGTATCTGTGAAGAATACGAAGAACAGTTCGGACATCCAGCAAAAGACGATTTCCCGGAGTGGGAGCCATGTCATGATATCTTAATGGCAAACAATGTAATGGGTATCGAGAACCTTGGCGGAGATCTGGATAAAGTAACAAACCAGAGATTCTTATTCTGTGCATTCCCGCTTCGCTGGTACATGGGTGATGGTACAATCGTTCGTGCCGTTGCATTTGTTCCATCTGACAGAATCGACAGAAGTGTACCGGACAAAGAGTATCCGTACGGCGTATACTAAGAGTTAAGGATACGATTTAACGATTAACATACCGCAAACATAACTGTTCAGAGCTGGGTTACAGATTTCTGAACAGAATAAGTAAATAAATGAATAAGGAGCCAGACATCAGAATATGGTAACTGTTCAGAGCAGTAAAAACTAAATAATGGCTCTGGACGGTGAACACCACATATGATGTCCGGCTCCATTTTTAAGCAAAAAAAGGGGAAATTATGAGTAAAAAGAATATTGCTGTCCTTGGTGCAGGTAAAATGGGACTGGGAATTGCCCAGCTTTTCGCAACAAAGGGACATCAGGTAAAAGTAATTTATGTATATGATGATAAGATCCGCTGTGATGCAGCCGCAGTTGTAAGAAGCAACTTGAGCGTATTAGTTGAGAATGATGTAATGACACAGCAGGAAGCTGACGATGCAGCTGCAAGAATCAGCTTTGTAGACACCATCGAAGAAGTGGCAGATTTTGCAGATATCGTATTCGAGGGAATTATTGAGAAACTGGAGATCAAACAGGATTATTTTGCAAAAATGGATGCGATTTTCCCGGTTTCAACAATTCTTGCAACAAATACATCCGCGATCAGTATCACAGAGATTGCAGAGAAATCCGTACACAAAGAGCGTATCATTGGTACTCACTACTGGAATCCGGCTTACCTTGTTCCGCTAGTAGAGGTGATCAAGACAAAATATGTATCTGATGAGACGGTACAGGCTACTTACGATCTGTTAAAAGAAGCAGGAAAACGTCCGGTTATCGTAAAGAAAGATGTTCCGGGATTCCTTGCAAACCGTATGCAGCATGCATTATTCAGAGAAGCATTAAATATCATTGAGCAGGATATCGCTGATCCGGCAGACGTTGATGATGCAATCAAATATGGCTTCGGTATGCGTCTTGGCATCTGCGCACCGGTAGAAGTTATGGATATGGGTGGACTGGATCTGACTTACAACATCCACAGCTATCTGTTCCCGCATCTGTGCAACAGTACAGAGCCGTCCAAACTTCTGACAGACAATATTGCAAAAGGCAACCTTGGCTTCAAGACCGGACAGGGACTTGAAACATGGTCCAAAGAAGATGTAGAAAAAGCAAACAAAGAACTGACAGAGGGACTGATCAAAGTTGCCCGCGTTCTTGGTCGTTTATAGGAGGAAGTTAAATGAGAGACGTAGTAATCGTAGCAGGATGCCGTACCCCGATCGGTACCATCGGTGGTCAGTTTAAGACACTTGCACCGGTAGAATTAACCATTCCGGTTATGCAGAATCTGATAAAAAGAGCAGGCATTGATCCGGTGATCATTGACGATGTCATCTGGGGATGCAACTATCAGAGAACTTACAAAGAAAATAACCTTGCCCGTGTAGCAGCAGTAAAAGCAGGTCTGCCTGTAACTGTACCGGGTATTACCATCCATAGAAACTGTACCTCATCCATGTCTGCCATCCAGATGGGATTTTATCAGATCCGTGCCGGAGAAGCAGAGTGTATCATGGCAGGAGGTTCTGACAGCATGAGTACCGCACCACATATGGTATTCAATGCCCGTTACGGACAGAAATACGGTCATATGGAGATGCGTGATTCCATGTGGGATTCCCTGACAAATCTGGGTGTTGGACCGGCTATGGGTATCACAGCAGAGAACGTAGCTGACAAATACGACATCACAAGAGAGCAGATGGATGCATATTCTCTCCGTTCTCAGCAGCGTGCAGTAGCAGCCATCGATGCAGGACGTTTTGAGGAAGAAATCATTCCGGTTACTGTAAAATCCAGAAAGAGCGAGACTGTTTATACCGTAGATGAGTATCCGAAACGTAACGCCACGTTAGAGGGACTTCAGAAACTGAAACCTGCATTTAAAGAAGGCGGAAAAGTAACAGCAGGAAATGCTTCCGGTATGAATGATGCTTCTTCCGGTGTCATCCTGATGTCTGAAGAAAAAGCAAAAGAACTTGGCTGCCCGATCATGGCAAAGGTTGTCAGCGTAGCTACAACAGGTGTAGAGCCTGAATTAATGGGAATCGGACCGATCAGCTCCACAAAGAAAGCACTGGAGAAAGCTGGTCTGACCGTAGATGATATCGATCTGTTTGAGATCAATGAGGCATTTTCTTCTCAGTGTCTGGCCTGCCAGAAAGAACTCGGTGTTCCGGATGAGAAACTGAATGTAAACGGTGGTGGAATTTCTCTTGGACATCCGGTAGGAGCAACCGGTTCCAGAATCGTCATCACACTGATGTACGAGCTGAAACGCCGCAAACAGCGTTACGGTGTTGCAACACTTTGCGCCGGCGGTGGAATGGGAACAACCGTTGTCATTGAAATGTGTGAATAGTAGATAATATTAAAATTATTCCTGTAAATTCAATGACTTAGAAAAAATGTACTCTCGGAATTCATCGTTTAAAAGATTCCGAAATTACATAAAAGAGCAATGGAGGATTGCGTGAAAGATTTTGAATTTTCTTTTCCAACGCAGATCATTTTCGGAGCGGATGCAGAAGAAAAAATCGGAGCTCTGTCACAGAAATACGGACATCGTGCGATGATCATTTACGGAAGCGAACGTATCCGAAACAATGGTCTGTATGACCGGCTTGCCGCAAAACTAAAGGAGTATGGAGTGATAAGCCTGCCCTTTGGCGGTATTGCCGAAAATCCGCGTCTTATAAAGGTTGATGAGGGAATAGACCTGGTGCGGAACAATGAAATAGACCTGTTGCTTGCCGTTGGCGGGGGGAGTGTTATAGATACAGCAAAGGCAATCAGCCTTGGAAGCTACTATCCCGGAGATGTCTGGGATCTGTATGAACAGAAAGCAAAAGCAACAGAAGTGCTGCCCATCGGCGTTGTACTGACGATGGCGGCAACTGCCAGCGAAGCAAACGGAGTCTCTGTTATCTGGAATGAAGAACAAAATAGAAAATGTGCATTGACGGACGTACGGGTTTGCCCGAAATTTGCACTCATGAATCCTGAATTGACCTACACAGTGCCTGCACGCCAGACGGCGGCAGGCTCTTTGGATATATTTGCACATGCATTTGAGCGGTATATTGTGCGGTCACAGGAAGGGGTATTGCGGGATCATCTGTGCGAATCCATCATGCAGACAGTGATCGAAGAACTGCCGGTTGTTCTGGCAGATCCGGCTTCCAAGGAAGGGCGCAGCGAACTGATGTGGACAGCGACCATGGCACACAGCAATATGATCGGTTTTGAAGGGGATTATGCCTGTCATGCGGTTTCCCATATTTTTACGGAACTGTTTGGACTGTCCCACGGAGAGGCACTTGCAATCCTGATGCCGGCGTGGTGCTGTATGATGAGTTCGCGGGAACCGGAATTTATGAAAAAATTCTTTTCCCATGTATGGCACGCCGAAGGCGGGGATGATGAGGCGCTGCTCTGGGACGGTGTGAAGCGCTTTTACCGTTTTATCAGTAGCTGCGGACTGGCAACAACGCTGAAGGAAGCTGGATTTATTAATGTGGATACCGACCGGGTAACAGACAAAGTACTGCAGGGTGAAACGCAGTTTATTGGCGGCGGATTTCAAAAACTCTATAGACAGGACGTGAAAAATCTGATTGAATTGTGTTTATAAGATATCGACAGAACGAAAGATGAGAGGTGCATAAAATGACAGATTTGACATTAAATGCCAGACAGAAGAAGTTGTTATCGATTTTAAACGCAAGACACAATGTAGAGACAGGCAAAGAGCTGGCAGCAAAGCTTGGCGTGTCGGAACGAACCGTCCGAAACGATATCCGCGAGATCAACAGCAAATTAAAACAGTATGAAATACAGATTCTTCCCCAGTATGGAAAAGGCTACACGATATCTGTCAACAACCGTGAGGTATATCTGCAGCTTTTTTCGGAAAAAGCAAACTATGAGACGAAGGAAGACCGTATCCGAACGATGATGCTGCGGCTCATCCGGGAAAATGACTGGTATGAGCTTGGCAACCTGGAGGATGAAATGTTCGTCAGCCGGACAACTTTAGAGAGCGATATCCGCGCCATGCGGCAGCGCGTATCTGTGCGTTATCCGTATCTGCAGATCCAGCGTCAGGGAAATTATATCAAGTTTGAGAAGGATGAAATCAAGCGGCGGGCACTTCTGATCCGTCTGTATGCGGAAAACTGGGATTATGATTCCAGAGACGGAATCGTGTTAAAGCAGGATGAATTTGGCAGAGAACGTCTGGAAGAAATTCAGGATGTGTTCAAGGATGAGCTTTACCGCTGTCAGACCGATCTGGATGATTTCGGACTGATTTATATGGTTCTGGCAATTGCGGTCATGCAGTTTCGGGTAAATAGCGGCAATACGATTGAAGCATTTGAGAAAAAAGGTGAGTCTCAGGGGATTGCGGCAGTCGTCCGCTACGTGCTGGATGCGTTAAAGGAACTGTGGCAGATTGAACTGCAGCAGAACGAATATCTGTGGCTTTCGGATATTTTTTATCAGATTCAGATTTTAAATACACGAAATATGACCAAGGCAGCGGTGCTTGGATACACGAGCCCGGTCTGTCATAAGATCGTTAGAGAGATGCTGCAACAGGTAAAAGCGGTGTATGGATTGGATTTTACCACAGACGACCGGTTGTTTGCCGATCTGTGTGTGCATGTACAGACCTTGAAAAACGGTATTATCGCGCCGCAGATTCAGCATCATGTCTTTGGCGATGAACTGCGGAACCGTTATCCCCTGTTGGGGGATATCTGCCACTTCTTAAAGAACTGTCTAGGACAGGAGTGTGAGGTGCTTTTAGGAAAAGATGAGGAAGATTATCTGCTTCCGTTTCTGATTTCCGCACAGCGTACACTGTATCAGAAGATCCGCGGCAAAGGGTTGTCCACCGTAGTGATCAGCCATTTCAATGGAAGCGTTACACACTTTCTGATGGAACAGCTGCAGAAATTTTACGGTGACATTTTAGATCTGTACGGACCGTATCCGGTTCACGGCAAGGAAAGGGCAAATCAGGATAAGCCTATGCTGATCATCACGACAGTTCGGATGAAGGACTTCCGGCGTCTGTTTCATGCGCCGATGCTGACGGTATCCCCGCTGTTGGATGAGGAGGATCAGGCGCGGCTGGAGCACTGTCTGACAGATATCAAATGCAAATTGTTATATCCGGAGAAAAAACGTGCGATTCAGGATTATATCCGACCGGATATGATTTATAAAATGAAAAATAAGGATAGCCTGTCCAGCGTTATCGCTGCCATTCAGGATCGTTTTTATGTAAAAAAATACATGGTAGAAAAAGTGGCAGTTGATCTGGAAAATGACTATCTGGCGATTTTACCAAATGGATTTGTGTTTATGTATCAGGAAGATGCCTATATTACAGATACAGTAGTCAGTCTGGTAAAACTGGAGCGTGCGATTTCCTGGAAACATGCCCGTAATATCCGTGCAATTATGTTTATGGCGCTTCGCCCGGAGGATCGGACGCAGCTTGGATGGTTCTATCATCTGGCATTTGAACTGGCAGGAAATATACAATTACTGGATTCGGTGATCGAAAAGGAATCTCTGGAAAATATGGATAAAAAATGAATTGGGAACTGTGTAAACGAAAAGGATTAAGTAAAAAGGAGAGGGGCAATTATGGATGCAAAATATATTAAAGCAATGAAACCGCGTGATCTGACAGAAGAAGAAAAACAGAGACCATATGCGAAACTGTTTTACAAACCACAGCCGGATATCAGTGACAGAACGAAAAAAGTACTGGCAAGCGGTGAGCCGATGGATCCGAAATATGCGATGACACCGGATAATATCCGTGAAAAAACAGTACATATCCTTCCGGAAGAAGAATGTGGATGGTGTTATCTGCCGGGCGGTGGTGCTTATGTCACGAACCGTCATGATATGCCGGGAGTCACAGTGGAGATGTACAGACACTGGTTATACTGGTGGAATGAGATTCCGGAGGAAAGCGAAATGCGTTATAAATGCTGGTGTCCGGATTCCCATCATTGCAGTGATTTCATGTGGAGTACTGAAAATATCGGAGATTATATGTTAGATCTGACACTGACAGATCCGCTGGCAGATCACCCGGAAGCCATCGGTCTGGACGAGGAGATCTGCAAAGAGGCAGGTATCCTTATGGTGGACGGTGCCAGTGCAAGGCAGAAACTGTTCAGCACAGATCTGGAAGAACACCCGGTTCCGGCAGTCGTAATGCATTTTGTTTATGATGCGCCGGATGGAATCATTATGCGAAGTCATTTCTGGATCGGTTTTCAGGCAATGGGCGGAAAACTGGTCAATGTAATGGGTGAGCGTCCAATGCCGGAGAAAGATCTGCTTATGGGACTGCTAGAGCACAACAGCAAAGAGATGAACAATCTGAGAGATCTTATGCCAATCCTGTATACAGAGTTCCGTAATAAATAACAGATAAAATAAAGTTTATGAAATTATGCTGAAAAAAGAACCGTGCGGAGGGTTGCCACACGGTTCTTTTTCTGTTGCTTTTTTATAACGTTACTATACATGAGGAGGGTATAGGAGTTATAGAGCAGGATTATTTCGGCTTGAGGCTGCCTGAAATTCCTGCCTTGATCTATATGTTGTCAACAGTGGTACGGAAACTGCGTAAATCCGCATCCAGATGCTGATACATATCTAAGTAATACGGGTAGAGTTTGTCATAAACTGCTTCCCATTCCGGAACTGGTTCGATAACTTCTTTGACCGGAATCAGTTCCTTGATCGTCTGAGTCAGATCGGAGAATACACCAACGGCAGTACCTGCGATCAGGACATCACCGAATGGCACATCGCCGGAGCGCTCATCCAGAATATAGATCGGCATATGAAGCATAGATGCTTTGATCTGTGACCAGGTACGGCTTTTGGAACCGCCGCCTGTGATGCGTAAGCATTCCGCCTGTCCGCCGGCTTCTTTGATGGTCTCCATAACATGTCTGAGTGCAAATGCAGTTCCCTCAAATACGGAACGGACGAAATGTTTGCGCTCTGTGTTCAGAGACATTCCGATGAACATACCTCTTGAATAGGAATTCCAGAGTGGTGCACGTTCACCGAGCATATATGGGAAAAAGAGTAATCCATCGGAACCCGGAGCTACTTCTAATGCTTCACGGTTCAGATATTCATACACGTTAATGCCAAGTTCTTCCGCTTCTTCTTTATCAGCCTGTCCGAAGGTATCCAGATACCATTTGATGGAAGCGCCGGAAGCGTTGATCGGTCCGTCAAAAATATATGGCATGCCGTCAATGGCACATGGTTTTGTGACAACCGGAACATCGGAACGGCTCTGAACCGGAGATCCGACAAATACGAGAGAAGTTGTTCCGGAGGACTCACCTGCTTCACCAAGCTGGCTCAGTCCGGTTGCATACATGGAAGCCATTGCGTCGCTGCATCCTGCAACTACAGGAATACCGCTTATCAGTCCGGTTTCAGCAGCAGCTTCTTCGGTAACTGTACCGATGATATCTGTGATCTTGGACGGCTGTGGAAGTAATGCATTAAAATCGACATCCAGTACTTTGGCGATCTCATCAGACCATGTTAAAGAATTGATATCCAGACACTGACATCTGGAAGCGCAGTCAAGGTCGATGGTCATCTCACCGGTCAGCTTATAGTTGATAAAACCGTTTGCCTGTAACAGTTTTTCTGTTTTTGCAAATGCTTCCGGTTCGTGTTTTTTGAACCAGAGCAGTTTTCCCGGTAAGAATGCAGTACTTGGCTGTCCGCCAACGATGGATACGAAATGGTCAAAACCAAGGGTATCTGTAATGTAGTTTAATTCTTCATCGGAACGGGTATCCATCCAGATCATAGCGTTTCTTACCGGATTTCCTTCTTTATCTATAGGAAGTAAGGAAATTACGTGAGAGCTGATGCTGATACCGCGGATATTTTCCACGATCTCTTTGCCAGCGGTTGTTGTTATTTCTTTAAAAACAGCTTTTGCATTGTCCCACCATTCATTTGCATCCTGTTCGATCTGGTTTGCTGCCGGAAAGATCAGGTGGCTTGGACGGGAAGCTGTTGCAATGACATTTCCTTTGGTATCCATAATGTTCGCCTTAATATTTGTGGTTCCCATATCCATACCAAGTAAATAGTTTTCTGCCATATCAGAATCCTCCTTAAATATGAGCCTTAGTAAATACCTTTAATACTTATTATTTATCTCAGTCGAGAAGACTCCCACTTCTGCAAGTGGTGAGTAAT
>NZ_JRFU01000133.1 GCF_003122485.1 Eubacterium ramulus
GCGCAAGCTGACATCTTCTTTTCAGAATCACTGCACTCTACACTCCGTTTAGCAATGAAAAAACCGGTGCCCCATAACGGAAACACCGGTTTTTGTGATTCTTAGGAGAATCGTTAAAAATGTGTATAAAAATGGATTAGGATTAACATTTTTAAAGTTATTTTAAAAGAAAAAGAATGAAGTAATTGTTTATTTTTATGCTTCTTTGATTTTTTTGATTTCCTCGATCAACAGCGGCAGAACTTTCATGGCATCGCCAACAATACCCACATCTGCCACATCAAAAATCGGAGCATCTTCGTCTTTATTAATAGCGATGATATAGCCAGATCCAATCATACCGGATACATGCTGTGTAGCTCCGGATACACCGCAAGCAATATAAAGCTTCGGTGCAACGATCTTGCCGGACTGTCCAACCTGATGGGAACGACCAACCCACTCTTCTTCAATCGCCGGTCTGGTGGCACCTACGACACCACCGCAGACATCTGCCAATTCCTGAACCAGCGCAAAGTTTTCCTTGCTGCCCATACCACGACCGCCGGTTACGATAACATCTGCATCTTCCAGATTGACTGCCTCACTGATCTCTTTTACCACATTGGCAATCTTTGTAAATACAGACTCCTCCGGAATTTCTACTGTTTCTTCTATAATTTTGCCGGCTTTTCCCGCCTCAATTGATTTGGAAAAAGAACCGCCGCGAACGGTGGCTACTGCCGGCTGGGTATGCAATACAACATCATTTAAAATATTTCCGCCATAAACCGGGCAGGTAAATACATACTGATCGCCATCTGCCAAAATATTCATGACATCAACAGCGCATCCTGCCTCAAATTTCTGTGCAAGCAGCGGAGTGACATCTTTGCCCTCCTGTGTAGCTGCTGCCAGCACCAGTGACGGTGTATATTTTTCAACCAGTTTTGCAAGCATTGCTGCCCGCACTTCCGGTCTGCTTTCTGCTGTTTTTACGATTACTGCCTGATCTGCACCAGCCTCAACGGCTGTCTTTGCAGCTTCTTCCGGCGCTTCTGCAAGAATAGCTGCGATCACTTCTTCACCTTTTGCAGCTGCAAGCTCTTTTGCCTTTGCCAGAATCTCAAGGGCTGGTCCTACTGGAGCGCCCTGGGCAGTCTCAACATATACTAAAATATTTTTTCCATCTGTCAGACTCATTTCCACGACCTCCTACAATACCTTGGCATCCGCGATCAGCTTCATTGCATTAGCAACAGCTTCTTCCGGGGATTCCGCCTTGATTTTTACACCGGCCTGACGTTTTGCAGGCGCATATACTTTTACAACTTCCATAGAACTTGCCGGAACATCTCCGGTCACAAGTTCACCGATCGGTTTCTTTCTGGCTGCCATCTTGCTCTTGATGGTCGGATAACGCGGATCGTAATTTGGCTTCTGAATGGTCACAACACAAGGAAGGGAAGCTTCAATCTCATTGTATCCGGTCTCTGTTTCCTGTTTGATGGTTGCTTTTCCATCTGCTGCTTCTACGGCTACCACATTGGCAACTGCCGGAACATTTAACTCCGCTGCCAGCAACAAGCCAGTCTGACTTGCTGCATAGTCAGTAGATTCTTTCCCGCAAAATACAAGATCAAATGTCTTTCCTTCGGTTGCTTCAATGTCTGATTTTGCTTTTGCAAGAAGTTTTGCAACTGCCGCACCATCCAATTTTTCGACCTCGTCATATTTTACGAGGTATGCATGGTCGGCACCGACTGCGAGACAGTTTTTTAAGGAGTTTTTCACACTGTCATCTCCGATGGATACCACAGTCACTTCACTCTCGCCAACAGCTTCTTTCAGACGTACTGCCATTTCTTCTGCATATGTATCAAATGCATTTACGACAGGTGTTACCCCGTCCAGTGCCGGTTTTCCTGTGGCTTCATCCAAAGAGATTTCCACAGAATCGTCCGGAACCTGTTTGATGCAAACTAATATTTCCATAATGATTTCTCCTGCATATTTTTTGTTCGTATTCCGCCAACTTTCAAAAAATGTCCATCGACGGAATACATATATTGTTAGATAAGGGATAACTTATTTACCGATCACACTGTTTGAGATAACGATTCTCTGTACTTCGTTTGTTCCCTCAAAGATCTGGAAGATCTTGGCATCTCTCAACAGTTTCTCTACCGGGTACTCACGGCTGTAGCCATATCCGCCGAACATCTGAATGGCCTCAGAAGCAACTTCCATTGCGATATCAGAAGCATAGCATTTTGCAATTGCGGACTCTTTTGTATAAGGAAGACCCAGATCCATTTTTGTCAAGGCATGTGCTACCATCTGACGTGCGGTTTCTGTCTTGATTTCCATATCAGCTACTTTGAATTTCAGCGCCTGATTTTTGATGATCGGTTTGCCAAACTGTACACGCTCTTTGCCGTAAGCGATGGCCTCGTTGATACCTCTCTGTGCGATACCGGTTGCAACGCATCCCATCCAGGTACGCGCCTGATCCAGTGTCTGCATTGCGATGTTGAAGCCTTTTCCTTCCTCACCGATCAGGTTGGAAGCCGGGATTCTGACATCCTCAAGGACTACATCACAGGTGTTGGAAGTACGAATACCCATTTTGTTCTCTTCTTTTCCTGTGCTCAAGCCCGGAGTGCCTTTTTCTACGAAGAACATGGACATTCCTTTGACACCTTTTGTCTTGTCTGTCATGGCTGTTACACAGTAGAAAGAAGCAATGCCGCCGTTTGTGATAAAGCATTTTCTTCCGTTCAGTACATACTCGTCACCGTCTTTGACAGCGGTTGTCTTGCCTGCGCCTGCATCAGAACCAGCACCCGGCTCAGTCAGGCAGAACGCACCGAAGCCGCCTTCCAGGATCAGATCGCATGCACGCTGTTTTAACTCTTTACTTCCTGCGATCAGTACCGGTTTCATACCAAGTCCGCTGGCGGAAATGGTAGTTGCAAATCCAGCATCCGCAATTGCCATCTGCTCGATGAGAGCTGCCACATCTACTCTTGATAAACCCGGGCCACCAAACTCCTCCGGAACTTCCAGTGCCTGATATCCCTGCTCGATCGCTTTATCGTAAATCTCTTTCGGCCATTCGCCGGATACATCGTATGCTTTACACTGCTCTACGACTTCTTTATCGCAGAAATTTTTTACGTCCTGTAACAGATCCTGTGCTTCTTCAGAAATTAAATATGCCATTTTGACTCCTCCTTATAGTAAGTGATCCTATTTTTTCAAATATTATTTCAACTAATTGTTATTTTTCTCACAAAATCGGATTTTCAGTGTTCTACTGCTTCTACATTCCATTCTTGAAATTCTTTCAAAAAGCAGCACTCGTAAAATCAGCTTGTTTTTACAACTTGTAGCAAATCTTGCCCGGATTTAAGATCATCTTCGGATCAAAAACTTCTTTGATGCCTTTCATCAGACGCATGCTTGTCTCACCTGCAAATGCTGCCAGATAATCCATTTTTCCATAACCAATTCCGTGCTCGCCGGAAATCAGTCCGCCACACTCTGCCGCTTTTTTGTAAATAATATCCATGAAATCAGCAACCTGTTTTTTGAACTCTGCCTCATCCATATCGTTGGCACATGCATAAATATGTAAGTTTCCATCTCCTGCATGACCGAAGCTCTTGATGGTAAAATCATAGTTGGATTCCAGTGATTTTACAAAGGTCAGATAAGATGCAATCTGATTTACCGGAACGACGACATCGCATTCATCCAGCAATTTTGTCTCTGCCTCGATGGCTTCCAGGAAAGAACTTCTTGCTGCCCAGGCATCTTTTTTCTTCGCCGGTGTATCGGCAACCAATACGTCAATTGCTCCTGCTTCCAGTACAACTTCTGCTGCTTTCTCAGTGATTTCTTCCAGAGATTCCATATCCTCTCCGTCAAAAGTTACCAGCAGATATGCGCCAATGTCCACGCCCTCTAACTGCTGCGGGAACACGCTCTTACCAAGGTAACGCTCGGAAGCCAGAACAATTTCTTTTTCCATAAATTCAATGGCCTGTGGCTGTAAATGCTCCATGAAAAATTTCGGAACAGTTGCGATACAGTCTTCCAGGTTCTCATACGGAATGATCAGGCTGATGGTTTCCTTCGGTGCCGGAATCAGTTTTAAAGTCAGCTCTGTGATGATACCTAAAGTTCCCTCAGAACCGATCATCAGATTTAACAGGCTGTATCCGGTGGAAGTTTTGGAAACAGTTGCACCAAGTTTTACGATCTCGCCGGTTGGAAGTACTACGGTCATTGCTCTGACATAATCTCTTGTACATCCATATTTTACGGCTCTCATACCACCTGCGTTTGTAGATACGTTTCCGCCAAGAGTTGCAAATTTTTCACCCGGATCTGGTGGATATAAGAGTCCCTGTTTTTGTGCGTCCTCTGCAAGGTCGTTCAGCAAAACGCCTGCCTCTACACGAACTACAAAGTTCTCTTTATCATACTCCAGAATCTTGTTCATCTTGGACATGTCGATCATGACACCGCCATGCAGTGCAACAGATGCACCAGTCAGACCGGTTCCTGCACCTCTCGGAATGACCGGAATGCTGTTTTCAAAACACAGCTTCACGATTGCTGAAATATCCTCCGTTGTGGTTGCCTCGATCAATACGGTCGGAGCTCCTTTTCCGTAAATCGGCATTTCATCGTGAGAGTAATCTGCATTGATCTCATCTCCGGTGAATACCTTGCCCGGAACGATTTTTTTGAACTCTTCTATGAGTTCCGGTGTCACTTGGTTGTAGCTGTAATCTGCCATCATCCAAATCCTCCTTTTACACATTTCTCAAAATCTTTATCCTATCCCGTATTCTGAACACAATCACTTTGTAATTTCTATGTTCAAAATATAGGAGAATTATCATATTTCATCAAATTATTGACTTCAGATTTTATTTTTAACAGCTTATTTTTCACTGTATATTTTCACTTTCTGTCAGCGTAGTAAAAATATTATTTCAAGTGCTATTTTCTTCTTACAATCACGGATACACCATCTGGAATCACAGTGATCTTACTATCCGCCTTTCCCAGATATGCATCTGCCATGCGGATTGCCTCATCTACGCTCTCTGCGTAATCCATCTGCATGTCATTGACCAGCTGCTTCGGTGCCTGAGTCACCATGATGACTTTGTGATGCATCAGCACTCTGCACAAAATCTGTGCTTCCCACTGATCCGGAATCGTTTTGTCACGGGGTGTATCTAAGAAACGCTGCATGATCACATTTTTATCTCCGCCGCTGGCAAAGGTGTCATACAAAGACTGTCCGCCATGTCCATCAATGCAGCTGGAAACCATGATGATCACGCCGCCTGGATTACAGCTTGCCTCTGCTGCCGTCATACCTTTGACGGACTGGTAAATATTCTGGTCCAGTGGATATCCGCCATTTGTGGAAATCACGATATCGGAAGGAATCGCATCCACACCGGACATCTGATCCACGAATCTGCATCCTTCCCGGTGCGCTTCGTTGAAATCTCCGGCATATGCACGGATAACTTTTTTGTTCTCATCCAGTACCACATTTATGATAAAAGCAAGTTTTGCCTGTTCTGCCGCATAAATCATATCCCGATGGATCGGATTGCCTTCCAGCACGCCGGTTCTGGCATACTCGCTGGCGATAAACTCGGAACAATGGTTTGCCATGACGGTTGCTGCACTGGATACTCCCGGCAGTACACTTTTTCTTCCACCGGAAAAACCTGCAAAAAAGTGCGGTTCAATAAATCCTTCGGAAATCAGTAGATCTGCCTCAGCTGCGATCTTATTGATTTTCAATTTCCCACCGGATGGCAGTGTGCCAAGTTCTACCATGTCTGCATTTTCATGACTTTTATGGACTGCAAATGTGATGTCCTCACGATCTACAATATCTTCACCAAATTTGTAGATCAGTTCTTCTCTCGTGGTCGGTCTGTGAAAACCAGTGGCGATCAGAATCGTAATCTTTGCATTCGGATTACCTGCTTTGATTTCCTCTAAAACGCCCGGCATGATCACTTTACTTGGAACCGGTCTTGTGTGGTCACTGGCAATCAATACGATATTGTCTTTCCCCTTTGCCAGCTCCCGTAACCGTTTGGAATGAATCGGATGCGCTAAGGCGTCTTTTACGATTTCCTCCTCTGGCTTGTCTGCCTGAAACTCATGCGCCTTGGAAACAAGGATACCATTCAGGCGATTGTCCGGAATTGTTACCTTCATTTTTTCTTTGCCAAAAGGTAAGGTTACCTCTGCCATGTTTTGATTCCCCCTCATAAAACAAGTTTGTTTTGTGTTCATTTACGAACGATTGTAAACGTTCGTTTTTGCTGTATATTCATTTCTGAATAATTATAAATACATGTTTTTACATGCTTAATTGTAAATATGCATTTTGGTACTGCCACTTTTGTTTTATTTTTTGGTAGTACCAATCAGTGTAAAAAAAAAAGTTTTCAATGGCTTTTATTTTGATAATCACACTTACAAAAACTGAATCATCTTTTTATTTTCCTGAAAACATCTATCGTCTTAATTGGTTCTACCATTTCTTAACTAATTTATATTCTACTCATATTTGTTCTGTGAGTCAACATCATATCGCACAAAATTTTCCAGAAAAAAACAGCAGATTATACAAATTTCTTCGAATTTTGTCTCCAAAAAGAAAAACATCTCTCGGTGTTAATCTTCCTCATAATGATATTTTGCAGCATAAATGATCAAATTATCATTATGATCAATATCATAAACCAAGCGGTGTTCATCCGTAATTCTTCTACTATAGCCAGAACGATATTTTAAAGTATGTCAATCTTTTTTTATTCTATATGATCGACATTTTTTATATTCTAATATTTCCAATCACAACAGCAAACAATTTTCATGTAACTGAAATAAGGGTCTGGGTTCATTTTTTCTTGGCGTGCGATTGTTAGCCGCAAAGACAAAATGAACCCAGACCCTTTCCATATCCTAAATTTTCACCACAAAAGAATCTTTCTAGTCAAACAATTCTTTTGCTTTCGTATAATTAAATACCGGTCCCTCCAGACAAACATACGTCTCATTAATCTTACAATGTCCGCACTTTCCTACTGCGCAGGACATCTTCCGCTCAAAGGAAACCCAGATTTTCTCCGGCGGAACCCCGCATTTCATACACTCCAGCGCTGAAAACCGCATCATTGGAGGCGGACCTACGATGACCACATTATAATCATCGAAGGTATCAAAGGGCACATCCGGAATATATTTCGTAACCATTCCTTTGTGAAACCCCGGTGCCTCTGAGTTATCCAGACAATACGTACAATGGAAACGCTCTGCAAATTTCGCGCGTTCCTCATTGAACAACACACAGTTGATATCCTTAAATCCGGCAATCAAATACACAGATTTACAGATTTCCGGATGATCATAAAAATGGGTCAGTGTGGTTTTTACCGGAGACATACCCGTACCACCGCAGATAACCAGCAGATCTTTATTTTCAAACTGCTCCACCGGGAATGCATTTCCATACGGTCCACGCATGAAAAGTGTATCTCCTGCTTTCAGATCAAACACTCCGCCAGTCAGTCGTCCGACCTTACGAATGGTAAATTCCACATACCCCGGTCCTTTTCCACAGACAGAGATCGGTGCCTCTCCGATTTTCGGCAGAGACAGCTGGAAAAACTGTCCGTAACCCGGATCTTTGTCACATGCTACACGAATCGTAAACTCCGCTGTCGTCTGGCGCACAACATGTATGATTTTGTGTGGTTCCGGTTTCATAATATTTTCCATTACTCTACGCCTCCTCTCCTGTATTCATTTTTTCAATTTCCGCTGCAAGTCCGTCCACCGCATCAAAAAATGAGATTTTTTTCGGACATCTCATATCACAGCGCCCGCATCCGATACACATCTGCGCATCGCAGGCAATGCCATGGCTTCCATCCTTTGCAAATCGATCTGCAAAATCATAAAATTTGTGCAGAACCTTAAAACGCATATTTGCTCCCGGCGTCTTGCGGGCACGACCACCACCTGCTGTCTGGGTAAATGTCTCCAGCATGCAGGAAGACCAGACTCTGCGGCGTTCTCCGCTTCGGCTTCCCTCCTGATAAATGACATCCACTGTATCAAAACAACTGCAGGTTCCGCAGACGGTATTACATCCACCGCAGGACATACATTTCTCATCAAACTGATTCCAGTACTCCAGATCGCTGATTGGTTTTAACATACTGCGGTCTGTAATCTTCGGAATATGCAGTTTTTTCTGATTTTCCTGCACAAACTTCGGTGTAAAATCACAAGATGATGCTGATACAAAAGAAAAAGCAGCACCCAGTTTTTCATCTCTGACCTCTGCCAGCACCTCATGTTCGGTAATGCGAACTGCAGCATCGTACTTGTCTGTCTTGTTTGTTCCCATGGAAACACAGAAACAATGTTCAAAACTCTCCCGACATTCCAACATGACAACCTTTACTTTTTCCCGCAATCTGGCGTAAAAATAATCCGCGTGACCGCCGTTTTCCATAAAAATGCAGTCCAGACGCGCCATTCCGTTAATATCACATGGACGTGCAAAAATCAGAATCCCCTTATCGTCCGCCAGCTCACTCTCTGTCACTTCCGTATCCGTAAAGTAAAACATCGTCTGTGACACCGGATAATACGCTTCCTTCGGGGAAAAATCGGACTGACGATCCAGCACGATCTGATCAATCGTCTTGATTTCCCGGTAACGAACTTTCTTTTTTCTCTGATCCCAGGCCGGTGCAAAAATATGATACTCCTCTGACCAGGCAGCCAAAATATCATTCATCTTGTCAAAATCTACGCGATATCCCATATTGCACCTCCCATTGCCAGCATTTCTTTCTCCTGCTCCAGAAATACACTTGTCAGTTTTCCAACTGCCTGATAAAACTCTGTCTGCGCATATTTGCTGATATCCATGCAGAGAGCGCCAGCCCATTTCAGATGATTACATAAAAATTCATTCTGATCCCGGTTTGACATTGCAGCACGATCCGCATTGTTTGTCTGACAGGCAAGCAGTTCTTCTTCGCATAGCACAGCCATAAATTCCAGTTCCAACCCGATATGATCATTCATGGTGCGGAACATATTTTTGCTCGGCTCCCATCCATGCAGTGCATACAAAGCCAGAGTCTCCTGCTCAGTACGTCCGCCGATCTCATGTTTTTTATTCGTATAAATGGACTCATACGGGAATGCAGCCACACCGGTAGCCTCTCCTGCTGCCAGAAATGTCTTCGCATAATCCGCAGCCACATCCTCCAGATCCTCATTTTTCAGATCTGCGACGGACTTTGCCATACACGCATAAGCCTCAGCCAGCTCTGGATTTTCGCAATCTGTCGGAAACTGCATCTGCTTCATATTGGCCAGCGTCTCCGCATCCACTTCCATGATGTACAGACCGCCAAGGAAACGATAAAGTCCTGCTCTGGCTTTTGCCAGCTGTTTTCTTAATTCCACCTGTTTCATCCCTCTTTGGCCTCCTTTTTTTCATTCATTTCTGTGTGCACGACTTTGGCTTTTTTGAAATGATCTTCAAAAATTTTGTGAGCCATTTCGCTCTCCGGCTCCTCATAAATACCATTCCGCAGTGCTTCCTCAAATTCAAACGGAAGCATATCGATCCAATTCTGTTTTTTCAAAATAAAACGCCCGGACGGATGATTTCCGTTATCATCCTTCAATGTATATACATGACCTTCATTCTCTGCCAGAATTCTGGATACTTCGCTCTCCGGATCATTGATATCCCCGAAATGCAGTGCGCGACCGGAACAATTTTTCACGCAAACCGGCTCTTCGCCTTTTTCCCGCAGCTGCGCACAGCCGGTACACTTATCCATGACACGCAGTTCTTTATTAAAATTGTTTGCATGGAACGGACATGCCTTCCTGCAACTCTGACATCCGATGCAGATGTCCTGATCAATGCGGATCACTCCGTCTTCTTCATCCTTGTAACATGCGCCTGTCGGACACACATCCACACAACTCGGAGCCTCACACTGTTGGCACATTACCGGCAGAAAATACATCTGCAGGTCCGGATAGACCCCAGTCGGTCCCATATGATATAATGTGCTTCTGGAACGGCCCAAAGCCACTTCATTTTCAGTCTTGCAGGCAACCTGGCATCCACCTTTACAGCCGATGCACCGGTCCACTTCTACAACCATTGCATATTGTTTCATCACTCTGCCTCCTCGTTCCCTATGCTTTACCTAACGGAAGCCAATTTACAAAGTCTTCCGGTTTCTGCCAGATGCCTTCCGGCGCACTGTCCGCTTTGGAAATACGCACCTGATAAGCACGCAATGTATGCGTACCAACGACATCATTAAACGGTGCAGTGGATTTTGACAATACATTCACATTTGTTTCCTGCCATCCATGAGTCTTGGTGTTCATAGTTTCCGGATGCCAGAAACGCTCCATACATACGGTCCCCGGATTGATACCTTTTGTAACCAGTGCTTTCGCACGAATCTTGCCTCGTTTTGATTCCACCCAAACCCAGTCTCCCGGTGCAATGCCATAGGCTTTTGCCACATCCGGATAGATCCAGATCTCCGGAACCGGATACAGTTCACGCATAGCTGCAGCATTACGCAATGTGGAATGATGATAGAACGGCACACGGCCATTTGTCATAACAAGTGGATACTCCCTCGCCGTATCATCATCACGCACCGGACTCTCCACCGGCTCCAGATAATACGGCAGCGGCTCATAATCCTTATCTGCCGGTGCAAACTCGATCGGCAGGAACGGCTGACCGGTTCTTCCCAGTGTGATCATGCTCTCCACATAGACTTCAATCTTCTTCGAAGGTGTATCAAAGCCCTTCGGCAGCCCTGTCGCTTCGTCAATCTGTTTGTATACATAATAGCTCTTCCATTCTTCTTTTGACATGTATTCAAACGGTGCTTTCTTTTTCATTTCTTCCCAGGTCATACCGATCGCCGGTGTCAAATGATCAAAAAATTCATCCATGGAATCCCAATACGGAAGCTGATCCCCCATAAACTCCGGATCAAAAGCTTTCTGACACATCTCATGACCAAGCTCTGCACATTTTTTTGCCAGGCGGGACCAGATCAGAGTCTCATCCATGGTCTCCCAGAGATGAACTACCTGCTGTCTTGCCACCAGCATATTACAGGTTTCAACGATCATATCCGTCTCCAGCCACTCCTCTGTCGGCAGCAAAATGTCTGCATAGCAGGAAAAAGAAGTCGGATACATATACATATGTACGATAAAATCAAGTTTTTCAATGGCTTCTGCCCAACGACCGGATTCTGCCAGTACACCAAGTTTGTTTCCGGAACGGTCGATCCACATTCTCGGCTGATACGGTTTCTCTGTCAAAATCGCATTCAACACACTGCCCGGATGACCTGCATACCAGATACTTAATCCCTTATGTTCTCTTCCACCCAGACGTTTTTTCAACTGCTCTGGCGGCAGACATTTCAGTGCAACAGGAACCGGATAGTTCGGCACTTTCAGCACGCCACTGGTGCGGAACCGCTGCATCAGCGCGCCCGGTTTCTCCAGATTACCCATCAGGAAATCAATGGTGTCCGCAGCCATGGCAGCCTGCACGGAATTCGGTGTCTGATCTGTTGCCACACCAAGGCAGATACCGCTCGGAGAATTTTCCAGATACATCTCAATGGCGGCCTTGATCCGGTCTGCATCCAGCCAGCAGATCTCCGCTGCTTTCTCCAATGTAAACTCCTCGCAACGCTCGTATAACAACTGCATACCGGTTTTGTATACTTTTCCATCTACTTCGTAAGTGCCCCATAACGCCGGGGCTAAATTTTCATCAAACGGATATTCCATCGGCTTCATGGAATCTGTCTTTTCATCCCATACATAAAAAGTATCTGGTGCACCGTTTTCTCCTTTCTTCGCACGGGCAAAGAAACGGCTCTCCACCTCAACCAGATACGGCAGGTTCGTCCAACGTGTTACAAACTCCTCATCGTATCTGCGGTTTACTAAAATGTATCGGATCCATGCCATCTGCAGGGCAACATCTGTACCCGGACGAATTGGCAGCCAGATATCTGCCTTAGCCGCATCCGGTGTAAAACGTGGATCAATGGAAATCGTTTTTACCCCTTTGGCACGCAGCTCATTTACCATACGACCGCCACTGGCCGGTGCAGAATAGGCAGGACCTGCGCCCCAGAGCACCAGACATTTGATCTGCGCATTTTCGTAATCATACAGCTCCAGTGCATTGGAATCCGCAATACTGGAATCTGCACCGCCATACATCATGGCACAGGACAAAACACGTGGCAGGTAACACTGCGCA
>NZ_JRFU01000134.1 GCF_003122485.1 Eubacterium ramulus
TTATTACTCACCACTTGCAGAAGTGGGAGTCTTCTCGACTGAGATAAAGTCCCACTTTCCTGTTAGTTTGTTTTTGTTTCGTTTTGTGCTGTTTGTTGTATCCTTTTGGTTTTTCTTGGTATACCAAAAGTATTTCTATCGAACTCCATTATAGTAGATGCACATCGCAATGTCAATAAACTTTCGTCTTCCCAAGTGAGTTGAAGGGACAAGGATTCATTGAGAAAAATGCCCCCTTCTCCCATTTACGTTTTCTATGTCGAAAGAATTTACATCTCTGAAATAAAGAAATCGGAAGATTTTTCCTTGGCAAGCGATTGTTAGCCGCAAAGGTAAAATCTTCCGAATTCTTTTCACATATTAAATTTTACGCTTCTGCTCTCGCAGCCACTTCTTTCTCCTGTACATCAGAAGGTGCCTGCTCATAGCGTGCGAACTCATACTCATAAGTTCCGCTGCCGCCGGTCATGGAACGAAGATCGGTATTGTAACCAAACAGTGAGGACATCGGCACATCTGCGATAATCTCCTGTTTGCCACCCTCTACCGGATTCATTCCAAGTACACGGCCACGGCGTTTATTTAAATCTCCCATAATATCACCGGTATATTTATCCGGTACCAATACTTTTACTGAAGCAATTGGCTCTAATAAAATCGGGGAAGCATCCATAAATCCTTTTTTGAACGCCTGAATTGCTGCGGTCTTGAATGCCATCTCAGAGGAATCTACCGGATGGTAAGATCCATCGTATAATACAGCTTTTACGCCCACTACCGGGTAACCTGCCAGCGGTCCGCGCTCTACGGATTCCTGAATACCTTTTTCTACAGCCGGGAAGTAGTTTTTCGGAACAGCACCACCAACTACGATCTGGTCAAATTCATATGCTTCTTCCAGATTGCCGGATGGCTCGAATGTCATCTTAACGTGACCATACTGTCCATGTCCACCGGACTGTTTTTTGTATTTGTATTCTACATCTGCTTTCTTGCGGATGGTCTCACGGAATGCAACCTTCGGCTGCTCTAATGTGATCTCAACTTTGTATTTCTCTTTTAATTTGCTTACCACTACATCCAGCTGCTGATCACCGATGGCATACAGCAGAGACTGATGATTCTCACTGTCATTGACTGCTTTCAGTGTCAGGTCTTCCTGCATCATTTTCTGCAATGCCTGAGAAACTTTATCCACATCGGCTTTGTTTACCGGTTTGTAGCTCATATATGTATATGGTTTGGATACAGCTGTCTTGATAAATGTAAGCGGTGTTGCTTTTGTAGACAGTGTATCGGTTGTCACTACTTTATTTAATTTTGCAAGTGCTCCGATATCGCCGGCATGCAGCTCCGGTACTTCTTCCGGTTTGTTGCCGCGCAGTACATATAATTTACCGATCTTGTCATCCATACCGTGCTCTTCGTTGTACATTACATCGTCTGTCTTGATAACACCGGATGTAACTTTGATCAGAGAATATTTTCCGATAAACGGATCCACAATTGTTTTGAAAATATATGCACTCTTTGCTTTTGCAAAGTTAAAGTCTGCATCGTATACTTCATTTGTCTTGATATTGATGGCTTTGCACTGTTTTTTCTCCGGGCTTGGCAGATATTTTACAATATCATCCAGTAAAGTGTAGATACCTTTTGCCATTGTGCCGGAAGCCATGGAAATCGGAACCATACTGCCATCGCATACATTGGTATGTAATACCTGACGGATCTCATTTTCGGAGAAGGTATCGCCTGAGAAGTAACGATCCATATATTCTTCACTTGTCTCTGCAACGGATTCTAATAATGCTTCACGGCAGATCTCCAGGTTTTCGAAAGAGTAATCCGGAACATCTGTCTTATCAACGGTTCCGTCCTCTTTCCAGCGTTTTGCTTTCATCTGAATGACATTGACATAGCCAACGAACTGTCCGTTCTCACGGATCGGTAAATGTAACGGAGCGATCTTCTTTCCGTATAATTCCTGCAGGTCTACGACTACCTGACGGAAACTTGCGTTATCATCGTCCATATTGGTAACCCAGATCATACGCGGAAGATTGTATTTCTCACAAATCTCCCATGCTTTCTGTGTACCGACTTCCACGCCGGCTTTACCATTTACCACAATAATTGCCGCATCGGCTGCAGCTGCTGCTTCTTCTACCTCACCGACAAAATCGAAAAATCCTGGAGTATCCAGCAGATTGATCTTTGTCTCTCTCCACTCGATCGGGACTACAGAAGTGCTGATAGAAAAACCACGTTTGATCTCTTCTTTATCATAATCACTGATGGTATTGCCATCTGTGACATTTCCCATACGATTGGTAATTCCGGACAGATAAGCCATTGCCTCAACCATTGTTGTCTTTCCAGAACCCCCATGTCCCAGTAAAACTACGTTACGGATCTTGTCAGTAGTATAAACGTTCATGTCATTTCCTCCAATACATAAAAAATCATGGTTATATTTTACTAAACTTTTCTCTTTTTTGCAACCTTTTTATAAAAAATGCACAAGTTTTATCATTATTTTCTCACAATTACTTCCTATACAAAGAAATTCTCTGAACGACAGCAAGTCTCAGGCAAAACACTTCTATGACTCACTTCGAAAAACAGTTCCCGCCAATGTTCTTCCATCTTCTGTTTTTACTTTTACACTTTAAAGTGTTGACTTTTTCATGCAAATGCGTTATCATGGCAAAAGATGTCACTGGAATACATTTGAAATGTGTTAAAAAACGTATCAAAAAAGTACTGTTTTTTTCAAGTGACATGTAAAGTGAATCATTTATTAAATAAAGTTATGAAGGAGGTACATTATGATTCCAGAAAAAATCGGCTTTATCGGCCTTGGACATATCGGCGGTTCTGTAGCAAAGACGGTGCATCGCATCTATCCGGACATTCAGATCGTCGCTTATGATACCTGTCGTGCCACTCTGGATGCCGCATTATCCGACGGCATTATCACAGAAGCACTGGATCAGGTAGGCAAAGGATTTTCCGATTGTAATTATATCTATCTGTGTGCCCCTGTTCTCGACAATGCAGACTATGTCCGGGAATTATCCGGCATTCTGCATGATGATATGCTGTTGACGGATGTGGGAAGTGTCAAAACCGGCATCCATGAGCAGATCCAGAAATACCCGGATCTGGAACGACATTTTATCGGCGGTCATCCTATGTGCGGAACGGAGCACGTAGGCTATGAGTATTCCACCGCTTACATGCTGGAAAATGCATACTATATTCTGACTCCGACACGCACGGTTTCGCCTAAAAAAGTGGAGGAATTCGAAAAGTTTGTGGCATCCATCGGTGCAGTTCCGCTGATCCTGGATTACAAAAAACATGATTTTTCCGTTGGTTCCATCAGTCATCTGCCGACGGTCATCGCTTCCACACTGGTCAATCTGGTGAAAAACCTGGATGACTCTGACGAAACGCTGCGTACCATTGCTGCCGGCGGTTTCAAGGATATCACCCGTGTCGCATCCTCAGATCCTACCATGTGGGAAAATATCTGTGTGGCAAACCGAAACCAGATTTTAGAGCTGATTGATACTTATGTTAAAGCTCTGCAGCAGACACGAAATACCATTGCGGAAAGCCATCCGGAGGAGATCAAAGAATTTTTCAGTTCTGCCAAGGAATACCGCGATTCCTTCAATATCTCCCACCGCGGTCCGATCCGCCCGGTTTACCAGCTGTTCTGTGACCTGATTGATGAAGCCGGAGGAATCGCTACGATTGCTACGATCCTTGCCTCCAACAATATCAGTATCAAAAACATCGGTATCATTCACAACCGTGAGTTCCAGCAGGGTGTTTTGCAGGTGGAGTTTTATGAGGCAGATGCCTACGATCATGCGGTAGAATTGTTACGAAAATACCATTACACGGTATATGAGAAATAAAAGGAAACGATATTTAACGGCAAATACAGTATAATTTGCCGAAAGCACAAAAAGATGAAACAACCGTTTGTCTATGCAAACAGCTGCTTCATCTTTTTTAACCTTTTACCATTTACGATAAATCATTATGAAATGTCGCTAATATTTATTCCATCACCACTATTGTGCTATCGGTTGGATAGATGCAAGTACTGCCTCACACTCTGCCTGTCCCTGATCTGCCGGACCGGTAATGATCATAGTGATCATTTTTCCACCCATCTCAGTAACTGCATAACACTGATAAATGTTATTAGACTGATACTCTGCAATACCATCCAGAGAAACAAACTCTGTATTTCCGATGGTTTTTGTTCCAATCTCATTCATCGTATAAGTAATTCCCTGATCTGCATAGCTGGAAAGCTGCTGAGAAAGAGACTCTATATACTCCTGTGCAGTAATATCGCCAAACGCGCTCATATCTTCTGCCATCATAGCAATATTAGAACCAGTTGAGGAATTGTAAATATACAAATCATATGCTTCGGATGCATCCGCACTTCCTGTATCACCGGTAACTTCCTGTCCTTTGTCCTGTACTGCATTCATTTCTTCCTCTGTGCCGATCTGCCATCCTTCCGGAAGAGTAAATGTCATTCCAAGAGAAGTATTGGTATACACATTGTCTGTCCATACTCCTGCTTCATACTGCGGTTCATTCTTTGCTTCCTCTTCTGCACTGACTGACGCATCTGCCTGCTCTGCGGATGCAGAGGTATTGGAAGAAGTGTCGCCTGTCTTATTATTTCCACCACAGGCTGTCAAAGAACAGATCATGGCTGCCATTAAAATAGCTACTATTACTTTTTTCATTCTTCTAGTCTGCCTTTCTTTTTATTCCATTTATTGGTTAAAAACACTATTATTTTAATCGGTAAAACAAAAAAAGTCAAGAAATGCTCATTTCCTGACTTTTCACACGTTACAAAATACCAAAACAGAGTTATTTTTTGTTCTCTTCCTCTAATTTTGCAATATATGCACGTACTTCATCACGTTCTTCTTTTGTTGATCCTCTGATCTGGAGATAATTTTTCATCATCTCTGCCGGAGATAATCCCCAAAATTCTACGAAATTCTGCACGTTATACTTCATATAATCCTGTGCTTTTACAATCGGATGATAACTGTAGATCTTTCCATTACGATCCATCCGTAAAAACTGTTTCTGAACCAAATGACTTAAATAAGTACTTACCGTCTGCGGTTTCCAGTCCTTGCCGTAAGCTGCATTGCAATCTCTTACTACCTCATTCAGAACCAGATCGTGATCTGCCAGCCAGATTGCACGCATTACAAGCATTTCCGCTGTTGTCAAATAATATTTGTTCGTTCTGTCAATCATGCTTTCGCCCCCTTGCGTTGATGCTTCATTTTTTAGTTCTCAACATTTTTATAGAATATAAAACCCGATATCGAACTACCATTACAAATAATTCCAATATCGGATTATTTTCTATTTTCTTTAATGTTTCTTTGTGATAATAAGAAAGTGTGCCATTACAGCACACCTTTTTATCAAAACAAATGCCGCTGGCCGGACTCGAACCGGCACGGAGTTACCCGCTTGATTTTGAGTCAAGTGCGTCTGCCAATTCCGCCACAGCGGCATTGTGTTCGGTTTTTACCGAACACGCTAATCATACCATACATGTATACATAACGCAAGATTTTTTTACATTTTTTCCAACCCTTTTTTCTGACAGATTATTACCAACTGAGCTTTTAAACGAAGGCTGCTTCTTGAGTCTACATCAAGAAGATGATACGTATGTGATGAGTGAACTATATCAACAGATTATACCAATCCTTTGATAATGTCAAAGCAGTCAAAGGTTGCAAAGTAATCCTTCGGTGTCTCTGCACGACGGATCAGCTGTGCGCTTCCATCCTCTTTCAGCAGTACCTCTGCGGAACGGAGACGTCCATTGTAATTGTATCCCATGGAAAATCCGTGTGCACCGGTGTCATGGATCACCAGATAATCACCCATATCGATTTTCGGAAGCATACGGTCTACGGCAAATTTATCGCAGTTCTCACAAAGAGAACCAACTACATCATATTTGTGATCGCATGGTGCATCCTCTTTGCCTGCAACGGTAATGTGATGATATGCGCCGTAAATAGCCGGACGCATCAGGTTTGCTGCACACGCATCTACACCGATATACTCTTTGTAAGTGTGTTTCTCATGGATTGCTTTTGTAACCAGACAGCCATACGGTCCCATCATGAATCTTCCCATCTCGGTATAAATGGCAACGTCACCCATATCTGCCGGAACAAGAACTTCCTCATATACTTTCTGAACGCCTGCGCCGATGACACGGATATCATTTGGAACCTGATCCGGTTTGTAAGCGATTCCAACACCGCCGGACAGATTGATAAAACTGATCTTGATACCAAGTTTTTCTTTGATCTCTACACATAACTCAAATAAAGTACGGGCAAGTGTCGGATAATAATCGTTTGTAACCGTATTACTTACTAAGAATGCATGGATACCAAAACGCTCTACACCTTTTTCTTTCAGAAGTTTGTATCCTTCAAACAGCTGCTCTTTGGTAAAGCCGTATTTTGCATCACCTGGGTTGTCCATGATACCGTTGCTCAGTGTATACACTCCACCCGGATTATAACGAAGACTCATTGTTTTCGGGAATTTGCCGATGGCTTTCTCCAGAAAATCAATGTGTGTAAAATCATCTAAGTTGATGGTTGCACCGATCTCATTTGCGTATACAAACTCTTCTGCCGGTGTATCGTTAGAGGAAAACATGATCTCTTCGCCGGACATTCCGATCTCATGGGACAGCATCAGCTCTGTCATGGAAGAACAGTCAGCGCCACATCCATATTCTCTTAAAATATTTAATAAAAACGGGTTTGGAGTTGCTTTTACTGCAAAATACTCGCGGAAGCCCGGATTCCATGCAAATGCTTCTTTCACTGCTTTTGCATTTTCGCGGATTCCTTTTTCATCATATAAATGGAAAGGAGTCGGATAAGATTTCACAATCTCCTCAATCTGCTCTTTGGTAACAAATGGTTCTTTTTTCATTTTGTTTTCTCCTTGTCGTATCACTTTTTCTCTCGCTATCCATCATACACAATACGGCGAAAAAAAACAACCCTCGTCAGGATTTTCTCCCGACGATGGGCTGTTTTCAGCGTCTATTCTTTTTTGACACCAGCAAAATGCTGCACATTTTCCTAGTTGTCAGCTGCTCCGGTTCTCTTTAATACATAGAAACCATCATCGAAGCAGGTTACATAGATATATCCTCTGTCATCTACGCAGCAATCTTCTGTCATTGCGTTACGCGGACCCGGTAATCCAGGGAAGAAGGAATCTTCCGGTTTTTTGTTCGGGTTTGGCGGAATAAAGTATGCAAGCTCTTTGATGTAGTAAGGATCAGATACATCATAGATACGCAGACCTGCTGCAAAGTAACAGCAGTATACTCTGTCGCCTCTCTGCTCCAGCCATGGCTTGTTGCTCATCGGCTCATGCAGGTTGTGCGGGCCGAACGGACCCTGGCATCCAAGGTTCATTACGTTGAAGTTTGGATATGGGAAGTCTTCCGGTACTTCCGGATACGGGAACTCTGCGATCAGAGTCGGGTGTGTCGGATCACTGACATCAACCATATGAAGGTTATTCATAGCCTGTGCCTCTTTGATAGATCCTTCCGGGAAGAACTGGAATCTCTCGCCCTCGTTTGTAACAACACAGAAATCACGACCCGGCAGCGGTAATGCTGTATGAGTACGTGCTCCTGCCAGATGGCTTGAGAATGCCGGCATAAATTTCAGCTGTCCTAACAGATGCGGACGGGTAACGTCTTTTGCATCCAGAACATACAGACCATCTCCGCCGTAACCACAGAACATAATTCCGTCGTCACGTCTGAATGGCGGTCCATGCATCCATCCTTTGTCCATGAAGGACGGAACATGTCCTGCATGATGATCAACCGTTCTGCAAGGATATCCGTCTACGAACTGATGAGGAGCCCACCAGTTACCAACCTCATGTGGATTTGTCGGATCAGAGATATCTACGATACGCATGATCATACCTTCGAAACGCTCGGATTCGCAGGAAAGATATACGTAAGGACCTCCGTTATACATAAAACGATGAACACCGATGGAGTGTGGTACTCCACAATCCCAGTAACCCAGATATTTCGGGTTCTCCGGATCTTCTTTCAGGCTCCAGATCTGGATACCTGCCTGACATTTCATGTTCATAAGTTCGCTCTGCTCTACTAATGCCCCTGGGCCTGAGCCTGCGGTCATTGCACAGATCAGAAGATCGTCTGCTACCTGAATCTTTGGTGTAGAGGTAGTCGGATACTCTTCCGGATCCAGTAACTGCAGATGTTTTACAAATCTGGTATGCTCCGGATCTGTAATATCAGCAATCAGTACACCATTCTGTGTACCGCCAAAACAGGAACCATACAGATAGTATTTTCCTTCTGCAGTTTTGTAAACCTGCATCTGGAAAGCGCCACTTTTACCATTCCAAGGGTTGAAATCAAGAACTTCCAGGTTTTTGATATAACCGTTGTTTCCCGGTCCCTTGGCATAAAATTTGTCTGCCATAATTCTGCCTCCTTCTTTTCTTAGTGACTCTATTTTAAAACACATTCTTTCATACGTCAAATAGAATAAAAAGGAGACTGTTATAACCATTTTGTTATATCAGATCTCCTTTTCCTATTTCTGTTTCCAGATGGATTTACGTTTTCCAAATATTAAAAAATTGCTTTTGGAAAACATTAACGATACTGCTGAATCGAAGTCTTTAACAATTCCACAAAACAATCAATTGCCGGATCTTTCTCCTCATTTTTCCACACCACACTGAGCGGATGAGTGGATTCCAGCACCAGCGACGCAAATCCCGGATTATCCAGCGCCCGGCTCCAGGCATCCGTCACTGCCACACCAAGTCCACACTGAACGCCCATGATCATGGCATCCGTACTGTGAACCGGTTGAATCTTCGGTGTAAAACCGTAAGGCTTACACACGCTTCGGATCAGATCTGTTACAAAATCATTATCTTCTCCCGCCACCGTCAAAAACTCATCCTCGCGGAAATCATACGGCGTCAGTTTCTTTCCCGGATCCGGCAGATTCGCCGTGCTGTAGATCAAAACTCTGGGAAGATCGATCACCTTTGCATGCATAATGCCCTGAATGTTCAAAATCTTCGGTTCAATAGTGACGATCACATCCTCCTTACCGCTTTGCAGTGCTTCCTGGGAGCTCCGTGGCTCATAGCTGTTTACTTCCACCTTGATATCCGGATACTGCCGGGCAAATTCCCGCAGTACCGGCAAAATAATTCCGGAAATATTCCAGTTATTGAGCACACCAAGATGAATCACCCGGTTTTTATTTTCCAGAGACAATTTTGCCCTCAGTTTCAGATCTGACAGTTCCGTCCGATACCGCTCAAAAAAATCATAAAACATTTCGCCGTTTGCTGTCAGCACGATCCCGCGGTTTAACCGTTCAAATAACGGGCATCCAAGTTCCTGCTCCAGTGCCAGGATCTGACGGCTGATGGCCGGCTGCGACACAAATAATTCCTGTGCCGCCTTTGAAAAACTCATATTTCTGGCTGCCGCCAGAAAATATTCAATCTGAAGATCATTCATAATGCTACCTGATATGCGTGAGATATAATGCAACAACAACTACAACCAGAATTCCTGCCAGAATCCGCGGAACAATCATTTTATTTGTTTTTTCGGAGCTCTCTGTCTCTGGATTTTGTTTCTGGTTTTCACGCTCTTCCTGTCTCTCCCGACGCCACTTTGCGATCACCTCGCGGGCAGCAGCTTCATCCTCCGGCTGCACATACAGTTCTTCGCCAAAATTATTCATTGCCATCAGAAAATTGCCGTGTTTTCCGGCACCGATCCGTTTTCTGACGCACGCAATCTTCTCCATGCGCAGACGAACATCTATCTCATCTGCATCCTCCGAATTGTACACTACCAGTACATTTGTCATTCCATCAATTTTTACTGCCATAGCTTTTCTCCCTGTTTTCTTCCATACGATTTGCTGTCAAAAAAAAATGCCGGAAACTGATATCACTCCAGTTTCCGGCTTTAAGCTACCGACGGGA
>NZ_JRFU01000135.1 GCF_003122485.1 Eubacterium ramulus
ATTGCTTTTCGCAATTGAAGCAGGGGACTTACTTGATTCGGTTAAAATTTTTAAGAAAAGGAAGGTAATTTACTATGAACACAACCGAAGATAAATTCGTACTTGGAGGACATGAATTCACATCCCGCTTTATTCTGGGATCCGGAAAATTTTCACTGGAGCTGGTACAAGCCTGTATCGAAAAAGCAGGTGCTCAGATCATTACACTGGCGCTGCGCCGTGCCAACGAAGGCGGTCTGGCAAACATTCTGGACTACATTCCGGAAAATATCACGCTGTTGCCAAATACTTCCGGCGCCAGAAACGCAGAGGAAGCGGTCCGCATTGCCCGTCTCTCCAGAGCTTTAGGCTGTGGTGACTTTGTCAAAATCGAAGTTGTTCACGATTCCAAATATCTGCTTCCGGATAACTATGAGACCATCAAAGCAACGGAAATCCTTGCAAAAGAAGGATTTGTCGTGATGCCTTACATGTATCCGGATCTGAACGCTGCCAGAGCCCTTGTGGATGCAGGTGCCGCATGCATCATGCCGCTTGGCTCTCCGATTGGTTCCAACAAAGGTCTTTCCACCAGAGATTTTATCCAGATCCTGATCGATGAGATTGATCTTCCGATCATTGTAGATGCCGGTATCGGCCGTCCGTCTCAGGCATGTGACGCCATGGAAATGGGTGCTGCCGCTGTCATGGCAAACACTGCCGTTGCCACTGCCGGAAATGTGCCGCTGATGGCAGAAGCCTTCAAAAAAGCCATAGAAGCCGGAAGAAGTGCTTATCTGTCCGGTCTTGGACGCACCATCGAACGGGGCGCAAGCGCATCCTCCCCATTAACTGGATTTTTACAGGATTAGGAGGCATGCAGACATGGAAAACAAACATATCAACGAAAGTATTTTAAGTGAAGAAATTCTGGAAGATCAGAAGAAAAACCGTATTGACCACATGACCTATCTGCCGGATATGCAAAATATCGGCTCCGATATCATGGATCAGGTCATTGATGCCATGGAACACTATGACTATGCCAAATATACCGCAGAAGATGTAAAACGTGCACTGGCACATTCGGAACGTACCCCAGAAGATTTTCAGGCGCTGCTCTCTCCTGCCGCACTTCCGTTTCTGGAAGAAATTGCACAGGCAGCTCAAATTGAGACAAAAAAGCATTTTGGCAACAGCGTCTACATGTTCACACCGATCTACATTGCCAATTATTGTGAAAATTACTGCATTTACTGCGGTTTCAACTGTCACAACAAAATCCACCGTGCCCGTCTGACACCGGAGGAAATTGAAAAAGAGATGGCTGCTATCGCTGCTACCGGTCTGCAGGAGATTCTGATCCTGACCGGAGAAAGCCCGACAATGTCAACAGTGGAATATATCGGAGAAGCATGCAAGATCGCTCAAAAATATTTTAAAGTCATCGGTCTGGAAATTTATCCGGTGAATTCCGATCAGTATGCTTATCTGCATGCCTGCGGTGCTGATTACGTCACCGTCTTTCAGGAGACCTATAATTCGGATAAATACGAAACGCTGCATCTGGCAGGGCACAAGCGTATTTTTCCATACCGCGTCAATGCACAGGAACGTGCCTTAATGGGCGGTATGCGTGGAGTCGGTTTCGCCGCTCTGCTCGGTCTTGATGATTTCCGCAAAGATGCCTTTGCCACCGGCTATCACGCTTATCTGCTACAGCGCAAATATCCGCATGCAGAGATTGCCTTTTCCTGCCCGCGGCTTCGTCCGATCATCAACAATGACCGCATTAATCCAATGGATGTGCACGAACGTCAGCTGCTTCAGGTAGTCTGTGCTTACCGCCTGTTTATGCCATTTGCAAGCATTACGGTTTCTACCAGGGAATGCGAACGTGTCCGGGATCATCTGGTGGATATTGCTGCCACGAAAATTTCTGCCGGTGTCAGCACCGGTATCGGAAGCCATGTGGAAGATATTGAGGACAAGGGCGATGATCAGTTTGAGATTGCAGATGGCCGTTCGGTGGATGAAATTTATCATGCGCTGTTGCAGCATAAATTGCAGCCGGTTATGAGTGATTATATTTATGTATAAGTACTATAATACCCAATATTTATGCTGTAGATATGCTATAGTTCTCAAATGTATATAATATTTCCATATATGAGTTATAGTTCTCATATCCTAGGATATTTATATATTATTAAGGGAGATACATTTATTATGAACACCAAAATAGATATTTCCAAAAATATGGCAACACAGAATTCAAATTTTCCAATTCTCGCGGTCAGCAACCGGCATCTGGCAGCGCATCCATTTCTGGATCAGATTGAGCGGGTGTGCCAGGCACACCCCGCGGCTCTGATCCTGCGGGAAAAAGATCTGCCGGCAGAGGATTACAAAACCCTTGCCATAAGGGTTTTGCCCATCTGCCAACAATACAATGTTTCCTGCATCCTGCATACATTCTGGCAGGATGCGCTTGCCCTTGGATGTACCTGCATCCACCTGCCGCTGCCGCTGCTTCGCAGCCTTGCAGGTGCCGATGGAACCGCCTTGGAAAAACTGGCAGGTTTTTCCGTCATCGGCACCTCCGTCCACTCCGTGGACGAAGCGCTGGAAGCCGAAAGGCTCGGCGCAACGTACGTTGCCGCCGGGCACATTTATGTGACCGATTGCAAAAAAGGACTTGCACCCCGCGGTCTGAAGTTCCTTCAGACTGTGTGCAAGTCCGTATCGCTGTCGGTCTATGGCATCGGCGGTATTAAATTTGATCCTGCCCAATGGCAGGAATTAGAATCCGCCGGTGCCGCAGGCGGATGCATTATGTCCGGCATGATGGAGCTCTAATCCATCTGCCGGACTTTTCTTACTTTCATTACAGCATCGACATGATAAATAATCCCACGCAGATAGCGAAAAACAACAGCATACCCGGATTTCCAAACATCACCGATGCCATTTTTCCTGTCGGTTTTTCGTATTCTCCACTACGCCACTCCAGCTTTTTCACTGACATAATAAAAAATACAAGTCCAGCAATGGCAAGTCCGATCATACCAATTTCTAACAGAATTAACGCCAGAAGTGGTCCCATATGATTAAAGACCAAGTCAATGGAATCATACGGATTCTGTGAAAGCCAGGAAGCATAATCTATTTTCTGCAAAAGCCAGGAAGATAAAAATCCTCCCAAGAAATTCACGGACATGTGCAATGCGATGCTATATCTGAGTTTTCCGGTACGAATGTATACATATGCCAGCACGCAGCCCAATCCAAACGCATAGAAAAACTGATGAAAATTACCGTGAAACAAACCAAACATTAATCCAGATAACAATACTGTCGCTTTATCCCCATACACAATTGCCCGATCTACCAACGCTTTACGAAAAATCAATTCTTCCATGATTGGTGCAAGGATCACGGTAAACAACAGGTTGTACCACACACTTCCGCCTGTCATCAGACTATCCAATCCCAGTGTCAGATCCAGTCCGGTTGCCCGCGTGATCAGCGCACATACGATATTTCCAATAATATTTCCTACATACATGATAAAAATGCTGATGCAAAGAATCCGAAACCACCGACCCGGTTTCAATTTACTCTGATACAACTGCATCGCCGGTAACGAACGTAACATCTTAAAGCAAACCGGAATCGCGATCAGATAAAGCGGTATCAGTGATACCAGCCAGTTTACAATTGCCAGATCGGTCCACTCCGGTGCTGCCACAGCCAGGATCAATGATACAACGATCTGTATCCCCGTCGTCAACAGTGCCATCACAAAGTAACTCATTCCTATTTTTGAAAAAAATCTTCTGTCATCCATAAGTGTATCTTCTCCATTTCTTCTGTTTATTCTACACTACTTTTATTATCACATTTCTTCTATATTACATCTGGTATCATATTTTTTCTACCTTTTCACATTATTTCTGGCATCATATTTCTTCTGCTTTTTCACATTACTTCTAGCATTATACTTCTTATTTCACACTACATCTAACGCCATATTTATCTGCTTATTTTTCAATATAGCCTGTGTCATATTTCTTCTGTCTATTTTACATTACTTTTAGTATAATAGCTATATGTGAATTTTTTAAGAATATCACTATAATTATTTATAAACAGGAATGAAAACAAATTCAATATAACGGAGGCTTTTTACCATGAAAATTATTGATATGCACTGTGATACTCTCTCTGCCATGCTGAATCGCAAACGTCAGGGGCAGACCTACGGTCTGGATCAGCACCATACACAGATCTCACTGGATTGGATGCAGCAAAGCGGCTATCTGCTTCAAAACTTTGCCGTATTTGTCAATCTGGAAGAAACCCAAACACCTCTGCAGGATGCACTGGAAATGATTGATCTGTTTTACTCGGAACTGGAGGCTCATCGCGATCTTATTCGTCCAGTCCGCTGTTTTGCTGATATTGAGAAAAATCAGTCCGATGGTGTCATGTCTGCCCTGTTAACCGGTGAAGAAGGCGAAATCACCCTTGGAAAACCAGAATTTTTGCACATTCTGTATCGTCTTGGCATGCGCATGATGACACTTACCTGGAATCATGAAAATTCCCTTGGTTATCCAAATAAACAGGAAAAAGGCTTAAAAGAACAGGGCATCTGTTTTCTGCAGGAAATGGAACATCTCGGAATGATCATTGATGTCTCCCATCTGTCTGATACCGGATTTTATGATGTCCTTGCTCATACAAAAAAACCGTTTGTCGCAAGCCATTCCAATGCCCGCAGCCTGTGCGCTTCCCCACGAAACCTCACAGATGATATGATCCGCAAACTGGCAGAACGTGGCGGCATCGCCGGTATTAACTTTTACCAGCATTTTCTTGGTGAACAAAACGCGGATGAGTCTTATCTGGATCTGGCCGTGCAGCACATGAAATACATGATAAATCTTGGCGGAGAAGATTTCGTTGCCCTTGGTTCAGATTTCGACGGAATCGACCGCTACGATGACATTCCAGATTGCAGCGTTCTTCCAAAACTGGTTCAGACAATGAAAACGGCCGGCTTAACACCGACTCAAATTGAAAAAATCTGTTACCAGAATACCTTACGTATTTATCGGGAGCTGCTGTAAACCAAGCGACTTTCCCTCACGAATGATTTCTTTATGTGAATAAAATAACAACTACCAAACTTCTTTTTTCAGAAAAAAATCTGGAAATCCTAATTTATAGGTTCTGATACAAACAATGCCTGCATATACTGATACAGGAAATGTATGAAAAAATACACTTTTTAAAATACGTCATTTATCGTATATGGAGGCATTGTTATGATTCAGTTTGTAAACAATTTTCTAAAAAAGTCAAACAAAATCGGTTTTTTCTTTGTTCTGATCCTTGGCACCCTGCTGCATTTCAGTTTTGCATGGCTTCGGGAAGCACCCGTGGCAGGATTGTTCAGTGCCGTCAACGAATCCACCTGGGAACATATGAAGCTCCTCTTTTTCCCTTCTTTTCTGTATTTTCTCTGGGAATACAAAAAATACGGTTCTTCCTCTAAGGATCTGCTCACAGCCCGGACACTGGGACTTTTTTGTGGACTTGCCTTTATTCCGGTCAGTTTCTACACCTATACCGGTGTGATTGGCAAGGGATTTTTCCCGGTTGACATTGCCATCTTTGCCGTCAGTGTATTTCTGACCTTTTATGCCAGCACCCGTTTTCTGGCGCATCCACTGAAGTTGACAACCTTTACAGCTTTTCTGCTCCTCTTCGCGTTACTGGCAGCATTCCTGACATTTACCTTTTTTCCGCCACATATTCAATTATTTTTGGATCCAGTTGATTTTACTTATGGCATCTGAGTTTTTATACTCTGGATTCGATTTGCTGTATATTCCGCTATTTTTTAATCCAGTTAATTTTACTTACGAGATCGGAGTTTCTGGACTTTGAGCTTGATCCGTTGCACATTCAGCTGTTTTTAAATCCAATTTTTTACTTACAGGATCGGAGCTTTTGTACCTTGGACTTGATCCTCTGCAATGCATTGTCAATGGATTTCTCTGGTTTGTTCCATTTTTCCGCAATCTGGCGGTAATTCATACCATCCAGATAATCCGTTAATACTTTCTGCTCCAACGGACTTAAGTTGGAGCGGATTTCCTCCAGAAACTGTTCCACATTCTCCCGTTCGATCAAAATCTGTTCCGGATTATCTTCCCGCCAGGAAATACTTTCCGCCAGAGGAACACCTGACGTATCCGATGCATCTTCTGAGAGAGAAATGTACGAATTTAGCGGTCCATGTTTCTTTCGACTGGCAGCCTCAATCGCATGATAAATCTGTCTGCCAATACACAGATCCGCAAAATAATAAAAACTTCCCTGACTGCGGTCAAAATCACGGACTGCCTTAAACAGCCCGATCATCCCCTCCTGCACTAGATCATCCGTATCTCCGCCCAATAAAAAAACAGCATTTGCCTTTTTACGAACGAGATATTTATATTTTTCCAGCAGAAAATCCATGACACCGGATTCCCCGGCGCGTAATTTTTCTATCAGTTCTTCGTCCGTCAAGGCTTCATACTGTTTTTCCATATATTCTTATTCCGTTTCTATTTTCTCTGTAACCGCTGGCGCACGATCTCATAAGCCAGAACACCTGCTGCCACCGATGCATTCAGGGAATCGATATCCCCTTTCATCGGAATGGATGCGGTAAAATCACAGTTCTCGCGCACCAGTTTGCTGACACCGTCACCCTCATTTCCGATCACCAGTCCGATTGGTCCGGTCAGATTCTGACGGTACATTACTTCACCATCCATATCGGCACAAACAAACCAGAGTCCCTGTTTTTTCAGTTCTTTCATGGTTGCGCTTAAGTTTGTTACTTTTGCTACCGGTGTGTAATTCAACGCTCCGGCAGAAGTTTTTGCTACCGTTGCAGTTAAACCAACCGCGCGGTTTTTCGGAATAATGACACCATGTGCTCCCGCAAGGTTTGCGGTACGGATGATCGCGCCAAGATTGTGCGGATCTTCGATGCCATCTAACAGAAAGATAAATGGCGGTTCTCCGGCTTCTTCCGCTTTCGCCAGAATATCTTCTACCGTCGCATAATTGTATGCCGCTGCATAGGCAATCACGCCCTGATGTTTCTTTGTCTCAGACATATTGTCCAGACGGTCTTTGGAAACAAATTTTACCATGGTGCCATGTTTTTTTGCTTCTCTTAAAATTGTCTTGATCGGACCATCCTGACAGCCTTCCAGCACAAATACCTTATCAATGGTCTTGCCGGAACGAAATGCTTCCAGAACCGCATTTCTGCCCTCGATGGTTAATTCTTCGTATCTCATATAGATTTATAATCTCCTGTTCATTCACTATTTTTACAGGAACTTTGTCAAACAGATCGCCATCCCCATTTACTCATTTTTCTAATAAAGTAGGGAACTTCTCCTGATTTCGTTCCATTCCTGTCATTTTTCTAATGATGCTGATATAACTTTTCTTCTTTCTCCAGACCGTCCAGTCCCAGAACCGTAAGTTCCAGAATCCGGTCAAACCGGTCTGCCAGATACAGATATCCCATCAAAGCCTCAAACCCCGTCGCCCGGCGGTAATCACTCATACTGGCATTTTTTGCCATAGTCGGAGATTTTGCATTCCGTCCCCGCTTGTATACGGCTTCTTCCTCCTCAGAAAGTACCGGAAGCAGGTACTCCATCATCGCTGACTGGGAGTGTGCCTTTACCAGATGACTCGTATGCTGATGAAGCTGGCTTGCTTTCGTGTTTCCCTGCGCCACGATCATAGAACGAATCACAAGGTCATAAATGCCATCCCCGATGTATGCCAGAGTCAGCGGCGAATAGGTGCGGATATCTCCTTTTCGAATGTCAAATGTTTCACGGATTGCACTGAAAATCGGCAGTGCTGCTGTATCTACGCTCTTTTCCATGTAACTCCTTCTCTTGTATCTTTCAGAATAATTCCCATTGCTGCAAGTTCATCACGGATCTCATCAGCACGGGCAAAGTTTTTCTCTTTTCTTGCTGCCTGACGCTCTTCGATCAGTTTCTCGATATCCTCATCCAGAATCTCTGCCTCTTTTTCTACAATGATTCCAAGAACATCGCACAGCTCTTTTAATTTTGCATATAATGCATCAATGTACACTTTGCTGCTCTCACCGGATGCATTGGTGTTGCAGAATTTTACATACTCAAAAATTGCGGATACCGCATCAGCAGTATTGAAATCATCATCCATTGCAGCCTCAAATTTTTCCTGATATACATGAGACTGTGCCAGAAGCTCTTTTTCTGCCTCTGTCAGCTCACCGGTTGTGCTGCCGGATAATCTCTGCAGGTTTTCTGCTGCTGTCACAATACGCTCCAGACCGTTCTTTGCAGCTTCCATCAGATCAGCGCTGAAGTTCAACGGGCTTCTGTAATGTGCAGAAAGCATGAAGAAACGCAGAACCTGAAGGTCATATTTTTCACCAATCTCTCTTACGGTAAAGAAGTTTCCAAGAGATTTGGACATTTTTTTGTTATCAATATTTAAAAATGCGTTGTGCAGCCAGTATTTTGCAAATGGTACGCCGTTGGCAGCTTCACTCTGTGCGATCTCATTCTCATGATGCGGAAAGATCAGATCCTCGCCACCGGCATGAATGTCAATCTCATCACCCAGATATTTTTTGGACATCACAGAGCACTCAATATGCCAGCCCGGACGTCCCTGACACCACGGAGACTCCCAGTACGGCTCACCGTCTTTTTTCGGTTTCCAGAGTACGAAATCCAACGGATCTTCCTTCAGATCACCGGTTACCTGGATATTTCTGTGTCCTGCTTCCAGATCATCGATATTTTTATGGGAAAGTTTTCCGTAATCTTTGAATTTTCTGGTGCGGTAGTAAACCGTTCCGTCAGCTGCCGCATAAGCATATCCTTTTTCGATCAGAGTGCTGATCATATCCAGCATGCCCTGAATTTCCTGTGTTGCCAGCGGATGGGTAGTTGCCGGTTTTACGTTCATGTCGTGCATATCTTTTTTGCACTCTTCAATGTACTGCTGAGAAACTTCCTCTGCAGTACGTCCTTCCTCGATGGCTTTTTTGATGATCTTGTCATCTACATCAGTGAAGTTGGATACATAATTTACTTCGTAACCTTTGTATTCCATATATCTGCGCACGGTGTCAAATACGATCATCGGACGTGCATTTCCGATATGGATAAAGTTATATACGGTCGGTCCGCACACATACATGCTTACCTTTCCTTCGTGTAAAGGTACAAATTCTTCTTTCTGTTTTGTCAGTGTATTATAAAGTTTCATTCCATGTAAGCAGGTTGCCCCGCTCTCCTTTCTCATATATATTTCCTTATTTTTTCATCAGAACGGCTGCTGTGATCTCTTGCATCTGTTCTTTCTTTTCTTCAATATCAAGCACTAAGAAAAACTGGTTGACCGCGCGATACAGATTCTGACGCTCATCGGAAAAATTCGTGATATTCCGATCACCGCTCAGATAATCCGTCAGAAAACGGATTCCGCTTTCCATCGTCATCAGCCATACGGCGTATACCATCAGTTCTTTTTCCTTTGCGGTCAGGATTCTTCCCATCTCATGGCAGTAACCCTGTACATAACCGCGGTACAGATCAAGATCCAGCTCAATATTGCCAAATTTTTCATCTTCTGTAAATGTAGCCGCTCCTGCACGCACTGCATCGCCGAAATCAAGGATCGATGCACCGGACATCACGGTATCCAGATCAATCAGACAGATGGACTTTTTGCTGTCACTGTCGATCAGCACATTACTGTAACGGGTATCATTATGTGTCACACGGCGCGGAATCTGTTTGGACTCCATCGCATCCTGAATCTGGTTAAGCTGTTTGGAACGATCCAGTACGAACTGAATCTGCTCCTGACAGTCTGAAGTACGGAAACAGATATCCGCACGAACCGCATCCAGAAGCTGTCTCATGGCATTTCGCATATCGTGCAGTTTTGGCACAGTAGCACCAAGCTGGCTGCTGTCAAAATCACGCAGACGGCGATGAAACTCACCGACTGCCTTTGCTGCCTCATAAGCTTCCTCCGGTGTCGTCGGTTTCTGCATCTCCTCACCACAGCAGATCATACGATACAGACGGAAATAACTGCCTTCCTCAGTCTGTAATAACTGATTTCCTGCTTTGGTGCGGATAAACGTCAGTGCTTCCAGTTCCGGATCACGACCTTCCCGCTCAATCGCATCTCTCAGATATTCTGTGACCAGGAAAAGATTGTTCATGACTTCTGTCGGATATTTGAACACAATATGGTTCATTTCCTGAAGTACATAATGCTCTCCACCGCAAACGATCTCATACGTATGGTTTACCGTTCCATGACCAAGCGGTTTTACATCGGTAATTTCCCCTTCTATCTGAAATTTACTGATAATCTCTTCAAACTTTAACATCTTTCTTACCTCCATGGTCAGACCAACTCGTTGACAAAAATTCGTAACCTGTCAAACATCAGTTGACCAAATGTTGCTATATCCATGGCTCTGGCATTTTCGCAAGCCTCTGCTCTCTCTGCCCTTCCGCCTGTTTTATCTATATAAATCCGAAAAATGCCATTATTTTCCGGTAATATGTCATCCCTGATCTGTAATATTTCTTCATAGGGCTTTTCTGAGCGCAGCATCTGAACAAATACCGGTAAATCTGTAATTCTCCCCATCATCACAGATTCTTTTCGCTCTGTCACATAAAAACTGTCATCTTTTCTTTCTCCAACCGACAGTTTGTCCTTATCAGAATTACCTTTATCCAAATCAGCTTTTCCTAAACTATCTTTATCGGGAATCTGCTGTTTTCTCACATCTGGCAGTATCGGTTCCCGAAGTTCAAATCCGTCTTCTTTAGCATAAAAAACGCTTCCAACCGGAGTTTTTTGCTCATCATACCAGACATATACTCCGCCATCTTCGCTTTCCTGTTCTTTCTCTATCCGTTCATAATACGATGCATTCCGCAGAATGTAAAGGTCAAACTGATCTGCAAGTATTCGGTCTGCCATCTGTGCCAGTGCTTTCGGATCAGCATCAGATTGATATTCTGGATTTTGGCAGAATCCCTTTAGCAGCAATTCCTGCTCTTTCGGAATCTCCCACACATACTGATTGTTCCAGTAACGATATCCCAATGGTTCATAATAAGCCGGATCTGCCGGCATCAGAAAGGAAAATACTTCGCCTCTGTTCCTGCAATCACGCAAAACCTGCTGCATCAGCTGACGCATATAGCCTCTGCGCCGATATTCAGGATCGGTTGCCACTGCTACAATATAATGCACCTCTGCCTGTGTACCACAGCAGCTTACCGTAAATGGATTGGCATGTACCATGGAAATAATTTTTCCATTTTCTTCAATCACTGCAATCTCATTCTCCCTGCATTTTTCCTGATAATAATAATCCACAAATTTCTGACTGTCTTCCGGGAAACAGCACTCATAAAGTCTGCGACTGTTCTCTTTTTCGCCCTGTGTCAGATAGCGCATACTCAATGGCATCCTCCGCATCCCGGGCAGCCTGCCGCGCTGTCCCCAACTGCTACGCTGTTTTCATAAATCGTAGACAACAGACACACCGCATTGGAAGAAATGCCTTCTTCTCTGCCGGTAAAGCCCAGATGTTCCTCCGTGGTCGCCTTGACATTGACCTGGCTCTTTGAAATGTGAAGCGTATCTGCAATATTCTGCTCCATCTGCTCAATATACGGTCTCAGCTTCGGTTTCTGCGCGATCACCGTCGCATCGATATTTTCTATAATATAGTGTTCTTCCTCCAGCAATTCTGCCACATGCTCCAACAGCTTCAGACTGGAAATTCCACGATACCGCTCGTCCGTATCCGGAAAATGTTTTCCGATATCTCCCAGTGCCGCTGCCCCAAGCAATGCATCCATGATCGCATGCAGTAATACATCTGCATCAGAGTGACCTAACAATCCCAGACTATGCGGAATCTCCACCCCACCAAGGATCAGCTTGCGTCCCTCTGTCAGCTTATGCACATCATAACCCATTCCTATTCTCATATGATAAATGCACCTCTTTTCTTTCCATATTTATCTCCTGTCATGCCTACTTCTGCAATTTTCGAAGTTCATTGAGCTTTTTGGCGTTCTGTTTTTCATATCTCATCTCACACGATCTACCTGCCATCTTCCTCAAAAATCCAATATGCATACCACAAGAGCCTATTTGGTTTTTAGTTTACCACACTTCTCAAAAAATTTCCATTGACTTACTGTTTTTTTCTTCTTAAAATTGATATGAGGTGATTTTTTGAAACGTTCAGAAAAACAGAAAAACTTAATGCGTTCGGCGATCGCGCCAACCATTGTTGCTACAATTATATTTTTTATCACATATTTTTTCTTTGGCATGGAAAACACGATGATCGGTCCCTTTGCAACGCTCTCGTTCCTGCGCTATCGAAATATGTGCAATCATTACGAATGTCTAATCCGGAACTTTATCGTCTACATGATCATGGCAGTATTTTCCTTTCTTGCCGTCATCAACCTTCCGCTCTGCATTCTGATCAATGCGGCGGCACTGTTCTGGCTGGCTTATCTGCTGATCGACGAATACAATCCGAACAATTATTTTCCGGCAGGCATGGCCCTGATCTTTTTCCAGATTGCACCAGTGCATACCTTTTCAGCACTTGGAAATCGTTTACTTGCCCTGCTGGCAAGCTTCGCCATTGTATTTTTATTTTCCTGGCTTCTTTCCCGCAAGGAAAATACGCAAAAACGCTTAATTGGATTGATTCAGGAAGGCTTTGAGGTATGCAGACAGCTGCTAGACCTTACCGCCAAGGACGGCGACGCTTCCTCTTTTGCAGAAAATGTGAACGAACTGCTTCCGGTTCATAAAAAACTCTGTGAGATTAATCAGAAATGTAGTATGGAGATTTATTCCTCCAACCGCGCGGCACTGCGCCACAAAGGGAAAATCAACTGGTACTGCCGCTTTGTGCTTGTATTTCAGGTCATCAACTATCTGACCAATCACCCGGAACAGGAAGGAAATCTGGCACGCGCAGAAGAAATTTATGCGAAATTTTATCCTCAGTTTCTGACCACAGAACCTACTGCGGACTACCGTAAGCTGACGTTTCGTGTACGCAAACCGGATATTCGAAATATGCGGCTTCGTTTTGCACTCCGTCAGGTGATCATACTGACACCATGTCTGGTGATTTCCTACCTGTGGCAGAGCAATAATATTTACTGGCTTGTAATTTCCATCTTTTTCATGATGATTCCATTTACGGAACATACCGTGCAGAGAGTTCGGCAGCGTGTACTTGGCACCATGGCAGGAATCGTGTTGTGCTTTGTATTTTTCACACTGTTTCCAGATTTCGGTTCCAGAGTTGTCATCATGACAGTGGCAAACTTTATGATCTATGCCGCCGACGGCTACGGTCCGATGGTCGCCTTTATCACCTGCTCCGCGCTGGCACTCCAGTCCATAGACAGCAGTGTTCCGATCGTCCTGTTGCAGCGTCTGTTCTATACCCTTGCAGGTGCAGGAATTGCTTTGCTTGCCAATAAGTATATCTTCCCGGTTCGTATCCAGAAACAGATGCAGTATCTATTCGAACTGTTGAAAAGTATCCGTACAAAACTGACAGAAGTGGATGCACATACCACTCCCGGAGAAGATGTGCGGCGCCACCAGATCGATCAACTGATCATTAAATCCTATCTGCTGTCTACCAGAGCAGAGAATTTGCAGGATTCACTGCCAAAAGAAAAGAAACTTCCGGATTTTGAAAATGATCGGAAACAGCATATGGCGTGGCTGGCGTCTTATCTGGTAAAATACTTGTTTGTGTGATAAAAATTTAGGTTATTAAGGTTATTAAAAGGGTCTGAGTTTATTTTATCTCCGCGGCTAACAATCGCTCGCTGAGAGAAAATAAACTCAGACCCTATAAACAAAATTTTACAGTTCATGTTGATACAAGGTTTTTTCATCTTTGATCAGAACGGTTCCCGCTCCGTCAATACTGAAAAATTCGATTGGCAACACATGCTCAATTCTGCCATCCAGAATATGCGCACGGTTTACTCCCTGATTGACTGCATCAATACAATGCTGCAGATAATCCATGAAATCCGGTTGAAAATGACGCGTTTTCTTTAATTCTTCTACCTCATCTACCGTAATGCGCGGATATACGTCACTACGTGTATCATCCGTATAAATACCCGGATATCTGGAAAGATAGATCAGCTTGTCTGCCTGCATCTTTACAGCCACTTCCAGAGCCGTATCCCGTGGATCAATATGTTCCATCTCATTATCAATATCATTTGGAACAATAACCGGAATATAATCATTTTTGATCATCATCTGAATTGTCTCAATGTCTACTCCACAGATACCGATTGCTTTTGTATCGTACAGCTCTAACAGTTTCGCAATACGTTTATTTTCACGAAATTTGTCTACTCCCATCTGGGTACGATGTACCACAATTGGAATCACACCGATACTTTTCAGCAATACAATATCCTTGATCATTTTCTTTTCTTCCACACCGGAAAGCCATTCGCCACAGTCATATTCTATCACGATTACTTTGTGAACAAAATCACGAATGTATGGCAATGCATCACACAGAACTGCCGCTTTATGCTCTATATTTTCTAAATAACGATCCATAACTTTACCTCATTTATCTTTTTCTGGTTACAACAACCTTTTTTATTATACGGCAATCCATTACAACTGGCAAGGTCTGATCCGGTATAGTAAATATCATGCATTACTTTATCTTATTTTTTCTTCACAATACAACGCTTTTTAAAGAAAGAAATTCCATAACAGAAAATATGATCGTACTCATCTTCAAATTCTGATGTATACATTCTGCTGTCAATCTGGCATAATGCCACATCACAATCTGCATCCATCGCTTCCAGTTTTTTTGAATACTTCGCCTCAAATACGGCCACATTTCCATTCGCCGCATCATAAACCACTACATCACTACGACCTTCGCCATGTTCGCGGTTTGACTCCACCATATATCCAGCTCCGGCAAAAATTCCTGCCAGAAATGCATGATAAAAGTCCTCTCGATAATCATGATAGCTGATAGTTTTGCGCAATAATTTGTTCATTTCCTGTGTGATCGTATCCGAATCACCATTCCAAACAGCCTCAAACAACGCTTTGCGATTCCATGTCTTAGCACTTTCATCGAACCATTTTGCAATTGTTGTCTCAAAAATCTCCTGAATCTCTTTATTTGGTATCGTCAGTGCTGTATATTCGTCCAGAATCTGTATTTCCTGTGCATCTACTTTTTTCACACTGGTCAAATACCCTGTCAGATATAAAACGCTCCATAGATTTTCTTCTGAAGAATGCAGATAATCATACGTAAGATTCTCGTCGATTTGCTGCACAATATATCCACCGGAAAGCAATGTTTCCAGTTTTCTGGTAATTGATCCACCTGCAAAATCAATAAAGGAACGAATGATCGCATTATCACTGGTATTTTTCCAATATCCAGTCGGTTTTGCATCCGAATCCGCCTGAATATCTCGCAAATAATTCATCACGTCCCACGGACAATACACATCACAATCGCCAAAATGATATCCGTCATACCAGAGTTTCATTTCCGAAGCATATTCTGTCGCATCCATATCTTTCAATAACTGTTCTACTTCAGACTGTGTAAAGCCAAAATATTCATTTAATTCAGACTGCGTGATCGTATCCGAAACCATATTGTTCGTCCCGGTAAAAATACTCTCTTTGGCAATTTTCAGACATCCGGTAATCACCGCAAATTTCAAAGATGAATTATCTTTTAATGCCGTACTCATAAATACTTTGATCAGTTCCAACATCTGATCATAATAGCCATGATTACTTGCTTTTGCAATCGGCACATCATATTCATCCAACAACAAAATGACCTGCTTCTGATAATAGGTCTGAAGCATACGCATTAACGTGCTGAGTGAACGGCTGATCTGTGCCTCACTCGCCTGTCCCGCCTTCAAAAGCAAAAACAGTTCTTTGTCATCCGGATCAATCGCTTCACATTCTAATACATAAGTATATCGCTTATATAATTCTGAAATCTGTAACACAAACTGTTCATATGCTTTTTGATAAGATAAACCATCAATATCTTTCATGGAAAGGAAAATTACAGGCCATTGATTCATCCATTGTTGACACAAAACGGAATCATTCATAATATCCAGATTCGAAAAAAGCTCCTCACTGTCTCTGCGAATATCAAAAAAGCTGGACAACATACTCATGCCAAGTGTTTTTCCAAAACGCCGCGGGCGAGTGATCAGTGTCACTTCTGCCGGAGTCGGCTCGACAATTTTTCGAATAAGATCACTTTTATCCATGTAGTAATACTTGTTTTTTCGGATTTTTTCAAAATCGGAAATACCGACAGAGATATTAATTGTCTTCATGCCGAAAATCTCCTTTCCCACATATGTTTTTCTGTTTATATTTGTTATATATTATCATAACACGAAGGATAAAATGGGACAAGAAAAGAACATAGTGCTAATATGTTCTTTTCCCGAATACTCTTTCATTTTTCTTATTTATAACCTAATTCAGACACAATTTGTTTTGCTTCAGATTCATAATCATGGTACGCGGTCACATACAATACTGTATTCTCCTGCTTTATAACTTCACAATAATAATCTTCTGCACTTACCTGATAATCCGTATACTTCTTTTTATCTTCTTCTGTAATTGTCGCTGTGTCCACATCCTCATAAATATTATTAATGTTTGAAACAGCATATTGATAAACCGTATCAGAAGCTTCTGGGCTATCCATAAAGTAATATTCAAATGAATATTTTTCCTTATCCAATGCAACATAGATATACTGATACGTAGAATCTGACGCTGAAGACGTTTGATCTACTACCTCTAACCCTCTATCCTCCATATTTCTTTTAAACTCTTGTGCTGTCATTGTTTGAGAATTTGTCGTATTTCCACATCCACACACAAAAATTAGCAAAAATACTACACTTACTACTTTTAAAATTTTCTTTTTCAACTTTTTTATTCATCCACATATGTAACACGTACGTCTGTGAATTCTACCTCCAATTCTGTTGACTTAAATATCTTGTTTTGATTTAACCCTCTTGTAGGAATGTTCAAATGTACAAGCATGCCCTCATTATTTTCAATTTTTCCCATGAAAGCCTCATCAAAATCTATTGTAGCTTTCGCAAATTGAACTGTATGTAGTATACAAGATTTCACTTTTATCACTCCATGTAATTCTCTAATTGCCTTTCCACAATTATTAATAATTACAAATACCGTATTGGTTCTTTTTCCAAAATCATCATAATTTCCCTGAATGCATACCAGAAAAACAGTCCTATTTTCTAATTCAATTTCTAAGCCATTAACATACTCTTGTACACTTTGCAATTCTTTTTTCACATCAAAATTTTTCAACTGACTCTGATGTGCTTCAACTAATTTTACTTTAATATTGTTCATATAATCTCACCTTAATTCGTCCAATTCTGAACTTTTGTTTTAACATAATTGTAGGATGATTCCAATGATCCCAAAGGTCCTAAACAACCGGAAGCCTTATTATTATATTCCGACTTTTTAGTATTAAGTGCATCTAAATTTGTATCGATTCTAGATATAACTGCATCATAAGAATTTCCCAACTCCTGAATAGATGGCTTATATGTATATGAAAATTTATTACCTTTGAAATCTGTATATGCCTTGTTATAAAAAGTCCTGATATCACTCTTATATTTTTTTAATGTCTTCTTATCTTGAAGCATACGGTCATAAATTTTCTGAATTTCAGCAGCCTGATCCAAATAGTTCTGTCGCTCATTCATTTTATCGCTAATCTTAGATGCAATATTTTTTAATTTTCTTTTTAAATCATCTAATGTTTCTTCCATTCTACTACTCCTTTGTTAAATACGACACCCTTTTACATCAGTGGAATTCCTGTATTATCCGGCAAAAAACTTCTTTTAGGCTTATTTGGATCATATAATACTCTTATCCTAGTGCCTATCTCAATAGAATCTAATGCAATTTTTGAATGAATTCCAACTGGAAGTGCTCCTAATTTATAAGTTGAAATTTTTTTATACTTAATCTGCTCCGTACAAGTGTAATTTATTCCATTGACAGCATATTGAACAGAAATAAACCATACATCTCCATTCCATCTCTTTTTTATAATTGTCCCTTCCTCTTCGCAAACACATTTTTTCTCATTAAATTTAAACATTATATTCTTTCTTTACCATGGCCACTTCATATATATTGTCGGTACTGTAATCTCGATATTTCCACCAAGTAAAAATTCTCCTTTTATTTTTAAAGTTGTAGCATTAATATCCGCAATATCTAAATCTATTGCTTTCTTACTCTCTGCATAAACTGCAAAGCTTCCTCCTGCATTTGCACTTGCTCGTACTTTCACTTTAAATAAATCATCTTTTTCATCCCCTGTTGCTGTTCCATCATATACTTTATAACTTAAAAAGTTAAATCCTCCTTCTATCCCTGCCGAAGCCAATGACGCCCCTGCATCAACCCCTATTGCAAACTGTCCATCATCCTCAAATTCAAATGCTGCATTTCCATTTGCATTTAAAACATCTGCATTTCCTTTTATATATCCGTTAAAATTATCTGTTCCTGCAACAACAGATCCATTAACTTTTATCACACCAGCTTCTGCTTTTACATGCGCACCAAAATACCCATCACCGGCACCTATTTTCAAATCTGTTTCCGCATAACCAACTTTAGCTTCCCCCTGCGCTTTAATATAATCCGTTAACTGCGCATATCCATTTAAATTTAATACAGAAGCCCTTGCTTTCATAAACGCCGTGTTATTTTCAACACCGCTCTCATAGGATGCATTTAGAAATGAATATCCTGCATACGCATATACATCAGAACATAATCCCGCAGCCCATTGGTCTTCTGAAACAGAAACAGCGCCTGCCTCATATTCAAAAGGATCTTCTGAAAGTAATAACGTTAATGTAGCATTAGTTTGTGTTGTGTACCAACTTTGGTTTGACAACGTTACTGCTTGATCCGGCATAAAATTTCCATCTTTATAGCACAATCCCATTGTTTGCGTAATCTGTGACTTTAACTCCTGAATTCGTGTTAACAATTCCTGAGCCGATACTACCGCATCTGCATCTACACTATACAAATCTGTTCTAATTTGCTGTAACATATTCGTTACCTGCCCATATGCATCATACACATCTGCGTATCCTACATCTACAATATTTATATACTGACTGGCTGCTCCCATAACAGAACTTATTTCGTTTTCCATTCCCTCATAAGTACTTTTTTTCCCGTCTAGATTGCTACCAACTTCATCTAATTGCGTCTCAAAAATTGTTCCATTTGACGCACTCTCAAATTGATAAAAGACTTCTGTAATTAATTGTAAAATCATGGTCATTTCAGACGAAATATCAAGTAAACCTTGTATTAAATTAACTGTTCCTTTAGAAAAATATGTTTTAAATGCATCTGCCGCACTTCCACGCATATAATTTGTAACCGTTAATTTATATGCCGCTTTATATTGTTCATATAAAGCATCCTGAACAGTACTTTCATATGTATGAATCGCATTATACATATCTAATAGTGATGTTGATTTTAATTTCAATGATCCCTGTGATGCCATTCTACATTATCCTTTCCTCTATGTCTAGTTTCCTGAAATTTTTGCAGACAAAATTTCTCCCAATGTTTTTGTTGCCATATCACTGTCTGTATTCATCCATTTTGCTTTTATCCGTTGCATTGAGTTACAATCCATCTCAGCAAATTCAGCAAAAGTTGTAATCAAATCATTCATTGCCGTAATACATTCTTCATACTTATCAATTGACTGTAAACTAATACCATTTTTTTCCAATGTATATTTCAGCGCAGAAACCGTTTCTGTTGTTGATTTAAATGAATCTACTTGCTTTTGAAAATCATTTGGTTTTAATATAAATTCCGCCATTTCTATTATCTCCTCATTATGATCTGTGCTTCAGATACCGTAGGTCTCATTTTAATTACATTTGTTACAAATTCATCATATTCTACAGTCGAAATAATATTTAAGAAATCGATAATTTGAACATTCTCAATTTTCAATTCAACAGCTAACATATTAAACCGCATAGGATCCATCTCCAACCATTGATTGATAACTCCTAGTACATGTTTCCTTGTTTGTTCAAACGCTTCTTCTTTTAACACATTCTTTAACATCATTTTCATTTTTATTACTTCTTCTGTTTGCATAATTATTGAACTGTCAAACGTGTCTATATGAAGAATTTTATTTTCTGCTAGAATTTTCTGAGATTGAAATAATAAATATATCATTCTGTCTAATACACTTATATTTGTTTCAAAGCCCAGAGACAAAATATCTACATTGACATTTTCTCGTGCTACTTCTAAAAGATGTGCATCATCTTTTAATCTTTGTTCACTCATCGTACCACCCAAAGTAGCCGTATGTTGATTTTCTGCAAAAATAGTATTTATTTGTTCCACTGCTTCACATGAAATATCTTGTAGTTTTCCATTAATATATAAGCAACAATTATCTGGAACAATTAATAATTTATTCTCATTTATAAAAGTTTCGTAATTAATCTTTTGCAAACCCTCTATTAAATCATATAATTTATATCCTTTGTTTGCATCCGAATATTCAAAAGCCTTATATAGTGCTCTAAATTCTCCATTTTTATAATTTTTTCTAAACTTCTCTATAGTATTTTTCTTACTAGTCTCAAATAATTCCGCATCTTTATCACTAGCAAAAATAGTTCTTATAAACCGTAAAAAATCTTCTTCAAAGGTCTCCTGTTTTGAAATATACGTTAAATGTGTTATCGTCCTGTCCACATTTACAACTAACTCTTGCATTTCTAAGCGATACTTTTATCGGAGCTCCTGCTATATCAGCATATTCTTGTGCCACTCTGGCCGGCATTACGCTCAATTCGTCCCCTGCTTCTAGCTTTTCCTGAAGTTTATAATCTATAATTCTCACTGCTCTTGTTTTTCCCTTACCAAGATAAACATCTAAAAAATCTTCATCCTCTGGAAGTCGATCAAACAATTGCGCTGAAAACGAACTTATATGTTCAATATCTTCTTCAATACTATAATATTGCTGCTGTAATCCTTCTAACTCCTTTTCTCTCGCCTCTTCAATCTCTTTTTTCTTCTTTTCTATATACGTTAAATATGTCTCCGTTCTTTCTGCGCAGTCTTTTTTATATTGTTTTTTCTTATCAAAAATACTAATTACAGATGTAACTACCCCCAAGCCCATGGAACAAATACTAAAAAGGACAAATGTTCCACCTGTTGTGCTAAGTACTCCTCTTAATACAACAACAAGGGCAAACATTGCGATCGCTGGCATAAGCGATGTGACAATATTTAAGTCCGGTTTAGCAGGTACTGCAGCCGGATCAAGAATTTTTATTGCCGTTTCGTCATTTTTTATCTTAATTCTCGTATTTCTGACAAATTTAGGATATTCCGTGGTTGCTATTCGATCATTATATTTCTTAATATTATTTGTTTGGATATTATCATGACAAAAATACACTTTATCATTTTTATAAAATCCAAAAAAATCTGCTATTGAAAAGAAGTCAAAATCTTTCAAAATGGCCGTTTTATTAATTTTCTTTCCGTTTACATTAACCCCCAGTTGAGATGTTTATTCTGTTATCACAATCCCGTTTTTCGTTTTTTCAATATAAACAGCAGTACCTTTTCCATATTCAATTTCTGATCCTCTTGTATCACTAATTGTAATATGTGGTACTTCATCCATTTTGATATACCAATCATATCTCGGAATCTCAGCTTCAAAATCAATAAGAAAACGAACTTGAAATGCAAATTCCCCCGAATTTACATAACATATATTAACTACATCATCGTGTGACAACTCTGAAAATAATAATTTACGCGCATCGCCTCTGCTAATATACAAATTGTCACTACATAATATATTCCATCCATCTTTTTTCTGCAGACTAATTTCTATATCCTCAAAAAACAACTCTGAGTTTAATCGAAATTCACAATTTGATGTCGATCCTAATTTTACACGTTCTAACTCTGCCGGAATCTCAAATTCTTTATAGAATGTTTGATTACTTACTATTAATTTGTATTGAAAATCCATCCCTAACCCCTTTTAAATATTATTTTTGTGCCATTTCTAATTCCAAATTCGGACAACTCTTTATTTCCATGCAAAAATGCAATGGGATTTTCCGCAACCAAATAGCAATTAAAAATATTATTAACATCCATTTCTAAATGAAATGCTTCATTCAATGCTATAATCAAATCATTTGCTGTAATATTTATTGGAATTTCCAGTTCAACATTTTGTCCGGTAATTTTGTTAATAAATTGTACGATTGCCTTATTACTCACCATTAATAACCGTCTCCTCTATGTTTTCATTAGTACTTTCTATATAATCAAAAATGCCGCCTTTTTTATTCCCGAATCTTCTCCCAACTCCCCAGTATCCTTTTTCTCACACTGTGGTATAGCATCCACATACTCGCTTACATTAAATTTCAAAAGAATTTCCGGACTGATCAACGCATTATCTTTTTCTTTTTCAAACTGGTTACATAAAAATATATATTTTCCACTATTAATCCCATTAATACTGGAAACCAGCGCATTTGTTGCATATACAGATTTTTTTGTCTGATCTGTAACGACAATTACTTTATCTGCTGTGTCAAACAAACGGCTTAATTCCAGATTAAAGCAACTATCGGTATCCACAACAATAAAGTCATATTCTCTGCTATCTCTTGCCATAACAGCGATTTTTTCATAAACATCATATTCGATGCCTAACGACATAAGCGCTGCTTTAAATGGTGGCAGATATGAAAACACTTCTTTTCGAATCACATGCTTTATGCTTTCATAATTACACTGTTCCAGCGTGTTTAACTGTACATATACTTCCATATCCGAAATAGGAGTTGAATCTTTCATCATATACTGAAAAAACTGTAGGTTAGAAGCATTGATATACAAGACCTTTTTATAATTCTGACTCAGACACGCACACATTCCCATTGCCACTGTTGTTTTTCCAACGCCACCTGCTGCCGAAGTTACTACTACAATTTGTGGTTCGGTTCTTGCCTCCTCTGCCAGTTTCAGATCCTTTGCACTCTGTCCCAGAATTTCATTAAAAATTCCCTTGATACTGCTGTATTTGAATATTTTTGTGATATTCAGTTCTTCCGTCTGATCTTCCTCATGTTGTTCTGTCATCACAAAAATATTTTTGATATTGTGTTTCTGAAGAGACATATCATATAAATCTTCAGAGACAATTAAAATGTCTGCACTTTGTGGAGTCATAAATAATCGTTCAAAATATTCCTGATCCGTAATTATTTCCAACTGCACTTTATCAAAAAAATCTTCTATAAATTTTAATTCTATCGACTGAATATAATTTTCGTCGGTATCAGCAATCACTACTCTCGGTTTATCCATACCTACACTTACCCCATATTTTCTATCTATTTTTCAACTGTTTGTATTTCTGCTAGTCAATCATTGCCTCGAAATCACTGTTTGCCAAGCGAATCCGATCACCATTTTTCAGTAAACGCGGACTATGTGGATTTAATTTTTCGTAATTCACATATGTTCCATTTGCACTTTGCAAATCTTCAATGAAAAATTGTCCATCCTTCTGTATGATTTTGCAGTGAATCCTGCTTATCATCTTATTGAAAGAAAGTACCCCATCCACAGCATCTGCTTTCTTACCAATCACATACTCACTTCTATCTACTGCAAGCGCAATTTTATTTGGCGCATTTAAAGATACCAGCTGCATGCTGCTCGCGCTTCGTCTTCGTCCTTCCGTCTTTGGCTGCATTCCAGGATACGTTTTCGCATTGATAACACCAGTATTTCCATATGGCTGAAACGCCTCTCCGGTATTGGCAGTCTCATACAGATCCTGCAACGACAGCAGAGCATTTGACAAACTATTTGCAAATTTTATTGTTTTATTATTGCATAGATTTTGTGTTGTACCGATCAATTTGATCAGGCTCGTCCGAAATGCATTTTCACAAGACGCATCGTCCATATAAAATCCCTGATTCACTGGCACATAGACAAGTTTCACTTTATATGTATTCGTATCCACATAAATATGCTCAAAAGTCAGATCTAACTTCTGGCAGGACAAAAAACCGTTATTTTTCACCTGAAGCATATTTGCCAGAACGTTCGTAACAATAACCATTAAACCATCTGCGTCCAGAGAAGGCAGCATCTGTGCCAAAGAACGATAATCTTCTAAGAGATAATAAAATTGTATCTGACCGTTATACGTCAGTTTCATACATTTCAAAAAACACTGATCGTCCTGACTCCGTAATACTTTATACTCTGTTGGCAAAAACAATCCATCCTCCAGCAATGTATATGCAAAATTACTTCCACATTTTTGTTCTGCCAAAATTCCTTTTTCTACTAATGCATTCACACTCATACTCCTCCTTCTCCCAAAGCTGTTTATTACAGATCACTTTATTTCAAAATCATCTCTAATAAGCAGCTTTGGCTCCTGCACGGTTTCCCGTGCAGGAACTTACTGCTCATAATTTTAGTTCAGTAAAACGGACATTCGCAATCCACTTCGCTTCTTGCTCATGAACACAGTCGCTTTGCGCCTTGTTCAAATAATCAGATACTAACCTAACACTTTCCTAATTACTCATCTGAATTATTTCCGCCTGACTCTGAATCATCCTCTGAATCTTTCCGTCTGCGAACTAACACAAGTACAATAATACCTGCTACAATGGCTGCTACTACAGCTACTGTACCTGCAATCACTTTTGCATGATCTTTGATCCATGCCATTGCACGTACCATCGGATTTGTAGAAATTGTTACTACATCATTGAATTCATACGCACAAGCTTCTTTGAATTCTTCTGAATCTGTATCTGTCACATTACCTGCCAGATCAGTAACAACAAGTTCTACTTTCTGTTTATCTTTGCTTTCATTAACTACAAAATCGCCTTCGTAGTTATTTCTGTCAGCAGAGAAATCAGTGATCTCATCCACTACTTTTCCGTCTACCAGAACCTTGATGGATTTCAGACCCATTGTATCATAAACACTGTAGGTTGCATCTACACTCTGTGCGTTAATGATGGTATCTTCCAGTCCTGCAATACTTGTGATTTCAGGAGCAGTTCCGTCCACATGGAACAGAATCTCTTTGTCCTCATAGTTTGTTGTCTCTGGGCTGTTTCCGGTTGCATCTTTTGATGCTACGGCAATCTTGTATACACCATCTTTTGCAAAATTTTCTTTTGCGATCGTATACTGATACTGATACCATCCACTGCTTCCGATCGGTGCCTGATCATTAATTTCCGGTGTCACAGAATAATCTGTATCTGCCATCGGTTTACCATCACACAGAACTTCAATATCCAGTGAATCTGCCAGAAGTCTGTCTGCATTATACTCAGTGATTACCAGATCATCCTTGATTGCTGACGGCTGAACATACGCTCCACCATCTTGAATCAGGTCAATCAGCTGATCATTATACACATATACAGAACCAAATCGGTTTACAGTAAAGGTTGCTGTTGTTTCTGCTGAATGTCCTGCTTTGTCTGTCATAGAAACAATCATAGTATAAATACCATCTGTTCCTGCTTCTTTCTCAAAAGTATCAAAGCTTCCGCTTCCACCCTGACCGTCTAATGCAACTGCACTTCCAATGTATTTTTCAGTCACATCTTCATCTTTCACATCATAACGGGTTCTTGTCAGTGTGATTTTGTAACTGTCAAAGTTGATATCATTGAATGATACTGCCGGAACTACTTCATTTTTGAAAGCTCTGCCATTTGCTTCTTCACCGTTTACTGTGATTACCGGTGCGGTAATCTCTGTATCTACCGTAAGCTGTTCTGAAGAATATTCCACCATCTGATTGCTGGATTTATCTCTGTAGTTCATGGTGATGAAGTAATCGCCATCCTCAGATAATGTAAATGTTCCAATGTGAACATCGGTTCCCTGATCACTCCAACTTGGAGATACGCTGTATGCTACACCATCTTTTGTAACAGATACAACTACATCTTCCGGATAGAAGTTTGCTTCGTTCATTGTCACTGTTGCTGTAACAGCTCCATCGTAATAGGAAATACCATTTTCCTGATGAACCGGCGTGTTATACTCAACATTTGCTGTCGGTGCGATATTATCTACGACAAGACGTTTGGTATCTGCCAGCTCACCGGATTCGTTTTCTGAACGGTCTTTTGCTGTAAACTGAACAGTTCCGTTAAACTGTGTATCATTTGTTAACGCATTTTTCGGAATCTCAAACGTAGAAGTTGCTGTCCGTCCATCTGCAGAATAAGTAATTCCTGCTTCCTCGATGATCTGATTGATCAGCTCTGCATTTACAGCACTGACACCTGCCGCTTTGGTATATGCATATTTGAAATCATGTACACCTGCGATGTCATCATTTGCAGTAAGTGTAACTCTTACTTTTGCATTATAGAAACCATAGGAGATTCCATTTAATGCAGTGTCTAAAATACTCGGACTATATGTTACAGTCAGACCAGATGGAACTGTTTTATCAACAGTGAAATAATCCTCACTGTAATCTGTTGCCTGATTGGTTGCCAGATCTGCATATGCCACATCAAACGTATAATTTGCATCTCCCGGATAAGTAATCGTCATCGTATGAATATCACCACGATCTGTCCATCCGGATTTCTGACACAATGCATCCGCATTCAATACTTTTCCAGTCACATCTTTGGCAATAATCGTGTAATCTACTTCTTTTCCAACAAAATTGTGCTCATTGATTGTCACGGTTGCTGTCTGTGTTGCATTGAAATAAGATCTGTTATGACCTTCTGCATCCGCTAATACATTTTTTACATCCTTATTTGTATAGGATACGCTGATGATCGGAGCTTTGGTATCGATTGTCATAACGTTTGACACATATTCCTTCATGACATTTCCACTACGGTCTTCATAGGTGACACGAATCTTGTAGTCAGCATCATTGCTGTGGTTTTTCAATGCCGGAATTGTGTATGTTCCAATATGAAGATCTACTGATTCATCGGTCCATGCCGGTGTAATCTCTGTATAAGTTGCACCTGCATTTCTGGATAATTCAACTTTTACATCCTCTGCATAGAAGTTTGCTTCTGTCACCGCAAAGGTCAGATCAATGTTTTTGTTGTAATACCAGTGATTTCCCTCTTTTCTGCTTGGAGTTGTATAAGTTGCAGTCATGGTTGGAACCTTAGTATCCACAACAATCACATTTTCATTATCTACAATTGGATTTTTAATCTCTTTCTTGCATTTGTCTGTTGCCGCATAAATAAAGTTTCCTCTTAACTGATCTGCGTCCCCACGCGGTAAAACAACCGTTGCTGAAAACTGTTCCGGTTTTTCCTTATCCTGAACTGCGTCTACCGTCTGTAATGTATACGCTGAATCGCCTGTATCTTTATTTACATTACTTGCATTTGCTTCTTTTGCGTAAGACCAGGTAAAGTGATCTACACCGCTGACTTCATCCTGAGCAGTAAATGTCAATGTTACTTTTTTGTTATAATAGAAATATTTTTTACCGGTAACTGCTTCCGCCACTTTATCAAATATTTTCTTTAGTGTTGTATAGTTATCAGAATAGGAAACCTTTACGTTCGTTGGTGCTTCACGATCCAGAACCACCCCTGTACAATGTTCTTTTTCCTCACCGGCCAGTGAATTCTTTGCCAGATCCTTATATTCAAATTTCAGATCATAAATTGCATCTCCGACAACATTTTCGAGTTTATCCAAAGACAGTTCTGCGACATGCTTCTTATCTATTATTTTCCAGCTGTCCTCTTGCTGCAGATACTCATTAAGAGCATCAAGCTTCTTCTGATCATCTTCCCCTTTGATATTTTTTGCAGAACCGGTTACCGAAATGTCTTTTGCACGGAAATTACGTTCATCAATATTTACAGTTACTTTCTGATTTCTTTTAGGATCTGTTTTATCTGTTACAGAAGCATCTTCCTCAAACGTAATGGTTGGTGCCGTCTTGTCGATGGTAATAACCTCTGATGTATAGACTTTTTCTTCGACATTTCCGGAATGATCGGTATCCTGTAACGTAATAACATAATCGCCTTCTTCGGAAAGTGTATATTCTGCCTGGTACCAGTCTTTGCCATCATCATCTTCTGGGGCATTTTTATTTGTAATCTTTTCCCAATTCAGCTTTGATCCCTTGAACGAATAGTCTGTCGTTTTATCCGATACATCTGTTTTTTTTATGGTGACCGTTACATCATCTGCGTAAAAGTTTGCTTCTTTTACTTTTAGTGTTACCGTTACATCATCAGAAGTATAATGATGATTAACTTTCTTCTCATTAACGTCTTCTTCTACCTTCTGGTAATGTTCCGTTGCGTTTTCAAAACTGTAGGATGCATCTAACTTTGGAGATATACTATCAACGACAACAATATTGTCCGTGTCCGTCATATAGTCAGAGGACAAATCTGCTGCATCAACTGCCTGTACCTGCAGATTACCATTTAACTGATCTTTTTTCCCAACTGGAAGCAGCAATGTTGCCTGATAAACTTTTTTATCTCTATCCGTTTTAACTTCCGCGATGTCAGTCAAAGTTCCACTGGCCTGTTCCAGATTACTATCACTGGCATCATCAGCACGTGTATAGATCCAATTCAGTGCTTTAATACCAGAAGTAGCATCCTTTGCTGTAATTGTTACTTCGACACCAGTTTTATCATAGAAATGGAAAATTTTATTTAACATTTCAAGAATAGGCGAAGTAGAAGCAGAATAGGTAATCTCGATATCTTTTGCATCTGGTCTTACACTATCAATTTTCTCAATACCAGTTTTGATTGGAGCTGTAATACCACCAGTCGTTGTACTTTTCAGATAAACAATACGTTCGCTTTCACCCTGATTATTAAATACCACGCAGCTCATTGCATTTAATGTCTTAGTTGCATCATTTTTCCATTCGCTTGCAATCTGATATCCCTCTGCCGGAACAACATATACAGCCTGCTGAAACCATCCTGCTTCATTGGCCGTTATTGTTTCTGCATCTGCACTTTCAGAGCTCTTCAGAGAAAAACTGTTCTCCGGCGTTGCTTCAAACTGAATATTAATGGAATAATCGGCATCTGCTTCCTCATAAAGTACTTTTTTTGCCCAAAGCCCAAAGCCTTTTCTAACCCATTTTGTTCCAGCAGTTTTGTGAGCAGTCACTTTTACAGTCAGAGCACCGTTATTATCCACTAATTTTTCTGCCAGATTCTCATAATTGGAAATACTAAGTTTTCCACTCGTTTTGTCAATAGAAATTCCATAGTTTTCGGAATCTTCTCCATTAACAGTCGTACTATAAGTGATTGTACCGTTGTCCTTCTCAGATTTCCATGCCTTCAAATTTGAAATAATACCATTATTTGTTCCAAACACATACTTTTTAGAACTAACAATGTTACCATTTTCTTCAAATTTCAGCAGACCATCCATCTGAACAATATCTAACTGTGTTTTTCGTGTTTTTTTAATATAATTGTTTTTTTCTGAACAAGTATCTTTAAGTTCTACTTTTACAACTACATAGATGCTATGACCACCGCCTGCTTCCTGAACCTGCAGCTGTCCTCCTTCATCGATCGTTGCAATTTCTTTCATATCTGTAGAAGCATTCCCTGTTTCTGTTCCTTCTGTATCCCCTGATTCTTCAGAGCTATCTTCTTTTTCTGCGCTCTCAATGGAATAAGTAATCTTCACGACTGATGAATCAAACTCCTGATCATCAACACCAAAAGCTTTTACAGAATAATCGTAGGTTCTATTTCGCGCTTCTTCGTATGTTACACTTTCTGGTATCTCATCTGAAATATTTTTCAGCTCAATGGATACCGGATCAATCGTTGCTATTGCATCAATTGTTTCTTCAAATTTTCCGTCATTATCTCTGTCGATTCGGATATAAACCGGATAACTTCCTGCATTTACACCTTTTGGGACCTCTCTTGACCAGCTTGATTCCTCTTTCTTTTCGGATACACTGTATTCCACCACTACATCTTTATTATTAGGATCGGTTCCTTCCACGGATTCTATCAGTCGATGGTATTTTCCATCATATGTACCCTTGTATTCATTTGCCTTTGACTTAAGCACTGCCGTATACGTCTGTTCAAAAGGTTCATAATTCTCTCTTTCCACACGTACTGTCACAGAATAAGTTCCGGCATATTGAATCTGTGGAATCGTCTCGGTTTTCTCACCGGTACCAAGCTTATAAGTAACATTATCAGTTTTTCTTCCACCGGTTACCGTTACAGCATCATATTTTGGAAGTTCCTGACCTTCCTTTGCTCCGGTATAGGTCTCATTCAAAGGTGTAATTGTATAATCCGTTATTTTACCTAACGTTATTTCTGAATCAACCTCAGTACGATAAATCTCATACTGTTCCCCACGGTCTACACTGACCGCAAGTTTGTAGTTTCCCACCTCTGAAATCTGTGGAAGTTCACTGGTTTGTCCCGCTGATACCCATTCGTCTTTCCCAGTCGTCTCATCTTTTTCATATGTGTACAGTTCATAGGTTACCTTATCCGGATGTTCACCATCTGTTACGATACCCTCCACGGTAGCTGCCGGGAATTTTTTTCCATCCGCATACGCTTCCGTTACACCTGTCACAGTCACATCCTCAATCAGCATGCAACGTAAGGACACCTCAAAATTCTGATCTGCAGATGTGATTGGCAAAGATACAATGGCCGTATCATTGCTCTCATAATGTTCTTTGGATACCTGTGCGGTAAGTTCTAAATCATTTTCCTTATAGTCATCCCCAGACAGTACTTCTGCACATCCGTCTTCGTCCGTCATTACAATTCCGGATATTGGATTTTCAACATCTGTCTGCGACTCAATCGTATAATTGACTACCGCATCAGCCAGCGCTTTTCCATTTCCATCTGTTACGGTTATGGTTACTGCATCCGGGTGTTTTTCTGTTGCTGCTGATGCCTGAAGCCAGGACATCGGCAGAATAGACACTGCAACCAGAACTGCCAGAAAAAAGGATAACAAGCGTTTGGGCTTTGTACATTTTCTGTTTCTCATCTTTTCCTCCCTTGTTTATTTTTTATTTCATATTTGTAATAAGTAAATATTACTTATGAAATACGTTCTTTTGTGTGCACCAGCATAATGTCATCCAACATCTTCATATGCACTGTTTTCTGTTGTGTCAGAATCTCCGTCTCATTTTCCAAAGACTCTGTCACATTCCCCAAAATAGCGGTTTCTTCGCTTACCAGCAGTTCCGTCTCATCTGATGATGACTCCTGTGAAGCCGCCATTGTTTCTTTTAGCAATCCCGTTTCCGGCCGGATTGCCTCTGTCACATTTTCTTTTTTCTTAAATGTTAATTCTTCCGTTAGTTTTTTATGCCTTTCGTTCTTTTTTCCTGGTTTAAAGGCCGGATTGCCTTTTTGGGAGTTTGTCTCCCGCATCTGCTGAATTGCTTTCTTCGCATTTTTTCCTGACAGATCACCAATTACCGTCGGAATTTTAAATTTTATAAACAAAATAACTGCCAGAATCAGGCAAACAACAGCTCCGGCAAATGCAATATACGATATTTTTACTAATAATTCTGCCATTACTGTTTCCTCTCTTCCGCATTTGTATAAGTTCTCTGAATTGCTTCTCTATAGTTGTCGTAATTATCAAGAATTTCCCGCTGCAACTGCTGTGACTGTTCCTTCTGTACCGTCAGTTCTGATGCTTTTTCATAAACACGATCCAATAAAGTAAGAATCTTATCCTGATCTACATTTACCTGTTCCATATTTGTTCTCTGATCATACAGTAGCATAAATACACCATTATAAAATGTTAATTTATCATACGCTCCGGAATCTTCCACCTCTGTCAACGTATCGTCGATCTGATCCAACAGCTGTTCATAATTTTCTTTTGATGCTTCCTCTACGGTCGCTGAATTCAAAATATAAGTTTTATAGAAAGAGCAGATCTGATAATAACAGTCCGAAATTTTCTTTTCTTTAAAATCAGGAGAAATATTCTCATTTTTCGCATTTAATTCAAAGAAAGAAATGGCTTTCTGTACACGATTGGAAAAACTATAGGAGCCATCGTCATCCGTATAATAGTTAAAATACATCATACCGATCTGATAATTCAGTTCCGCATACTCCTTACTGGAAGTGTCAAATTCTGCCTTATTTCGGTTGTAAATTCCCAAAAACTGATCATTTTGTTTTTTTCCAAAGGTTCCATCGTCTTCATAAGCCGTCAGCATTTTTTCATAAGCATCCAGTTTTTCCGGATAAATATCAATTGCCTTCATATAGCTGTCGATTTTTTCATCTACTGACGTTGATTCTGATACGGAAACCAGATTTTCGTAATCATTATTGTTGATCGTTTTTGCTGCCACCCTGCAGGTGATTCCTGCTGCCGCAAGAGCGACTGCCAGAGTTCCGAATATGACAAATGCCCGCAATTTCCGCTTCTGTGTCCGTTTATAGTCCTTGGTGATCAGATCCGGATGTTCCAGATCATATAACAGGTCTGAACAATTCTGATATCGGTTCTCCGCTGCCGGCTGTACACATTTGTCAATGATAATCTCAATACCTTCTGACAATTCCGGGTTCCACATCCGGACCGGTACATATTTTTCTCCGCCACGCGGGTCGATTCCGGTCAGCAAATGATGCATCGTCATTCCAAGCGCAAAAATATCGGATCTTGCATCAGTCTGGCCACTGTACTGTTCCGGAGGCGCATAACCTTTTGTTCCAAGCACGGTGGTATCTGCCAGGCTCTGTTCCTTATATTCCCGGGCAATACCAAAGTCAATGATTTTAATATTTCCCTCTGGCTTCAACATAATATTGGCCGGTTTCATATCACGGTAAATGATCGGCGGCTTCTGGGAATGCAGATAAGATAAGACATCGCATAACTGCTTTGCCCATGCAATCACCAGCTCCTCCGGCTGTGGACCGTATTCCAGAAGAATCTTATCCAGCGATTCTCCCTCGATATAATCCATGACAACAAAAATGGTCTCCCCGTTGTCAATAATATCGACAATACGTGGCAGAGACGGATGATCCAGTTTTTTCATCATATTTGCTTCCGCAAGTAGACTGTTTACAATCACCACGTCGTCTTTTCCGTTGCCTTTTTTTCTAATTTCTTTTACTGCCCACTGCTTATTCAAGTGCGTGTCCATTGCCAGATAAACAACGGACATTCCGCCCTGACCGATTTTTCTTAAAATCTCATATTTTCCGTCAATTACAGATCCTATTTCTGCCATAACTTCTTCCCCTATCTTCCATCGATTTTCACTAAAATCGCTGAGATATTATCCCTTTCCTGTCGTTGTTTTACCAGTTCGATCAAATGGTGTAACTGCGTTTTCATCGTCTTTTGATCTTTCAAAACACTTGCATGTAATGTCTGAAACATCTCTGCTTCCCCGATCTCATGTCGAAAACCATCCGAACAGAGCAAAAATACGCCGCTTTTTATATTTCCATACAGCATTTCCGGTTCCACCTGCGCAGAAGCTCCCACACATTGCAACAGCATATTTCGCCTTTTATCCACTTTTGCCTGTTCTAATGTCATCGTTCCTCTTTTTATTTCTCTGGCAATAAACGTATGATCTGTAGTCATCTGACGAATGGTCGTTTCATCCAGAAAATACAATCTGGTATCTCCTACATGTAAAGTCAGATACTTGTCTCCCACACACAAAATAGCAGTGACCGTGGTTCCAAGTTGTACACGCTGCCGCTGCCCGTAAATACCTATTTTTGTATTTAATTCCCTTATCATTAATTCCCACTTCTGTGCGATGACCGTAAAATCAAGATGCACCAGTTCTTTTGGAAGTTCCTGTTCAAACCATGTTGCAAAACTTCGGATCACAGTAGCACTTGCCAGCTCTCCTTTGTCCATTCCTCCCATTCCATCGCAAACAACCGCAAGTAAAATTTCCCCTAACTCTGTCTCTGCATGTTTTACAAGAACACTGTCCTGATTTATGTTCTTCCTAATTCCAATATCTGTTTCTGCTACTACCGTATATCGCATACTTCCTCCCCTGAATTAATTTGTATACCATCCCCTTCAAAAAATAGGCAAATTCGGATATATAATTTCTATCATGTCCCTGTACCGATTTCACAGAATACCAAATGTAGTCTACCAGCATTTGAACGTCAACCGTCTGCCAGTTCTGCTCCAATGGAAGATAAATAAACTGCAGTTTTCTTGTTGCTTCATTGATAAAAATATAGTTGATATCCCATATCACACTCTCTGCATTCAGGTCATTGGCATTTATTTTCTGATTCATGTCTACGATTTGTTCCATCATAAAAAAGTGTCTTCGACACTTCAACTCCCCTGCCCCTCACTCATGA
>NZ_JRFU01000136.1 GCF_003122485.1 Eubacterium ramulus
AAGGTTGAAATGAATCGGATTTCTGTGTGAAGTTTTGAAGGTATATATCTTCAATTTAATATAGGGATATAGTTCAGTTGGTAGAACGTTGGTCTCCAAAACCAAATGTCGAGGGTTCGAGTCCTTCTGTCCCTGTAGTGAACACTGAAAAGTAGAAATGCTTTTCAGTGTTTTTTTGTCTGTAAAAGTAAATATTTGAAATAATGTGCAAGAATCTTCTGTGAGCAATAAGAATCTGTGTTTTCTGCCTTTTCAAAATGAGTAATTTAGTGTATGATAGTAAAAAACAACAGAGATAAAGGAGAAAACGGATGTACGACGAGGAAAACAAAAAAACGGAACCGTATCAATATGGGGAACCATATCAGTATGGACAGACACCGCCGCCACAGAATACAGGGAGCGTAAATGATCAATATACGCAGCAGTATCAGGATGCATACAGAAATGTTCCACCGCAGGAGCCGGCAGGATTTGCAATCGCATCTCTGGTACTTGGAATTATTTCTATCGTATTATCATGTACAATGATCAACATCGTTACTGGCATTTTGTCATTGATTTTTGGTATTGTTCATATAGCAAAACATCAGAGCCACAAAGGTATGGCGATCGCTGGTATTGTTTTAGGTATTATCTCCATTGTGATTACGATTATTCTGATCGTAGTGGGTGTTACAGTGATATCTACACCGGGCTGGGATACGATGCTGAATGAATTATAAGAAGTTTCGTTAAAACTGAATAGAGCGATGAAAAGAAAAAGACATTCTGTTGGAAAACGGAATGTCTTTTTTGGAGGGTATGTAAAAATAGTAGAACAAATGTCAAAGGACATTTGAAGTTTGCATTATAATTAATACTTTAGAAGAAATCGTAAAAGGTATCACATTACAATATTTATAAAAGCGAGTTTCTTTATGAGACTATGAAGAAAAGTCTGTAAATAAGAATCTTCTATGATAAGTAAGAGCGAATTGTTCATCTTGTGAGCTGTTCGCTCTTGTTTTATATATATCAGCTATAAATTTGCATGTCAAGAGCAGGCGAAAAATCCGCCTGTCTTAACCTGCCGTTAAATTCCTTATTCGGGCAAGCGACCCTCATACATAATACTTAATTCTCCATATACCTGTGCCCGGTTCCGAATCGTTGTAGTCCATTTTTTTCGTTGCTTCAAATGTAGCAAGGTATAAAGCCTTTAAAAGAGCTGTATCGCTCGGGAATACGCTTCTCTGACGGTTTAATTTACGGTAAGTAGAATTCAGTGATTCAATGGCATTGGTCGTGTAGATTACCTTTCTGACCGTCGCAGAGAACTTAAAAATGGGAGAAATTGCATCCCAGTTATTGGCAGAGAAACAGATCAGTTACAAATCCATTTTTGGAGCATATGTAATGCGTGCACAGTATGAACTGGCATCCTGGAATCAGGAGCAGAAATCCGAAGAGAAAGAAAATCAGCAGATGATCCAGGAGACAGTAGAGGATTATATCGAACAGGCGTAATTATGATAAAAATAAGTAAAAATCGTTTCAATCCTATGTAATAAGAAGCATTTTTGCTGAAACAAGGTTGACAACCGGTAAGCGAATACTTATAATTGCATTGTTAAAAAATGTTCAAAATGCAAAAACTATGATGAAGAGAGTACGCTGACTGGGAACATCGCAGAGAGCCGGGACGGTGGAAACCGGTATCAGTACCGTTCAGTGGAAAATCACTTCTGAGTTGCAGTTCTGAAACCTTTTATATGAGAGTAAGAGCTGACGGATTTTCCTCCGTTACAGGGAACTGGTATCCGGCGCATCTGCCGCGTACTTCGAACAGGTGGTTAAAACGATTTCTAAAAGCTTTCGTCCTTTTCGGGACGAAGGCTTTTTTGTTACAGAGAAAAAACTGTAATGTAAAAGCGTTCCTGGGAGAATCATAATACTATTTAAAACATGAAATGAGGAGAACAGAATGTACGAAAAAGTTTCAACGAATCTGAATTTTGTGGATCGTGAGAAAAAGACAGAAGAATTCTGGAAAGAAAACGACATTTTCCGCAAAAGTATGGAAAACCGCAAGGAAGGCGAGACTTATACTTTTTATGACGGACCGCCGACAGCAAATGGTAAACCACATATCGGACACGTGCTGACACGTGTTATCAAAGATATGATTCCGCGTTACCAGACCATGAAAGGAAAAATGGTTCCGAGAAAAGCCGGTTGGGATACCCACGGACTTCCGGTTGAGCTGGAAGTAGAGAAAATGCTTGGTCTGGATGGAAAAGAGCAGATCGAAGAGTATGGTCTGGACCCGTTTATCAAAAAATGTAAAGAGTCCGTATGGAAATACAAAGGTATGTGGGAAGATTTCTCAGGAACCGTTGGTTTCTGGGCTGATATGGATAACCCATATGTTACCTACGACAACAACTTTATTGAGTCCGAGTGGTGGGCATTGAAAAAAATCTGGGACAAAGGCCTGTTATACAAAGGTTTTAAAATCGTTCCTTACTGCCCGCGTTGTGGTACTCCGCTGTCTTCCCATGAGGTAGCACAGGGATACAAAGACGTCAAAGAACGTTCCGCAGTGGTTCGTTTCAAAGTAAAAGGCGAGGATGCATATTTCCTGGCATGGACCACAACACCGTGGACACTGCCGTCTAACGTGGCACTCTGTGTAAACCCGGCAGAGACTTATGTGAAAGTAAAAGCCGCTGACGGATATACTTATTATATGGCAGAGGCACTGCTTGATACGGTTCTTGGCAAACTTGCCGATGAAGAGGCAGGCACAAAAGCATACGAAGTACTTGAGACATACAAAGGAAAAGATCTGGAGTACAAAGAGTATGAGCCATTATTTGACTGTGCAGTAGATATCTGTGAGAAACAGCATAAAAAAGGCTACTATGTAACCTGTGCAGATTACGTAACACTGACCGATGGTACCGGTGTGGTTCACATTGCACCTGCATTTGGTGAGGACGATGCACAGGTAGGACGTAAGTACGACCTTCCGTTTGTTCAGTTAGTAAACGGCAAAGGTGAGATGACAAAAGAGACACCGTATGAAGGTGTATTTGTAAAAAAAGCAGATCCGATGGTATTAAAAGATCTGGAAGAAAAAGGTCTGCTCTTTGACGCACCGAAATTTGAGCATAGCTACCCACACTGCTGGAGATGTGATACTCCGCTGATCTACTATGCAAGAGAATCCTGGTTCATCAAAATGACAGCAGTCAAAGATGATCTGGTTCGCAACAACGCTACCGTAAACTGGATTCCGGAATCCATCGGAAAAGGACGTTTCGGTGACTGGCTGGAGAACATTCAGGACTGGGGTATTTCCCGTAACCGTTACTGGGGAACTCCGCTGAACGTATGGCAGTGTGAGTGTGGTCATATGGAATCCATCGGAAGCCGCGCAGAGCTGGCTGAGAAGAGCGGAGATCCGAAGGCTGCAGAAGTAGAACTTCACCGTCCGTATATCGATGCTGTAACCATCAAATGCCCGCACTGTGGTAAAGATATGCACCGTGTACCGGAAGTTATCGACTGCTGGTTTGATTCCGGAGCAATGCCGTTTGCACAGCATCATTATCCATTTGAAAATAAAGAAGTATTTGAGCAGCAGTTCCCGGCTCAGTTCATTTCAGAGGCCGTAGATCAGACCCGTGGATGGTTCTACTCCCTGATGGCAGAGTCCACACTGTTATTCAATAAAGCACCATATGAGAACGTTATCGTTCTGGGCCATGTTCAGGATGAAAACGGACAGAAGATGAGTAAATCCAAAGGAAATGCCGTTGATCCGTTTGACGCACTGCAGAAATATGGCGCAGATGCGATCCGCTGGTATTTCTACATCAACTCAGCACCGTGGCTGCCGAACCGTTTCCATGGAAAAGCAGTTATGGAAGGACAGCGTAAATTCATGGGTACTCTGTGGAATACTTACGCATTCTTCGTTCTGTATGCAAACATTGATGAGTTTGATGCGACAAAATACAAACTTGAGTATGATAAATTATCCGTTATGGATAAATGGCTGCTCTCCAAACTGAACTCTACCGTAAAAGCAGTAGATGACAACCTTGGAAATTACAGAATCCCGGAAGCTGCAAGAGCACTGCAGGATTTCGTAGATGATATGAGTAACTGGTATGTAAGAAGAAGCCGTGAGCGTTTCTGGGCAAAAGGCATGGAGCAGGATAAGATCAATGCGTATATGACACTGTATACTGCACTGGTAACCATCTGCAAGACTGCAGCTCCGATGATCCCGTTCATGACAGAAGATATTTACCAGAACCTGGTAAGAAGCATTGACAAAGATGCTCCGGAAAGTATCCATCTGTGTGACTTCCCGGTAGTTGATGAGGCAATGATCAATCCGGAACTTGAGAAAAACATGGAAGAGGTACTGAAGATCGTTGTACTTGGTCGTGCAGCAAGAAATGGTGCAAATATCAAAAACAGACAGCCAATCGGCGATATGTATGTAAAAGCACCGTTTGAAGTACCGGAATTCTTCGTTGAGATCATCGAAGATGAGCTGAATATCAAGAAAGTAAGCTTCATCGAGGATGTCAGCGCATATACAAATTACAGCTTCAAACCACAGCTTCGTACCGTTGGACCAAAATATGGTAAATTCCTTGGCAAGATCAAAGCCGCTCTGGAAAACATCGACGGGCATGCAGCAATGGCACAGCTGAAAAAAGAAGGTTCCATCACCTTATCTGAAGTGGACGAGAACATCGTTCTGACAGAAGAAGACTTACTGATTTCCGTAGCTCAGACAGAAGGCTTTGCTACCGAGACAGGAAATGACATCACTGTTGTACTGAATACAAAATTAACACCGGAACTGATTGAGGAAGGCTTTGTCCGTGAGATCATCAGTAAGGTACAGACAATGCGTAAAGAGGCAGGATTTGAGGTAATGGATAAGATCGTCCTTTCCTTCAAAGCAGAGAAAACAATCTGTGATGTATTTGCAGCACACAAGGAGCAGATCCAGAGTGAAGTACTTGCTGTAGAGATCAAAGAAGGCGCATTAGAAGGCTACCAGAAAGAGTGGAATATCAACGGTCACAAAGTTGAGTTAGGAGTGGAAAAACAGTAATGAAAAATATTTTATTTGACAAAAAAGAATTCATCAAATGCGTAAAAGAAAATGTAAAGACACTTTACCGCAAGACCATGGCAGAGGCTTCCGAGCAGGAAGTCTTCCAGGCGGTATCCTATGCGGTAAAAGATGTCATCATTGACAACTGGCTTGCTACTCAGCAGACCTTTGACAAGGAAGATCCGAAAATGGTTTATTATATGTCCATGGAGTTCCTGATGGGTCGTGCTCTTGGTAACAACCTGATTAACCTGACCGCATATCAGGAAGTAAAAGAAGCATTGGATGAACTTGGTTTTGATCTGAACACGATTGAGGATCAGGAGCCGGATCCGGCACTTGGAAATGGTGGTCTGGGTCGTCTGGCTGCATGCTTTATGGAATCTCTGGCAACACTGGGATATCCGGCATACGGCTGTGGAATCCGTTACCGCTATGGTATGTTCAAACAGAAAATCAAAGATGGTTATCAGGTAGAAGTGCCGGATAACTGGCTGAAAAACGGTTATCCGTTTGAGCTGCGCAGACCGGAGCATTCTTTTGAAGTCAAATTTGGCGGCTATGTACAGGCAGAGCCGGCTGAGAATGGACGTACAAAATTCATTCAGAAAAATTATCAGTCTGTACTGGCAGTTCCGTACGATATGCCGATCGTTGGTTACAACAACAACATGGTAAACACTCTGATGATCTGGGATGCTGAGCCGATGGAGTGCTTCGAGCTGGATTCCTTTGACAAAGGTGATTACAGAAAAGCCGTTGAGCAGGAAAACCTTGCAAGAAATCTGGTAGAGGTTCTGTACCCGAACGACAACCATATTCAGGGTAAAGAGCTGCGTCTGAAACAGCAGTATTTCTTCGTATCTGCGAGTGTGCAGCGTGCCGTAGCCCGTTATAAAAAATATCATCCGGATATCCATAAACTTTATGAAAAAGTAACGATCCAGATGAACGATACACATCCGACGGTAGCAGTTGCAGAGCTGATGAGAATTCTTCTGGATGACGAAGGTCTGACATGGGATGAGGCATGGGCAATCACAACAAAAACATGTGCATACACCAACCACACCATCATGGCAGAAGCTCTGGAGAAATGGCCAATCGAGATTTTCTCCCGCCTGCTTCCGCGTATTTACCAGATTGTTGAAGAAATCAACCGCAGATTCCTTCTGGAAGTAGAAGAAGAATATCCGGGAAATCAGTATAAAAAAGATAAAATGGCAATTATCCATGACGGACAGGTAAAAATGGCACATCTTGCAATCGTAGCAGGATACTCTGTCAACGGTGTTGCCCGTCTGCATACAGAAATCCTGAAAAATCAGGAACTGAAAGACTTCTACGAGTTATATCCGGAGAAATTCAATAACAAGACAAATGGTATCACACAGCGTCGTTTCCTGTATCATGGAAATCCGTTACTTGCTGAGTGGGTTACAAACAAGATCGGAAATGACTGGATCACAAACTTAAGTCATATGGAAAAACTTGCTGTATACGTAGATGATCCGAAAGCACAGCAGGAATTCATGCAGATCAAATACCAGAATAAACTGCGTCTGGCAAAATACATCCAGGAGCACAACGGTATCGAAGTAGATCCGCGTTCCATCTTTGATGTACAAGTAAAACGTCTGCATGAGTACAAACGTCAGCTGATGAACATTCTGCATGTCATGTATCTGTACAACAAGATTAAAGAGCATCCGGAGATGGAGTTCTATCCAAGAACATTTATCTTTGGTGCAAAAGCAGCTGCAGGTTACAAAAATGCAAAACTGACCATCAAACTGATTAACTCCGTAGCAGATGTGATCAACAACGATGCAAGCATTGACAACAAACTGAAAGTTGTATTTATTGAGGATTACAAAGTATCCAACGCTGAGTGGATTTTTGCAGCAGCTGATGTCAGCGAGCAGATTTCTACTGCAAGTAAAGAGGCATCCGGAACTGGTAACATGAAATTCATGTTAAACGGTGCTGCAACCATCGGTACTATGGACGGTGCAAACGTAGAGATGGCTGAGGAAGTCGGAAAAGAGAACATGTTTATCTTTGGTATGAGTTCTGACGAAGTTATCGCACATGAGCAGAACCGTGATTACAACCCGATGGATATCTTTAATCAGGATCAGGAGATCCGTCAGGTACTGATGCAGCTCATCAACGGATTCTATTCCGGAAACGATACAGAGCTGTTCCGTGATCTGTACAACTCACTGCTGAATACTCAGTGCACACAGTATGCTGATACTTACTTCTGCCTGAAAGACTTCCGTTCTTATGCAGAAGCTCAGGAGCGCGTAGAAAAAGCTTACAGAGATGAGAAAGGCTGGGCAAAACTTGTTATGCTGAATGTGGCTCATGTTGGAAAATTCTCTTCTGACAGAACCATTCAGGAGTACGTAGATGATATCTGGCATCTTGACAAAGTAAAAGTAACTGTAACAGAGCAGTAGAATCAAGTTGAGCGTAGGTGAAACTTGGCGCGTGATTCTGGTCAGTGTAAGCTGACACATTCCACTTAGAATCACTGTGCATCTTAAATAGGGAGGCTGTCTGCTGTACACAGAGTGCCCCACCCGATATAGGGATTGGGGTATTCCGTGAGGGCAGGCAGTTTTTTTGTGCCCCGAATCAGGTATGCTTTTGCTTTTTCTCCGTAGAGATAAGGATCGTTGCCACGCAAAATCCCCCATTCCATCAACAGTGCACAGCTTCCGGTGACAAAGGGAGCTGCCATGGAAGTACCGCTTTTTGACGTATAACCGCCGCCGGGTGCAGCAGAAATGATATTGACACCGGGCGCTGCCAGATCCGGTTTGATGCGGTGTTCCATTCGGGTAAAACCACGTCCGGAAAATGGTGCATAATTGTTGAATGCGGCATTATAAGCACCAACTGAAATGACTTTGGAAGCGGTAGAGGGAATCGTGAGGGTGGTGTCTTCCGTTGGATACAGAAAGCCGGTACCATTGCCGATCACGGATTGTCCCGGAAACCAGAGGTCATAGCCGCCGGCGGTGATACGGCGGGGATTCAGGGTTAGTTCCCAGAGACCTGCATCGATATAACTTCCACGGGGGATAAAATCCAGATAGATTTCCTGACTGGTGCTGTAAGGGCTTGGTTTTCCGTAATACACCAGAAGTTCGGTCGTTCCGACGGTAAAGCGATAGGTGCCAAGCCGCTCCTGAAATGGTCCGATGACGGTGCCGTTTGGATGCCGCAGAGTGATTTCGATTTCGTCAGAGTAGGATTTCCAGAGCTGAAGGTTTAGACCAGATTCGTAGTCGCTGACGGAAAAAGGAATGGAAGCAGGGGAAAATTGCCCCGAAGTAACAGTCGCAGGTGTTCTGGGAATATCCACTGCAGGTGCCCTGAAAGTATCTGAAACAGACGTTCTGGAATTATTTGTCAGAAAAGTTCCGGAAGTATGAATTCGGGAAGTACCTTCATTTCCGGTGCCGGTGATAATGCAGGATTTCCAGTAGGAAGACACATTATCAAGGTAAGTTTCCAACAGACTGGCACCATCATGGGAACCATAATTATTGCCGAAACTTAAGTTGACTGCCACGGGCATCTGTAACGTAAATGCTTTTTGTAGCACATAATCCACTGCACGCATTAATTCGGTAGTGCGGGGAAAACCATCTGGATCGGAAATGCCAAGTTTTACGATCAAAAGGGAACTCTGCGGAGCAACACCGCGGTATTGATCACCTGATGCACGTCCGTTTCCGGCGGCAATTCCGGCAACGTGTGTGCCGTGACCGGACAGATCCCGGCTTGGGACAAGTTGGTAACGTTCCTGGGATGAAGGAGCTTGCAGGGCTTCGTTGATTTCAGCTTGTGTGAAAATACGGTCCAGGCTCTGATCCCAAAGTTCGATGATCCGGGTGGTGCCGTCTGCGTTGCAGAAATCCGGATGTGCGTAGTCAATGCCAGAGTCGATGATGGCGATGAGGATGCCAGAGCCGAAGAGGTTGTTTCGTTCTGGATTTGGCTGCTGAGTGGTTTGCAAAGGGGTAATGCAGGAGGCTGACCGACCGGTGTTTACGGTAAAAAATAGCCGTTTTGGTTTTTCAATGTATTCGATTTCCGGGCGTTCCGATAAGGAATCCAACAGATTTGCAGGGACAGTCAGAATACCATAGCCGTTCAGTAATGGTCTGACCGTAATCTGCGGAAAAAGTTCCAGAAGGGTGTCAAAGCCACCGGAGGCTTTTGCAATGACTTCCCAGTTGCGGGAGATGTTATCATATCCAACATTTAGTTCTAAGGATTTTTCACGTTCTTCCGATGTGGCATCGAGAGCCAGATTCAGGAGATTTTCTAATTTTTCATTGTTCATGAGAGTGAA
>NZ_JRFU01000137.1 GCF_003122485.1 Eubacterium ramulus
CGCTGACCAGAATCACGCACCAAGTCTCACGTGCGTTCGACTTGAAGTAGCTTTATTAAAAACAATTACAGCAAATTCCGTTGGAATTGGTTTGTAAGTATTTAGAATATGTTTGATTTTTTGAAGTGTAGCATCGAATAAATATGTTTCGGTATTGTTGTGTTTCTGAAAATGCAATGCTATACTGAAATCAGCTTAATTACATGGGGGAATACTTATATGAACATAAAAATCATAGATGAAAAAGACCAATTTGCACAGTGTGAAACGTTTGAAATCACGCATCTTTTATGGGGAACCAAAGCAATTCCAAAAACATATGGAAAAATAGCCTGCTGGAAAGATCATGGTTTTCTGGTGGAAATGACTTGTGAAGAAGCAGATCCGCTTCGGACATATACCAAAATGAATGATCCGGTAAGTCTGGACAGCGGAATGGAAGCATTTTTATCCTTGTGGGCAGATCGCACACCATTGTATGTAAATGTGGAGATGAATGCAAACGGGGCAACGCTGATGCAGTATGGAACAGGGCGTGCGGATCGAACATTTTTTACGGAAGAACAGATCAGAATTTGCCAACCGCAGGCGGTAATAGAAGAAAATCGCTGGAAAATCAGTTCCTTTTTGCCGTTAGAACTGTTGGAAGAAATTGGTGGAACAATTCCACAGACATCCGGTACAAAGATTGCCTGCAATTTTTACAAAGTGTGTGAGGGTGGTAATGCTGAGCAGATTCATTATGCCAGCTACGCACCGGTAGATGTGCCAAAACCGGACTTTCATCGACCGGAATTCTTTTCAACTGGGATATTGAAAAATAATCTGACGCAGGGTGAATGAGCACGAAAAAGCCGGGGGTGAAACGTGAAGAAACAGAATCTTCTTGCGAAAAAAATACTTCTATAGTAAAATATATCTGTTCGCAATCGTGGAGATTTTCAGTAACCATACAGGCTTTGCCTGTGTGCAGGTAAATCGAAAGAGGGATAAAGAATGAAAAAATTATACAAATCAGAGGATAACAAAGTATTGTGTGGTGTATGCGGCGGTCTGGGAGAATTCCTTGGCATTGATCCGACCATCGTCAGATTGATCTGGGTCGTACTTGCTCTGGCAGCAGGAAGCGGACTTCTGATCTATATTCTGGCAGCAATCATTATGCCGCGCAGACCATTAGACTAAGCAGAATAATCAAATCTGGAACATTATTAATCTGAGAAAATGATACTTATTTTCTAAAGATAAAAATGGGCAGGAAATGCATAACAAGAGGATTTAAATTAAAAAATATGAGCAGTGAAAGGACGAAAGTCTTTTCGCTGCTCTTTGCGTTTCAGGGAAAACCAAGAAAAACGCTAGGATATAAAAACGATAAAGCCGGATTGAAACTTAAAGCCGAATGCATATGAAGATTCTGGTCAGTGTAAGCTGACACATTTTCTCAAAATCACTGTATAGAGCTCTAAAGTATCCGGTAAAAAATGATTAGAAGAATAAAAAACAGAAAGAGAGAAACAAGATGCTGGAATTGAAAAATGTGTCTTTTGAAGTATCAGACGAGAAAGCACAAAAAGAGATTATCAGAGGAATCAATCTGAAGATTGATGACAACAAATTTGTGGTCATTACAGGACCAAACGGCGGTGGTAAATCCACCCTTGCAAAACTGATCGTTGGTATAGAGAAACCAACCTCCGGTCAGATTTTATTCAACGGAGAGGACATTACAGAAAAAAGTATTACAGAGCGTGCCAAAATGGGTATCAGCTTTGCTTTTCAGCAGCCGGTACGATTCAAAGGAATCCAGGTGCTGGATCTGATCCGTATGGCAGCAGGTCGAAGAATGAGTGCGGCAGATGCCTGTCAGTATCTGTCCGAAGTAGGACTTTGTGCAAAGGATTATATCAACCGTGAGGTAAATGCAAGCCTTTCCGGTGGTGAGTTAAAACGTATCGAGATCGCTACGGTGCTGGCAAGAGGTACACAGCTTTCTGTATTTGACGAGCCGGAGGCTGGTATTGATCTGTGGAGTTTCCAGAACTTGATTCAGGTATTTGAGCGCATGCAGGAGAAAACAAAAGACGGTTCCATCCTGATCATTTCCCATCAGGAGCGTATTTTGAACATTGCGGATGAAATCGTAGTGATCTCTGCAGGACAGATCGTAAATCACGGACCGAAGGAAGAAATTTTGCCACAGTTACTGGGAACATCTTCCGCAGTCAATATGTGTGACAAATTTAATAAGTAAAAATCTATATAGAGGATAAAATGCTAACGTTGATAGTTAAAAATATTTTATATTAGAAAAGAAAAATGCTAATGGTGTTAGTTGAAAGATATCTTATTTATAGAAAAGAAAAAGACTAGTGGTGTTAGTTATAAAAATTAAGATTATGGATAAAAAACTAATGGAGTTAGTTGAAATTTAGTTAGTGTATAAATAGTGGAAAGAACGAGGAATAGATAGATGATGGATGAGATTCAGAAAAGACTTCTGGCAGAAGTTGCTGATCTGCACGGTGTTCCAGAAGGCGCTTACAATATCCGTGCGAACGGTCAGATGGCTGCCAGAAATACAACAGCAAATATTGATATTGTTTCAAAAACCGATGTCAGCGGCATCGACATTTACATCAAACCGGGTACGGTAAACGAAAGCGTACACATTCCGGTTGTGTTGAGCCAGAGCGGTATGAAAGAGATGGTTTACAACGATTTTCATATCGGAGAGGGCAGCGACGTAGTCATCGTGGCAGGATGCGGTATTGACAACTGTGGCGATCAGGATGCAGAGCATGATGGCATTCACCGTTTCTTTATCGAAAAAAATGCGAAAGTAAAATATGTGGAGAAACATTACGGCGCAGGCGATGGCAAGGGAAAACGTATCCTGAATCCGGGGACAGAAGTGTACATGGAAGAAGGAAGCTACATGGAGATGGAAATGGTCCAGATTAAAGGTGTAGATTCTACCGTTCGTGATACTAAGGCAGAACTGGCAGCAGGCGCAAAATTAGTGGTTCGTGAGCGTCTGATGACACATGGAGATCAGAATGCAGTCAGCGGATATTCGGTCAGCTTAAACGGAGAAGGCTCCAGTGCAGATGTTATTTCACGTTCCGTAGCAAAAGACAATTCCTACCAGAAATTTGATTCCAGAATCATCGGAAATGCACCGTGCAGCGGTCATACTGAGTGTGATGCAATCATCATGGATAAAGCAAGAATCCTTGCAATTCCGCAGCTGGAGGCAAACGATCTGGATGCAGCACTCATCCATGAGGCTGCCATTGGAAAAATTGCCGGTGAGCAGATCATCAAACTGATGACACTTGGTCTGACAGAGGAAGAAGCAGAGGAGCAGATCGTCAACGGATTCCTGAGATAAATAGAGGTTTTGTATTTATATCTGTACAAGAAAACAGTAATCCACTTTTTGCATAACAAAAATGGATGTACGTAATGTTTTTATATAATATTGTTAAAAAATATACGAAATTTGAAAAGCCCCGGTGTTTTGCCGGGGTTTTTTGATGCAAAATGTATATTTGACTTTAAAAATAGGTCTATTTATAATGAATTTATACAAAAGAGACACAAGTAATGGTATAATACGAGTAACCGGTCGGAAGTATGATTACAGATTTTTGACGCGCATATTTATGTTTTTAGGATAGGTTTTGTGGTATTCGATGCGCTGGGAGAAAGTATTAACTGTAAGGTAAATTTAAGGAGGACAAGTATGAAGATTTTAGGTGTATCACTTGGAACAAAGAACGGAAACAATGACACAATGTGTCGTGTAGCTCTGGAAGCAGCAAAAGCAAAAGGTGCAGAGATCGAATTTATCCACCTTCTTGACTGGGATATTCAGTACTGCTCAGGTTGTGTTGCCTGTTCCCGTGGCCTTGTAATGGGCAAAGGAATGATCTGCTCCCGTCAGGATGATTTCAAAGCTTTCTATGAGAAAGTTATCGAGGCTGATGGTGTTCTGTTCGTAGATCCGATCTTCGAGTCTGGTGCAACAGGTTTATATCATTCCATCACAGACCGTATGGGACCGGGACATGATACAGGTATGATGAAAATGCTTGACGGCAAACTCAAAGAGGCAGGCAAAGAGGGTCTGAACCCAAGATACTTCCGCCAGAAAGCTCTTTCCTTCGTAGGAATCGGTGGATCTGACTGGGCAGTTCGTTGTGAGACAGACCATGCTATGTTCGCTCTGAGCCCAGGATGGAAAGTAGTAAACAATGAGTTCTTCTCTTGGTGTAAAGACGTTATCATGCAGGATGACAAAGTTGAGCGTATGAAAGAGATCGGACGTAACCTTGTAGATGCTGTACAGCAGATCATCGATGAGGATATGCAGATCGAGGGATCTGAGCATACATCTCTGTGGAAAGGTAAAGAAGGCGCTTGCCCACATTGCCAGGGTAACAACTTCTACATCTACCCGGGTACAACACACTGCGTATGTGAGCTGTGTGGTCTTGAGGGAACACTTGAGATCGTTGACGGAGCATTCAAATTCAAATATGATCCGGCTACAGAGCATCATGCACATGACATCCTTTCTGGAAAATTCTTACACGGACAGGATATCTTTGAGAACGAAGGTCGTCTGATGAATCTTTACAAAGATCCGGAGTTCAAAAACCGTAAAGCTCATTACACAGCAGTATGTGAGCCGACACCAGCTCCGTCCAAACAGAAATAAAATTATTAATTGGATAAAGCAATTAATAAATTATTCCGTGAGGATTGCAGAGCTGAAAAGAGGAAATTATCAGCGTTGCTGATATTCAGTTTGCAGCAAGAGTCATAAATGAATCTTGAATTCAATATTGGTTGTAACAGGCGGGGGCAATAGCGCTCCCGTCTGATAAAATTTAAGAAAAGAGGGTATTTAAAATGGCAGATTTCAAATTTGAACCGATGAGAAGCCTTATTTACGTTGACTGCGTAAGCGAAGATTACAGACCAAAACTTCAGAGATGGCTTTACAAAACACATATTCCGGACAGCATTTCCCAGTTCGAGCCGTATGTAACAAAATATGCATTTTATCCATCTTTCCCGATTCCGCCACAGGGTGATCGTTTCGGATATGCAAGAATGCAGCTTACAGAGCATCATTGGTTAGTAAGCGACCTTGATCCGCGTCTGGAGATCAAAGCAATCGCTGAGACATTCCCGATGGACGTACTTGTATGGCAGGGACAGATCCCGGCAGCAGCTCATACAGACGCTCAGATCGATTCTGACGGAGATGCTGGAAATGCAGCACGTAAATCCAACAATGCAGAAGGAAATCCGTTCATTTTCGCATTCCTTCCAATGTGGTGGGAGAAAGACCTTAAAGGAAAAGGACGTACCATCGAAGATGGCGCAAACTATCGTTTCAACATGACTATTGGTTTCCCAGAAGGCGTAGACAAAGCAGAAGGCGAGAAATGGTTATTTGAGAAAGTTGTTCCGATCCTTCAGGCAGCTCCGGAGTGTACACGTGTACTTGCAAGTGCTGTAAAGAAAGACATCAACGGATGTGTTATGGATTGGGTACTTGAGATCTGGTTCGAGAATCAGTCCGGATGGTACAAAGTAATGGTTGATGATATGAAAGCACTTGAGAAACCGTCATGGGCTCAGCAGGATGCTTTCCCGTTCCTGAAACCATACCACAATGTTTGCAGTGCAGCAGTAGCTGATTATACACCAAGCAATAACCTTGCAAACTATCGTGGATATATTACAATGCGTTAATTTTTTATAACATTTATATAAGACAAAATCGAAAAATCCTTCTACGACAGCTAGACGTGCGCTACCTTCGTTTTGCTGCGGTTTTATCGCGCTCACTCGCACTTCCTATAGAAACTGGTCAGTTCCCGTTCGCGCAAAACTTGCAAAACTCAGTCGCTTACTTAATCGCTTATCGTAGAAGGATTTTTCGATTTCGTCATTTACATAGTGAAATTACTAAATTTGCGCGTGCGAAAGAGAGTATATAGGATTGTTACTTTTGCGCACGCGTGACATATGATGCGCCGTAAGTGGATAAAAATAATATTTATCACAACGTAAATGCGCCTCAAATTTATTTTTTCTTTACGAGCGATTGTTAGCTGGAAAGACAAAATAAATTGGGGGCGCTTTCATTACTAAATTTTTATTCGCGAAACAAGCATCAAGAGCTCATATCACGGGATTTCTGCACGCAAGCCCTTTGTGCTTCAATCACCGCGCTGCGAAAACCGGATTTTTCCAGCTGTGCTACAGCTTCAATGGTCGTTCCACCCGGAGAGCATACCGCGTCTTTGAGCTCCCCCGGATGTTTTCCGGTTTCAAGCACCATTTTTGCAGAACCAAGGACGGACTGAGCCGCAAATTTATACGCCTGTGTCCGAGGCATGCCGTCTGCCACAGCTGCGTCTGCCATCGCTTCGATAAACATGTAGACGTAAGCCGGGGAAGAACCGCTGACACCGACAACGGCATCCATCAGATATTCGCTGATGACTTCCGATTCGCCAAAGCTGTTAAAAATAGCCTGAATTTCAGCAAGTTCATCCTTAGTAATGCCATCGTTGCAACAGATGGCACTCATGGAAGCACCAACCAGTGCCGGGGTATTTGGCATTACGCGCACCAGTTTGATAGAACGTTCAAACATGTCTTCAATGCGTTCCATTGGCTGACCGGCAGCGATGGAAACAATAATGGTATCATCAGTGATGGCATGACGGATCTCCGGGATTACTTTATGAAACAGGTTTGGTTTTACGGCAAGGAACAGAATATCTGCTTTTTGTGCAGCAATTTTGTTATCTGTTCCAGCGTCAATGCCAAAACTTTCTTTCAGGCGAAGCACTGTTGCTTCGTGTGCGGCGGTGGCATAGATATGGTCACAGTCTGACAGACCGGAAGAGAGCAGACCGCCGATGATGGCAGTTGCCATATTTCCACCACCGATGAAACTGATCATTTTATCAATCATAAATTACAACTCCTTTCAAAAATTACAGCATGATCATAAATTGTAAGATCAAAGAATCAGAGAAATCTTATTTTTCAGTAAACAGGAAAATAAGATTCTGGCAGCTGTATTTTTGTTCTATAAAAATTGTTTTATAAAAACAGGGATGCCAGAAATACAACATTGTATTGGTGGCACCCCCATTTTGTTTTATCGAAAAATCATAAGATCTTCATTCAAAAATTGTTCGATTTAGAAATCTGTAAAGTTTTTCTCTTTACGTTTCTCAAGGAAAGCTGTCATTCCTTCTGTTTTATCATGTGTAGAGCATGTCATACCGAAGAGGTTTGCTTCGTACTCAACAGCGTTCTTGATATCCATGTCATAACCGTTGTTGATAGCAGCTTTTGCGATAGCAACAGCGTAGCTTGCGTTGCGAGCGATCTTACCAGCTAATTTCTTAGCAGTAGCCATCAGCTCTTCCTGCGGAACAACTTTGTTTACAAGACCGATTCTGTAAGCTTCAGCAGCATCAATGTTCTGGCATGCAAAGATCATTTCTTTTGCACGTCCCATACCAACCAGACGAGCAAGTCTCTGTGTACCACCGAATCCCGGGATAATTCCAAGACCGCACTCCGGCTGTCCGAATAATGCATTTTCAGAAGCGATACGGATATCACAAGCCATGGAAATCTCACATCCACCGCCTAATGCAAAACCGTTTACAGCTGCGATTGTAACCTGACGCATGTTCTGTAATTTAAAGAATGGCTCAGAAGCTCTCATACCGAAAGCACGTCCCTCTGCGGCAGAGAAGTTAACCATCTCAGAGATGTCTGCGCCTGCAACGAATGATTTCTCACCAGCACCTGTAAGGATAACAACTTTGATGTCGTCTCTTCCTTCGATCTCTGTCAGAACTTCGTTTAACTCTGTCAGAGTCTCACTGTTCAGTGCGTTTAATGCCTTTGGTCTGTTAATGGTAAGTACGGCGATTGGGCCTTCTACTTCTAAAAGTAAATTATTCATTTGAAATACCTCCTGTTTTGGTAAGTTATGTAATACCATTTACTAACAAATATGATTATACACCATATTTGTTAAAAAGAAAACAATAAAACTAAGATTTGCCAGTAGAAAAAGTATAAAAAATCTGTTAAAGTGCTAAAAGACATTCTTTGTAAAGGAAATTTATAAGGAAGATTTTCTGTTATATAATGAACTTATATAGAAAAATAATAAAACAACAGTAAAAAAGATTACATAGATAATACATGCGGGATTGGAAAAATTTTGCATGATCATGATAGGAGATAAAACGAAATGCTGGAGGATTTTGACTTAGAACAGATCGTGGAGCCATTGCTTGGCTGGTTTGAAAAAAATGCCCGGACACTGCCCTGGCGATCGGTGGCAACGCCGTATCGGGTGTGGGTGTCTGAAATTATGCTGCAGCAGACCAGAGTGGAAGCGGTAAAACCGTATTTTGCCCGTTTTATGGAAGCATTGCCGACAGTTCAGGATCTGGCAGAGTGTGAGGAAGAACGGCTGCTGAAACTGTGGGAAGGTCTGGGATATTATAACCGGGTGCGAAATATGCAGATCGCGGCACAGACGGTGATGGAACAATACAACGGAGAGCTTCCGGCGGATTATGAAAAACTGCGGGAACTGAAAGGAATTGGAAATTATACAGCGGGAGCCATTGCTTCTATTGCATATGGAATCCCGGTGCCGGCGGTGGACGGCAACGTATTGCGAATTTTAATGCGTGTGTCAGCGGATGACTCTGATATTATGAAGCAGTCCGTGAAAACAAAAGTGGAGCAGGCACTGTTAAAAGTGATTCCGGCAGATCGGGCAGGTAGTTTTAATCAGGCATTGATGGAGCTTGGAGCGATTGTCTGTGTGCCAAACGGAGAGCCATTGTGTGGACAATGCCCGTGGCATGATTTCTGTGAGACACGAAAAAAAGGACTCTGGCAGGAACTTCCGGTGAAAAAGAAAGCGAAAGCAAGACGAATCGAAGACCGTACCGTACTTGTGATCCGTGACGGAGAACGTGTGGTATTGAAAAAGCGTCCGAAACGGGGACTTTTAGCAGGTTTGTATGAGTTCCCAAATGAACTTGGAAAACTATCGGAAGATGAGGCATTACATGCTGTGCAGGAGATGAACCTTCATCCGATGCGGATTCAGAAGCTGGAAGATGCGAAACATATCTTTTCCCATGTGGAATGGCGGATGCAGGGGTATATGGTGGAAGTTGATTCACTGACCAGGGAAGAAGCGGGACTTTTGTTTGTGGAAGCGGCACATTCAGAAGAAAAATATCCGATACCGGCGGCATTTGCGGCATACACAAAATATATGAATATCCGTCTTGGAAATGAACGATTTGAAGATAAGTAGTGAGTAATAAAGAGGAAGCCGATGTGTGAACACCGGCTACATGAAAAAGATTTATGAAAAGAAATTGATAATTTCAAAATTGTGTTTTGTAAGATGTTGTTTTGTTCTTTATTTATCTTACAAGTAAGAGTATAGGGAAGAATTGTGTCTTTCGTATGTGGAGAGTATGTTTTTTTTGCAAATAAAATGTGAACAAATTATGAAGTGTAGAATGGTAATAAAAAATTTAGAAAAAACAAGTTAATTTTTTCAGAATCGTGATGTATACTAAAAGGAATAACGGAATAATCATTGTGTAAAAATAGATGCGGCTTACGCTGCAGGAGAAATGCTGAAGGGGAAAATTTGTATGAAGCTATTAACATTTACAGTGCCATGTTATAACTCTCAGAATTATATGTGTCGTTGTGTAGATTCGCTGCTGGTGGGCGGAGAAGATGTGGAGATCATCATTGTGGATGATGGATCTGTCGACGATACTGGAAAAATTGCGGATGAATATGCCCGCAAATATCCGTCCATTGTTCGGGTCATTCATCAGGAAAATGGCGGGCACGGAGCGGGACTGAATGCCGGATTGAATCATGCAACGGGTTTGTATTTTAAAGTGGTAGACAGCGATGACTGGATAGATGAGGAAAGTTATCACCAGATTCTGGATACGTTACATAATCTGTGTTCTGCAGGCTGCATGCTGGATATGATGATCAGCAACTTTGTGTACGAAAAAGAAGGAGCAAGACACAAGTCCGCAACGCGGTATCACAACATTCTTCCACAGGGACAACTGTTTGGATGGGAAGAAACGCGGAACTTTAAAATCGGAAAGTATATTTTGATGCATTCGGTCATTTATCGGACACAGTTATTGCGTGACTGTCATCTGGTACTTCCGAAACACACCTTTTATGTGGATAATTTGTTCGTATATGTGCCATTGCCATATGTAAAGACCATGTATTATCTGGATGTGGATTTTTATCGTTATTATATCGGCAGAGATGATCAGTCCGTCAATGAGAAAAATATGATCAAAAATATCGATCAGCAGATCAAAGTCAACAAATTGATGGTAGATGCGTATGATCTGTGGAAGATACCGGATCGTCATCTGCGCCATTATATGTTGAATTATCTGGAAATCATTACGGTAATTTCCACGGTAATGCTGTTGAAATCCGGAACGGAAGAAAATCTGGAGAAAAAACGGGAACTTTGGACATATATCAAAAATGCGGATATTCGCCTGTTCCATAAATTGCGTAACCGGATTATGGGGCAGACATTAAATCTGCCGGGAAAAGGTGGAAGAAAATTGTCATTGACCATTTATAAGATTTCCCAGAAGGTAATAGGATTCAATTAGGTTTTTTCTTAATGTAGGTTATTGAAGGCGCCAGTCAGCAATCTTTCCTCGGCAAGCGATTGTTAGCTGCAAAGGTAAGATTGATGACTGGCGCTTTCACAGACTAAATTCTATACATGATATTTCGCAGCACTGAGTTCATTGAACACCGTCTGTTTCATATTGTACAGCTTATCAGAAAGATCCACATACACCTTAGACGGATTTACAAAACGCATATTCTCATCCCAAAGTGTTGCTTTCTCCTGTGTACAGATCTGCTGAATTTCCATAACACTTGGAGAAGTGTACACGCATTTTCCTTCTTCGAAAATCGGAACCAGAAGTTTACGCATGGTATAAGTGCCACCGGCAAGACGGGTACGTTTCCAGGTTTCGTTTGGATCAAACAGCACCATATCTTCGTTTTCATCAAATGTCTCATCTGACAGACAGATCAGATCTGCGCGGATTTTTCCGGTTTCTTTATCATAAATACGGTAAATTTCTTTGTTGCCAGGGTTGGTCACTTTTTCTGTATTTTCCGAAAGTTTGATCTTCGGTGTAAATTTGCCGTCCACATTGCGGATCGCTGCCAGTTTGTATACACCACCAAACGCCGGGCAGTCTCTGGAGGTGATCAGGCTTGTACCAACACCCCAGGAAGTGATTTTGGCTCCCTGAATTTTCAGTGTTTCGATCAGATATTCATCCAGATCGTTGGAAGCGGAGATGATCGCATCTGGAAAACCGGCTTCATCCAGCATTTTTCTGACTTTCTTGGAAAGATAAGCCAGATCGCCACTGTCCATACGGATGCCATAATTGTGCAGTTCCACGCCGGCTTCTTTCATTTCGCGGAATACGCGGATCGCATTCGGAATACCGGATTTTAAGGTGTCGTAAGTGTCTACCAGTAAAATGCAGGCATCCGGATACAATTCTGCATAAGTTTTGAATGCAGTGTACTCATCCGGAAAACTCATGATCCAGCTATGTGCATGGGTACCTTTGACCGGAATGTTGAAAATCTGTCCGGCAAGTACATTGGAAGTACCACAGCAGCCGCCGATGACAGCAGCGCGGGCACCGTAAATACCGGAATCCGGTCCCTGTGCACGACGCAGACCAAATTCCATGACACCGTCATTCTGCGCTGCGTAGCAGACGCGGGCTGCTTTGGTAGCAATCAGACTCTGATGGTTCATGATATTTAAAATTGCGGTTTCTACCAGCTGAGCTTCCATGATCGGAGCCACGACTTTGATAAACGGCTCACGCGGGAAGATTACAGTTCCTTCCGGGATTGCATAAATGCTGCCGGAAAAACGGAACGTGCTTAAGTATTTTAAAAAGTCCTCATCGAACATATTCAGGCTCTGCAGATAACGGATATCATCTGCGGAAAACTGAAGATTTTTGATGTAATCAATGACCTGCTCCAGTCCGCATGCAATGGCATAACCGCCGCCGCATGGATTTTCGCGGTAAAAAGCATCAAAAACGACTACATCCTGATTCTGGGATTTGAAATATCCCTGCATCATCGTTATTTCGTATAAATCGGTGAGTAGTGTCAGATTTAATGATCTCATAGTATCAGTATGACCATTTCCTGGTCATTTCCTCCCTATCCATATTAAAAAATAAAAGCATTTGCTGCCCTTTGTATACAAAACAATGCTTTTGACGCAAAAAGCGCTTTTTAACAGTATACTCTTTTTTGAGAAAACTTCCAGTTTTTTTTCTGTTTCTGGGAAGAAAAACGTGTTGACCTGTTAGCGCAGGGTAATATAATATAAGAAAATAGGCAAATTAGAACTATATTAAAATATTAAAAATAGCAAAAATTGGATGTTCAATGAATGTTTGAGATATGAGTAAGTAACGTTGATAGATTGTGAATGGTTACAAATATTTGCCTGGTTAGGGAACAAAATGAAGATAACAATAGAAATAAATGGAAAGACAGAAACGTTTGCAGGAAACTGGGAAAACCGAACGCTTTTGGAAGCATTTCAGGAGCTTGGCATCACACAGGTGCATGCGCCCTGTGGAGGCATTGGAACCTGCAAAAAATGTCTGGTGAACGTAAATGGAGAAAACGTGCTGTCTTGTCAGACGATGTGTGAAGATGGCATGATGGTCGTACTGGAAGCAGAGCAGAAAGCAGTGATCGCGGAAACGGGTGACTGTTACCTTTATCCGGCAGATCAGACCAATCGCCTGGTGGCAGCTTGTGATATTGGAACGACGACGGTGGTCTGTCATTTGCTGGATGGAAAAACCGGCGTGCGGCTTGGTACGGTCAGCGCACCGAATGCACAACGCAGTTTTGGGGCAGATGTGATTTCGCGTATTCAGGCGGCAAAAGGCTCCGGTTTACGGAAAATGCAGTTTGCGATCATGAATCAGATCAATCAGATGATCGGTGAACTGATGCAAAAAGCAAAACAGGTCGGCAAAGTGGATTTGCTGGCAGTGGCAGGAAATACTGTGATGGAGCATCTGTTTTGCGGATTGTCCCCGGAAAGCATCGGTGTCGTGCCTTTTGAGCCGTTGTCAAAATTTGGAACCATGATGCAGGGAAGCAGAATCGGAATTAACAGATGTAATTATGTATACATGATCCCTGCGGTGGCAGGCTATGTGGGTGGAGATATTGTGGCGGATCTGATCGCTGCAAAAATGCATACAATGACCAGTCGTACTTTGCTGCTGGATATTGGTACAAATGGTGAGATGGTGCTTGGAACTGTCGGAGATTATGTGTGTTGTGCGACGGCAGCAGGACCGGCTTTTGAGGGTGCTGAGATTACCATGGGAATGCCGGCTGCTACCGGTGCGATTTCAGAAGTCTGGGCGAAAAATGAACAGATTTGCGTTTCTGTGATTGGTGGCGGAAAGCCAACTGGTATTTGCGGCTCTGGTCTGATCGATATTTTGGCAGTCTGTATCCAGTTAGGATTGATGGATGAGACGGGACTTTTACTTTCTGCCAGTGAAGTGTCCGAACCATGGAAACGCTATGTCGGAGAGGATGAAAATGGTGTCTGCATCTGTCTGACGGATGAGGTGCGCGTGACACAGGCGGATGTGAGAAAAATCCAACTGGCAAAGGCGCCTATCGCAGCTGGAATCCAGATTTTGTTACAGGAAAAAGACTGGAAAATAAAGGATATTGATCAGGTAATTCTTGCCGGAGGTTTTGGAAGCTATATGCGAAAAGAAAGTGCGGCAGAGATCGGACTGATCCCGAAGGAGCTGGTAAAGTGTACCCATTCGGTGGGAAATGCCGCCGGTGAGGGCGCGGTATCTGCGGCGTTGGCATCAGAGGCAAGAACGGAGCTGGAACAGTTACAGAAACAAATGCGATATGTGGAATTGTCTACGCATGAGGCATTCAGTGATATTTTTATCCGGGAGATGTCATTTACAAACAGTTATATGAGGAGCGAATAGTTACAAATGAGAGGAATATTATACGGAGTGGGCGTCGGACCAGGTGATCCGGAGCTGATGACTTTGAAAGCGGTACGCATGATCCGGGAGGCTGATGTGGTGGCAGTTCCGGGAGAGCATGCCAAAGATACAGTGGCATATCAGATCGCAGTACAGGCGGTGCCGGAGCTGGAAACAAAGGAACTGCTGGCGATTTATATGCCGATGACGCATGATCGGGCAAAAATGCAGGAAAACCATCAAAAAGGTGCAAAACTGTTGGAAAAGATGCTGGATGCCGGGAAGAAAGTGGTATTTTTGACGTTGGGTGATCCGACGATCTATTCCACGTTTTCCTATTTACAGCGGATCGTGGAAGCAGATGGCTATGAGACCGGATGTGTCAGCGGAATTCCGTCTTTTTGTGCAACGGCAGCGCGGATCAATGAGCCATTGGTGGAATGGAATGAGGCGTTACATATTGTACCGGCAGTGCATCGGGCAGAGACAGAAATCATCGGTAGCGGAAATTATGTGTTTATGAAGTCCGGCAGAAAGATCGGAAAAGTAAAGGAATTGCTGGCACAGACCGGAAAACAGGTTTTTATGGTAGAAAACTGCGGCATGGAGAACGAACATGTTTATCGCAAGATCGAAGAACTGCCGGAGGAAGCAGGATATTATTCTCTGATCATTGCAAAAGAGCAGAATGCTGGCAATGAGAAAAGTGATACAAGGGTAAATTGTTGTGACAAAAGTAGTAGAAAAATGGAAGTTGCAACGGAGCAAAATACAGAGGAAAAACGGAATGATTCAATAAAGTGGAGGGCAGATCAGATGACAGAAGAAAGAAAAGTGGATGCTCAGATGACAGAAGTGGAAAAAACGGAATATGAGTTAGATGATCTGGTGGAAGGAACAGAAAAAGAATTGCTGCTGGTAAGTTTTGGTACAAGCTATCTGGATACATTGGAAAAAACGCTTGGAGAAATCTATCGCTATATGGAAGAACAGTTCCCTGATTATGTGGTGGAGGATGCTTTTACAAGCCAGATGATCATTGACCGTCTGCGAAAAAGAGATGGAATTTTTGTTTCCTATGTGGATGATGCGGTAAAATATGCGGCACAGCATAACGTACACAATCTGGTGCTTCAACCAACCCATTTAATGGCAGGTCTGGAATATCAGGATTTACTGGATGCAGTGGAATCATATCGTCATTTATTGGAAAACGTGACAATCGGAAAGCCGGTGCTGAGCGCTGAGGAGGATTTTGACTGGATGATCCGGATTTTGACGGATGAACTGAACGGATACTGTGACGGAAAAACAGCAATTTGTCTGATGGGACATGGCAGTGAAGCGAAAGCAAATGAAGTGTATGATGTGCTGCAGGAGCGTTTTTGCCAGAAAGGTTATACGGACTATCTGGTGGGAACCGTGGAAGCAAAACCGGCACTGGCAGATCTGGTGCACCGGGTAGAACAGGGCAGTTATGAACGCGTGGTGCTTGTACCGTTGATGATGGTAGCCGGAGACCATGCCAATAACGATATGGCAGGTGAGGAGGATGATTCTTGGAAATCAACCTTTGAGGCTATGGGAAAAGAAGTGGTTATTTTGATGCGTGGTTTGGGTGAATTAAAAGGAATTCAGGAACTGATCGCGGATCATGCCAGAGCGGCAATGAAAGAAATTGACCTGTAAGATATGGCAGGATATGTGCTATACTGTAGGGCAGAAATGGAAGAATGAGAGGATTTATAGAGATGGAATTAAATGCAATGAAAGAACGGGAAGAAATCTGCGATGTATGTCATAAAATGTGGCAGCGCGGAATCGTGGCAGCAAATGACGGAAATGTATCTGTAAAACTGGAGGACGGTACCTTTTTGTGCACTCCTTCCGGTGTGAGCAAAGCTGCAATGACACCGGAGATCCTGGTGCATCTGGCAGCAGACGGCAGCGTGATCTCAGCGGCAGAGGGATACAAACCTTCTTCTGAGATGAAAATGCATTTTCGCTGTTATGCAGAGCGGGACGATGTGAAGGCAGTTGTGCATGCACATCCGCCGGTTGCAACAAGTTATGCATCTATGGGACGTGCGCTGGATGGTTATCAGACCATGGAAAATATTGTAAATCTGGGAGCAGTTCCGGTAGCACCGTATGCACAGCCGTCTACGGACGAAGTGCCGGATTCCATTGCTCCATTTTTACAGGAGCATGATGCAATTTTACTGGCACATCATGGTGCACTGACGGTTGGAGAAAGTTTGACCAGAGCATATTTCCGTATGGAATCACTGGAAATGTTTGCAAAGACTTCTCTGTATATTCATCTGCTTGGCGGCGCACCGGATATGCCGGAGGACAAAATTAATGCGCTGATGGATCTGCGCCAGAACGGATATAAGATTCCGGGCAGACATCCGGGTTATGTAAAATACAACAAACCAGAAGAAAAATAGTATATAAAGGGTTGAAAAGAGAGCATGAACAGCAGACAATTGGAGTATTTTCTTGCGGTAGCGCATGAATTGAATTTTACAAAGGCGGCAGAGTCGATGTACGTGTCACAGACGGCAGTTACTCAACAGATCAAAGCGCTTGAGGAACAGCTTGGCGTCAGTCTGTTTGAACGGACGAAAAAGAAGGTTGTGCTGACTCCGGCGGGAAACGTATTTTTGCAGGAGGCAACGCTGCTGCTGAAACGGATGCAGACTGCGATTGAGAGAACCAGGGAAGCATCCAGTGGATTTATCGGTTCTCTGGATATCGGTTTTTCTATTGGAATTGGAAATACGGGAATGGCGGAAAAAATTCAGGCATTCAATGAAAAATACCCGAATATTGCAATGAAATTTGTGAATCAGAGTCCATCCATGCTGCTCAAATCTCTGAAAAAAGGAGATTTGGATCTGGTGCTGATGCCGATGTTTGAGGAGCGCTACTATAAAGATGTGGTTGTGCGGAAAATCGGTGAGGACCGCATGAATGCGGTATTTCCGCGGACGCATATTCTGGCGCAGAAGCAGTATGTGACACGTCGGGATTTGAAAGATGAGAATCTGATCCTTGCCTGCACACCGGACAGTGAGATCGGAGAAGAAAAAAGGATCATTGAAAAATTCTGGAAATGCGGTTATCATCCGAATGTGGTGGCAAAGATCGAAGACGTGGAAACAATTTTGCTGATGCTCTCCGCAAATATGGGGGTGTCGATCCTACCGGCATATATGACGATTCCGATGCAGACCAGAGGGCGGCTGGCAGCAGTTCCTTTTGGTGGACCGGAGGATACGATTGAAATAATTGCGGCATGGCGGCCGGATGCGGACAATCCGTCTCTGGAGAAGATTTTGCCGTTTCTGGAAACAACCCAGAATGTGCAGGGAGAAACATCAGAAGAACTGTAAAATATCTGACAGGAAACAGGGACAAAAAGTCTGTGAAATAGTTTGATAGGAATCAGAGGACTGAAAACCTTGTAATCAAAACAAACAGATCAGAGAAACAAAAACTTAGTGATCAGAACAGGCAGAATGGTGTATATAGTATGAAAAATGGTCTGGAAAATTATTTTGTGATAAAAGATAATAAAAAAATGCGGTTTGGATACACCACGGGAAGCAGCGCGGCGGCTGCAGCTAAGGCAGCGGCGGAAATGCTTTTTTCGGGGAAGGATGTTCCGGTAGTGGAGTTGCTGACACCAAAAGGGATTATGCTGTATTTGGAAGTGCTGGATGCAAAAGGTGGTCAGAGAACATGCTCCTGTGCCATTCAAAAGGATGGCGGTGACGATCCGGATGTGACATCGGGACTGCGGATCTATGCGAAAGTGACGTTGTGCGAACGGCAGGAAGCAGAGGCAATCTGCCAGAAGTTTCAACAGAGTGAAAAATCCGATTTGAAAGCAGCTGCTTCGGTAGGTATTACTGCCGGAGAGGGTGTGGGGATCGTGACACTTCCAGGACTGGAACAGTCCATCGGCGCCCCTGCCATCAACCGGGTGCCAAGAGAGATGATCACAAAAGAAGTACAGGCGGTTTGTGAAAAATATCACTATACGGAAGGGGTAGAAGTGTGCATTTCAGTTCCAAACGGAGCTGTGGTGGCAGAGAAAACCTTCAATCCGCGGCTTGGCATCAAAGGCGGCATCTCAATTCTTGGAACCAGTGGCATTGTGGAGCCGATGAGTGAGCAGGCGTTGATCTCCAGCATTCAGGTGGAAATGAAGCAGAAATCAGCGGGAGACCGAAAGTACCTGCTGATCGCTCCGGGCAATTATGGATTGCAGTATCTGTCCGGAAATTTTACGTTTGAGGCAGAAGAAGCGGTAAAATGCAGCAATTATGTCGGACAGACCATTGATTTTGCGGTAAATATGGGATTAAAAGGCGTTTTGTTTGTGGCACATATCGGCAAATTTATCAAGGTGGCAGGCGGCATTATGAACACCCATTCCAGAGAGGCAGACGCCCGGATGGAGATCATGGCTGCCTGTGCGCTGCGGGCAGGGGCGGATGCAGATACGGCAAACCGGATTCTTGTGGCAGTAACCACCGATGAGGGATTGAGCATTTTAAAAGAGACGCCATATTGGGCACAGACGATGCAGATCATTACAGAAAAAGTGGAATATTATCTGAATCATCGGGCACAGGGGCGACTGGAAATCGGTGCAGTGCTGTACAGCAATGCGCATGGAGAGCTTGGGAGAACGTCTCTGGTGGAACAATTGCTTGAGCAATTGCAGGAACAGAAAAGTAAAGAAGAATAATGGCAATAGAGATATGCAAGTTGAATATGTCTGAAAACTGGTATGTGATACAGGTCAGTGCGATCGGATATACTTTTGTGGGACTGTCTGCATGGTAAATATAGAAAGTGAAAAATAGGAGAAATGGCATGGTTTATTTTGTTGGAGCGGGAAGCGGTGCGGTAGATCTGATCACCGTACGTGGAAAAAATCTTCTGGAACAGGCAGATGTGATCATTTATGCGGGATCACTGGTGAATCCGGAACTTTTGGATTATAAAAAGGAGGGATGCATGGTTTATAACAGTGCAAAAATGACACTGGAGGATGTTCTGGAAGTGATGGAAAAGGCAGAAGCGGAAGGAAAGATGACGGTTCGGTTACATACAGGTGATCCATGTATTTACGGCGCAATTCGTGAACAGATGGATCGGTTGGATGAAAAAGGGATTGATTATGAGAGCTGTCCGGGAGTCAGCGCTTTTTGCGGTGCGGCTTCCGCATTGAATCTGGAATATACTTTGCCTGGCGTTTCTCAAAGTGCGATCATCACCCGCATGGCGGGACGCACACCGGTTCCGGAACGGGAGAGTATTGCTTCTTTTGCGGCGCATCAGGCAACCATGGTTGTTTTTTTGAGTACCGGATTGCTGGAAGAACTTTCCAGGGAGTTGATTGCAGGCGGTTATACGGCAGAGACACCGGCAGCGATTGTATACAAGGCAACCTGGAAGGAAGAAGAAAAATATATTTGCACGGTGGAAACACTGGCGCAGACCGCGAAGGAGCACAACATTACGAAAACGGCGCTGATGATCATTGGAGAAGCAGTTACCCACAGTAATTATGCCAGATCGGAACTGTATAACCCAAATTTTTCTACCGAATATCGCAAAGCGAAAGGTGAAGACAAAGCATGAGTATTGTCAGAATTATTTCTTTTACAGAAGCCGGATATCAACTGTCCTGTAAAATGCAGGATTGCTTGCAGGAACGGGCAGAAGTTGTTTTATATAGTGGCAAAAATCAGGTCGCAGAGCGGCATGCGGAAGTTTGTGCGGTGTCCGATGGATTGAAAAACTGGTGCAGTGAAGTTTTTGACAAATCAGAGGTATTGATTTTTGTCG
>NZ_JRFU01000138.1 GCF_003122485.1 Eubacterium ramulus
CTGACCAGAATCACGCACCAAGTCTCACGTGCGTTCGACTTGAATGATGGAAAGGAAACAACATTGAAGAAAATATATGTAGTAGGAATTGGACCGGGCGCTTATGAACAGATGACGATCCGGGCAGCGAAAGCACTGGAAAGCTGCGAAGTCATCATCGGATATACAGTGTATGTGGATCTGGTGCGGGAGCATTTTGCAGGAAAAGAATTTTTAACCACACCGATGAAACAGGAAGTGGAGCGTTGCCGGATGGCATTTGAGACAGCAAGTGCAGGAAAAACAACAGCAATGATCTGCAGCGGAGATGCCGGTGTGTATGGCATGAGTGGTCTGATGCTGGAAATCGGAGAAGAATATCCGGAGGTAGAGGTAGAATGTGTACCGGGGGTGACAGCAGCAATCGGTGGAGCATCCGTGCTTGGCGCACCTTTGATCCATGATTTTGCGGTGATCAGTCTCAGTGACCTTCTGACGCCATGGGAAAAAATTGAAAAACGCCTGCTGGCGGCGGCAGGGGCAGATTTTGTCATCTGTCTGTACAACCCGTCCAGCAAAAAGCGGTATGATTATCTACAGAAAGCCTGTGATCTAATTCTAAAATATCAACCGGAAAGTCTGGTCTGCGCGACGGTAAGCAATATTGGCAGAGAAGGCGAACAGAAGCAGATTTATACACTGGGAGAACTTCGAAATGCAAAAGTGGATATGTTTACCACCGTATTTATCGGCAACTCCCAGACAAAAGAAATCAATGGAGCAATGGTGACACCAAGAGGATATCGGATATGAAAAAACATGCGGAATACCTGATTTTTGCCGGAACAAGTGAAGGACGGAAACTGGCAGAATTTTTGCAGGAACATCAGATCTGTGCAGAGGTCTGTGTGGCCACCGAATATGGAGAAAAATTGCTTGCGGCAACGGATTATATTCAGGTTCATACCGGCAGAATGACGGAGCCGGAGATGGAAAACTATATACAGGAACGATCAGGAGCGCCTTTTCAGGCAGTAATCGATGCCACGCATCCACATGCGGCGGAAGTGACGAAAAATATTCGGACTGCCTGTGAAAACACCGGGATGCGTTATGTGCGTCTGTTACGTGGGCAGATTGATTTATCAGCATTTTCAGATCTGGTGACATTTCCGGATTGTGAATCGGCAGCGGAGTGGTTGGAAATGCAAAATGGACGGATTTTCCTGACAACGGGAATGAAGGAATTGCCGATGGTGGCAGAACGGATTTCTGACCGGGAGCGCTTGTATGCAAGGGTACTTCCGCAACCGGAAATTTTTCCGTTGGCAGAAGAACTGGGCTTGAGCAAAAAGCAGCTGATCTGTATGCAGGGACCATTTTCAAAGGAATTGAATGTGGCAATGCTGCGGGAAGTGCAGGCAAAGTTTCTGCTGACAAAGGAATCCGGCAATGCAGGTGGATTTGCACAGAAGGCAGAGGCAGCGAAAGAAGCTGGATCAGTCTGTGTGGTCATTCGCCGTCCTGTGCAGGAACAGGGATTTTCACTGGAGGAGATTCAGGAGAAAATTTTAAGTGTGAGGGAGAAACTTTTCAGTCCTAAGAATGAGGTGCAAGAAGCTCAGGGGAAAGAAAGTTGTCATGTAGAAGAAGCAGATACAGAAAAAGGCAATAGTTTGAATGTTTCAGAAACAGTTGAAAAGTTAAGCAGCTGCAAACCGGGGAAAAAGGCAGCAACACGAAGAAAAGTAACGCTGCTTGGTATCGGAATGGGTGCGGCAGAAAATATGACGGTAGAGGGCGTTCGTGCCTGCAATCAGGCGGACTGCATTATCGGGGCAAAGCGTATGCTGAACGCTGTGGAACAGGTTTTAGATACAGAAAAACCAATGGTATCCATGTACCTGAGTCAGCAGATTGTAGAGTATATCCACTCACATGAGGAATATGGCAATATTGTGATCGCGCTGTCCGGAGATGTGGGATTTTACAGTGGCGCAAAGAAACTGGTGGATGCGCTGCCGGAAGTTGAAGTGGATTTGCTTTGTGGCATTTCAAGTGCAGTGTATTTTGCATCAAAACTGCATACATCCTGGGACGATATGAAACTTATGAGTGTACATGGACGCAGGGCAAATATCATTGCGGCATTGAGCAGAAATGAAAAGGTGTTTACGCTGGCTTCCGGAGCAGAGAGTATTCGTCAGCTTGCGGCAGAACTGGTGACTTATGGATTTGGTCAGGTGACAATGTCAGTGGGAACGGATCTCAGTTATCCACAGGAACAGATTACAACGGCGACACCGGAACAGTTTCTGGATTATCAGACAGAGGGCGTCAGTGTGGCACTGCTTCAGAAACAGACACCGGATGATTTTGTGGTGACACATGGCATTACGGACGAAGCATTTATCAGAGGAAAAGTCCCGATGACCAAGGAGGAAGTGCGAAGTATTTCCGTATCAAAAATGCAGCTTCGCCGGGATTCTATTGTGTATGATATTGGTGCCGGAACCGGTTCTGTTTCTATAGAAATGGCGCGGATGATCCCGGAAGGAAGCGTGTATGCCATAGAACGAAAGGAAGAAGCGGTGGCACTGATTCGGGAAAATCAGAAAAAGTTTCAGGTTCCGAATGTGCAGATCGTGCATGGAAAAGCGCCGGAGACAATGCAGGGACTGGAAGTGCCAACCCATGCGTTTTTGGGCGGCACCGGCGGAAATATGCGGGAGATTATCACAAAATTGAGGGAGTTAAATCCTCAGATCCGCATTGTGATCAACTGTATCGCACTGGAATCGCTGGCAGAGATAACGGTACTGCTTCAGGAACTGGAAATCAAGGATGCAGAGATCACAGCGGTTACGATCGCAAAATCAAAACTACTGGGACATTATCATATGATGATGGGGCAAAATCCGGTGTATGTGATTGCTTTTGGCGGCATTTCCGGGCAGAATGACATCAGATGGGAGATGACTCCCACCTCTATAGGTGGTGAGAAACAAGCTAGTATCAGTGGTGGGAGTCTCAACTCAGGCTGAGATAAAAGAGATTGATAAAAAGTAGATAGGAATCAGAATGGGAGGGAAAAACGCATGAAGATACCACGTATTATGCTGGCGGCACCGGCAAGCGGAAGTGGAAAAACGCTGATCACCTGTGGTTTGCTGCAGGCGTTCAAAAACAGAGGGGTACACCCGGTGTCTTTTAAATGTGGACCGGATTATATTGATCCGCTGTTTCATACACAGGTGCTTGGAATTCCTTCCCGGAATCTTGATTCTTATTTTACTGGTCGGGAACTGACGAAGGCACTGTTTTGTAAAAATGCGGCGCAGGCAGATCTGGCAGTAATGGAAGGCGTTATGGGATTTTATGACGGTGTGGCAGGGATTACGACACAGGCTTCGTCATGGGAACTGGCAGATATTACGGACACACCGGTAATTCTGGTGGTAAACATGCGCGGAATGAGTCGGTCTGTGGTGGCGCTGATCCGGGGATTTTTGCAGATGGAGAAAAAGTCACATATCTGTGGCGTGATCTTAAATCAGACGTCAGAGGTGATGTGTGAGGATTTACGTCCGTTGATTGAGGAAAATTGTAAAATTCCAGTGCTTGGATACGTGCCGAAGGTGGCAGAATGTGTCATCGAGAGCCGGCATCTGGGACTGGTGACACCGGCAGAAATGACAGATCTGCAGGAACGGATTGAAAAACTGGCAGAAATTTTGGAAAAAACACTGGATCTGGATAAAATTTTAACAGTGGCAGCAGGAGCATCCATGTTGCAGGAACAAAAAATGGAAGATTTTTATCCGGAGCTGCAGGTAGCGACAGAGGAGAATTGCAAAGAAAGCGGAAAGGAACAGAATCAGAGTCAGGGGGAGCATCCGGTTCGCATCGGAGTTGCCAGAGATGAAGCGTTTTGTTTTTATTATGAAGATAATCTGGATCTGCTAAGAGCAATGGGAGCACAGATCGTTCCTTTTTCCCCGTTGCATGATGCAAAACTGCCGGAGAATTTGCATGGACTGCTGATCGGCGGCGGTTATCCGGAATTGTATGCAAAGCAGCTCAGTGAAAATGAGACAATGAAAGAGAGTTTTCGCAGGCAGATTGAGGCAGGCATGCCATATCTGGCAGAATGTGGTGGTTTTATGTATCTGCATGAGACGATGGAGGATATGAAAAAAGAGCGCTGGCAGATGGTTGGTGTTTTGCCGGGACATGCGTTTTATACCGGAAAACTGGGGCGTTTTGGTTATGTGGAGCTGACAGCGCAGAAAGAACAGATTCTGGGAGAAGCGGGAGAGACGATTCGTGCTCATGAATTTCACTATTTTGACAGCAGTGAAAACGGTGATGCGTTTCGGGCGCAAAAGCCGCGGCGGAAGCGGGGATGGGATTGTATGCAGGCGTCTGAAACGCATGCAGCAGGATTTCCACATTTGTATTATTATTCCAATCCGGCATTTGCGGCAAATTTTGTGAAAGCATGCAGAAACTGGGAACAGGAAACATGGCAGCATGGAGGAAGAAGCATGACACTGGAAGAAACGATACACCGAATCAGACCGGTGGATCAGAAGGCAAAAGAAGATGCAAAGGAGCACTGGGACAGTCTGGGAAAACCATTGGGAAGTCTTGGACGGTTGGAGGATGTGATCATTCAGATCGCGGGAATCCAGCGCACGCCGCAGATTCATATTGAAAATAAAGCACTGGTGATCATGTGTGCGGACAATGGCGTGGTGGAAGAAGGCGTTACACAGTGCGGACAGGAAGTGACTGCTTCCGTGGCAGAGAATTTTCTGGATGAAAAATCCTGTGTGGCAATCATGTGCAAACGCGCGGGAGCAGGCATTTTTCCGGTGGATATCGGAATGGCAGTAGATACGCCCAGGGTGGAAAAACGAAAAATCGCTTACGGAACAAAAAATATGACGAAAGAGCCGGCGATGACCAGAGCGCAGGCAGTTGCAGCAATTGAAGCGGGCATTGCCAAGGCGCAGGAATTAAAGAATCTGGGATATGAGCTGCTTGCAACCGGTGAGATGGGAATCGGAAATACGACTACCAGCAGTGCAATGACAGCAGTTTTTCTTGGCATGGAGCCGGAAATGGTGACCGGGCGTGGTGCGGGATTATCCGGAGATGGTCTGAAACGCAAAGTGCAGGCAATTCGGCGGGCAATTTTCCTGCATGAGCCGGATGCGTCAGATCCACTGGATGTACTTTCAAAAGTGGGTGGATTTGATATTGCGGGAATGTGCGGGTTGTTCCTTGGCGGTGCAGCGCTGCAGATACCGGTGATCATGGATGGATTTATTTCACAGGTGGCAGCGCTGACGGCGGTACGTCTGGTGCCGGAATGTGCAGACTATATTCTGGCGTCCCACGTTTCACAGGAGCCGGGGGCAGATATTTTGCTGCATGCGTTGCAAAAAGAAGCGTTTTTGACATGTGAAATGCGTCTGGGCGAGGGCAGCGGTGCGGTGGCAATTTTTCCGCTGCTGGATTTTGCGTCAGATATTTATCACAAAATGAGCACGTTTGCACAGATAGAGGTTGAAGCATATCAACCATTGGATTAAAATAAATAAGTTATGGTGAAATAATAATATATGAGAGAGTATTTATAAATTCAGCTTATATAAACTGTAAATAGATAAAAAAGAAATGGACGGAATGACGCGATGATCATACTGGTAACCGGAGGCAGTGGCAGCGGAAAATCGGAATTTGCGGAAAACTGCTGTATGAAGCTGCCGGCAGTGGAAAAACGATATATCGCAACGATGCAGGCATTTGATGAAGAAAGCCGGGCGCGGATTCGCAAACACCGGAGAGCACGCAGCGGGAAAGGGTTTGCGACCATTGAACAGGGAACGCACCTGGAAGAGGTTTCTCTTCCGAAAGAATGTACGGCATTGCTGGAGTGTATGTCAAATCTGGTGGCGAATGAAATGTTTGCACCGGAAGGACGGGGTGAAGACTGTAAGGATGCAATTTTGCAGGGAATCCGGCATTTGGCAGCAGAGGCAAAACATCTGGTAATCGTCAGCAATAATATTTTTGATGATGGGATCGAATATGATCCCGGCACGAAATTATATATGCGGATTCTGGGTGAAATCAATCAGGAAGTGGCAGTGCTGGCAGATCAGGTGTATGAGGTGGTCTGCGGTATTCCGATTTTAATGAAAAAAGAAAGAGACAGAGTGTAACTATGAAATGTCTGGAAAGTCTGATTGTGGCATTTTCCATGTATTCTAAAATACCAATGCCACAGATCACATGGACAAAAGAAAATATGAAAAATACATTATGCTATTTTCCACTGATCGGTGCAGTGATCGGTGCACTTTTGTGGCTCTGGTACTGGTTGTGCGGGATCGCAGGATTTGGCGTGATGTTACAGGCGGCAGTGGCAGTATTGATTCCAGTGCTGGTGACCGGTGGAATTCATCTGGATGGTTTTTTGGATACATCCGATGCATTAAGCTCCTGGCAGACGACAGAACGGCGGCTTGAAATTTTAAAAGATCCGCATACCGGAGCATTTGCAATCATTGCATGTTGTAGTTATTTTCTGGCAGCTTTTGGCATTTGGACAGAAGCAAAATTGCTGGATATCGGGATTCTTGGCATTGGTTTTATTTTAAGCCGTACCTTGAGCGGCTTTGGTGTATGCAAGTTTCCCTGTGCGAAAAAAAGCGGTTTGGCAGCGACTTTTGCAGAGGC
>NZ_JRFU01000139.1 GCF_003122485.1 Eubacterium ramulus
TCGCTGACCAGAATCACGCACCAAGTCTCACGTGCGTTCGACTTGAAAGGCAGTAAGCAAACAAAGATAGAAACATGTATTTGATAAAACAGGGAGAATGTGCATGATTTTAATTATTGGCGGCGCATATCAGGGAAAGATGGCGTTTGCGGAACAGCTTTTAGAAGAACAGAAGAAAAACGGAAAAGCAGGAAGTATTTTTCCACAGTTTCATATGTGGGTAAAGGCGCATATGGAGGCGGATGCGAATGGCAAGATAAGTGAACATGTAAATTCAAATGAGAAAAATGATAAGTTAGAAAAGGAGTTGCGGGAAAAACTGGTACAGGAGCCGGATACGATCATTGTATGCAATGAGCTTGGCTGTGGTGTTGTGCCGATGGATGCCTTTGACCGGGCATGGCGGGAGCGCACCGGACGACTGACCTGTGCACTGGCAGCGCAGGCAGAGGCGGTATATCGTGTGACCTGTGGCATCGGAACCCGTATTAAATAGACAGATGACAGAGATAATTGTGGGAACTCTGATCGTGGGCTATGTGCTGGATCTGATTTTTGGCGATCCCCATGGGATGTGGCACCCGATCTGCTTTATCGGAAATATGATTTCATTTTTTGAACGCAGGTTGCAAAGCGACTGCGTTCATGAGCAAGTAGCGAAAGCGGATTGCGAACGTCCGCTTTACGAAAGAATCCGGGGAAGCAAAAAGGAGCAGAAACAAAAACAACTGGATACAACCAACACGAATGAAAGCAAAAAGGATGGTTGTGATAAAAAACGTGAATCAGAAGTATTTCATGAACCAAATAGGGAGCTGGCAGGCGGTGTGCTGCTTGTCATTTGTGTGCTGGCGGTTTCTACCGCGATTCCGCTGGTAATTTTAATGATTTGTTATCGGATCTGGTTCTGGCTTGGGTTCGCGGTACAGTCTTATATGTGCTACACCATTCTGGCAACAAAGTCGTTAAAGACAGAGAGTATGAAGGTGGCAGAGGTATTGCAGACAGATGGTCTGGAAGCCGGAAGAAAAGCTGTTTCCATGATCGTCGGACGGGATACACAGAACCTGACAGAAACCGGTGTGGTGAAAGCTGCTGTGGAAACCGTAGCGGAAAACACGTCAGACGGAATTCTGGCACCGATGTTTTACATGGCAATCGGCGGTCCGGTGCTTGGCTATTTTTACAAAGCAGTCAATACCATGGATTCCATGGTGGGGTATAAGAATGACAAGTATCTGTATTTTGGCAGGGCAGCGGCAAAATTTGACGATGTGATGAATTTTATCCCGGCAAGACTGTCAGCGATTATGATGATTCTTGCAGCGCCGCTGGTAAAATTGGACGGCGCGTCTGCATGGAAGATTTTCAAACGGGACAGGCTCAATCATGCAAGTCCGAACTCTGCACAGACGGAGGCGGTGATGGCAGGTGCCCTGCAGGTGCAGCTTGCAGGAGATGCATGGTATTTTGGAAAAAAACATGAAAAACCAACCATTGGTGATGCTGTTCGCCCAGTGGAAATCGAAGACATTGCAAGGGCGAATAAGCTGCTGTATGCGGCAAGTCTGCTTGGTATGATTGTATTTTGTGGCATAAGGATTGCAGTTTGGTTTGGAATAAAAATGGTGTTGTAAATGATCGTATTTTGGAATGAATACAGTCATTTGCAATAGGCAAAGGAATCTGTCAGAGTAAATGAAATTTTGGTAGCAAATGATACTCAATAAGTGATCGTCAATAAGGAAAAAAATGGAAATTCAGGAGGTGAGCGGATGCACAGACATGGCGGAGATATTTACCGCAATCAAAACAAAATCGATTATTCGGCAAATATCAATTTTCTTGGAATGCCACAGGCGGTGCGTCAGGCAGCAAAGGATGCCATTGATGATGCTGTTCATTATCCGGATCCGTTTTGTGAGGCATTAAAGCAGGCAATCGCTGAAAAAGAAGGAGTTCCAGCGGAGTGGATCTTCTGTGGAAACGGTGCCGCGGACGTGATTTTTACCCTGATGCTGGCAGAAAAGCCAAAAGAAGCATTATTGCCGATTCCGTCTTTTTATGAATATCGACAGGCGTTGGAAAGTGTTGCGTGTCAGATTCGGACACATTTGTTGCTGCCGGAACATCAGTTTTGTGTACAACGGGATATTTTAGAAGCATTGAAGAAACGACCGGATTTGCTGATCTTGTGCAATCCGAATAATCCTACCGGGCAGTTACTGGATCAGGAATTGTCGGAAGAAATCGCAGTTCAGTGTCAGAGACAGGGAACGCGTCTTTTGATGGATGAATGTTTTTCGGATTTTCTGGAAGATGCAGAAAAGCACACGCTGTTATCAAAGGTGGCAGAGAATCCACAGATTTTCATTTTGCGTGCATTTACAAAAATGTATGGCATGGCAGGGCTCAGACTTGGGTATGGCATTTGCAGTGATGTGGCACTGATCCGGCGCATGGAAGCAGTATCGCAGCCATGGAATGTGTCAGTTCCGGCGCAGGCGGCAGGAATCGCTGCCGTAAAAGAGACCGCATTTGTGGAAAAAAGCAGAGCACTGATCGCAGAGCAGAAAGCATATTTACTGGAAGGTTTGCAAAAAGCCGGTGTTAAGGTGTTTGGCTCTGCGGCAAATTATATATTTTTCCGGGCAGAAGAAGGACTGGAGAAAGCCATGCGGGAGGCAGGTTTTCTGATCCGGGATTGTGGAAATTTTGATGGTCTGACGGAAGGATATTACCGGATCGCAGTGCGCGGACGGGAAGAAAATGAGAAATTTTTGGAAGCATTGAAGAAAAGGACACAGAATATATGGCAAAATCAATTATGATACAGGGCACCATGTCAAATGTGGGAAAAAGTCTGCTGGCAGCGGGCTTGTGCCGGATTTTTAAACAGGATGGCTACCGGGTGGCACCTTTTAAATCCCAGAACATGGCATTAAATTCATACATTACTTCCGAAGGACTGGAAATGGGACGTGCGCAGGTGATGCAGGCGGAAGCGGCAGGAATAGAGCCATCTGTTCTGATGAATCCAATCCTGCTCAAACCGACCAATGATGTGGGTTCTCAGGTAATTGTCAACGGCGAAGTGCTTGCAACGATGCGGGCAAGGGATTATTTTAAATATAAAAAGACACTGATCCCGGACATTATGAAAGCCTATCATACGCTGGAGGAACAGTCGGATATCATTGTAATCGAAGGCGCGGGTTCTCCGGCAGAGATTAATCTGAAAAGTGATGATATCGTAAATATGGGAATGGCAAAAATGGCAAAATCGCCGGTACTTTTAGTGGGCGATATCGACCGCGGCGGAGTGTTTGCACAGCTTGCCGGAACCATGATGCTCCTGGAAGAAGAGGAAAAACAGCTGGTTAAAGGTCTGATCATCAACAAATTTAGAGGAGACAAGACGATTCTTGATCCGGGTATTGTGATGCTGGAGGAGCTTTGCCACCGGTCAGTGGTGGGCGTAACGCCATATATGGATATCGATGTGGAAGATGAAGACAGCTTAAGCGAACGGATGAGTAACGAAAAAGCAGTTGGTCAGATTGACCTTGTGGTGGTTCGTCTGCCACGCATTTCCAATTTTACCGATTTTAATATATTTGAGAGTATTCCGGGTGTGTCGGTGCGTTATGTGAAACGGGCGGCGCAGCTTGGAAATCCGGATCTGATCCTGCTTCCGGGTACGAAAAATACGATGAGTGATCTGGCGTGGATGCGTCAGTCCGGTATGGAAGCGGCAGTATTAAAGGCACATGCGGCAGGATGTCCGATTTTTGGCATCTGTGGCGGTTATCAGATGCTTGGCGAAGAACTTTCCGATCCGTTCGGTGTGGAAGATGGCGGAACTATGCGCGGAATGGGACTGCTTCCGATGCATACGGTGTTTACGGAAGAAAAAACAAGAACCCGGGTGAACGGGCAGTTTTTGCAGGTAAAAGGAGATCTGGCAGGACTCTCCGACATTGCATTTTCCGGGTATGAGATTCATATGGGACAGAGTGTTTCGGATGGAAGGCTGTCGATGCTGACAAAAATCAGCGATCATTGCGATCATGTGGGACATACTTCCGAAGGGAGTGCTGACGGTGGAGCCAAAACACTGTTACAGAGCGGCAGCGCAATGGAAAAATGCGAGGGTGCCATAGGCGAAAATGTGTATGGCTCTTATGTACATGGTATTTTTGATGCGCAGGAAGTCGTCAATGCCATTGTGAAGGCGCTGGCAGAGAAAAAAGGGATTGATCCGGCAGGACTGGCGCAGATGGATTATGCGGCATACAAGGAAACACAGTACGATAAGATGGCAGATATTTTGCGGAAACATCTGGATATGGAACAGATTTACCGGATTCTGGATGCCGGTGTGTGATCAGATGAAATAAGTTTCTGTGGTAAATTGCGAAAAAAGCAGCATAGTTATAGTAGATATTTTGTCAGGGCAGATAATGTATGCAGAGTTTGAACGCAGGTTGCAAAGCGACTGCGTTCATGAGCAAGTAGCGAAAGCGGATTGCGAATGTCCGCTTTATGGTCTGTTTGATGATATAAATGTGGAGGACGAAAAAGTGGCAGAAAGTTGTGTACATATTTATACCGGTGACGGGAAAGGAAAGACCACCGCGGCGGTAGGACTGGCAGTACGGTTTGCCGGAAACGGCGGTAAAGTGCTGTTTACCCAGTTTTTAAAAGATGGGACTTCCTCAGAACTTCGGATTTTAAAACAGATTCCGGAGATTACCGTATATTCTGCAGAAAAAAAATTCGGATTTACCTTTCGGATGGATGAGGAAACAAAGCGGCAGGCGCGGGCATATTATGACCATTATCTGGCAGAAGCACTTCGACGCGCGACAGAGGATGCATATGGTCTGCTGGTTTTGGATGAAATCTGTGCGGCATATCGGGCAGAAATGATCAATCGGAAACGTCTGCTTGCGTTTCTGGAGCAGCGTCCACAGAATCTGGAAGTTGTTTTGACCGGACGTGATCCGGCAGAGGAATTGCTGGCATATGCGGATTATGTCTCAGAGGTCCGAAAAATAAAACATCCCTTTGAAAGCGGAATTACTGCCAGAGAGGGCATTGAATATTAAGATAAAAATACATTTAGTTCAAGTCTCACGTGCGTTCGACTTGAATTGTGATAGAAAAAGGAGCAGCGGAGAACACCATGGAGTTTGAACATGTAAAACCAATGGATATTGAAAAGAGAAGTATGGAGATCATCGGTCAGGAGCTGGCAGAAAAAGGAATTACATTGCCGGCAGACAAGGCGCACATCATTAAACGTGTCATTCATACGACGGCAGATTTTGAATATGCAGATACCCTTACTTTTTCGGAACATGCGGTGGAAAAGGCAAAGGAAGCGCTTCGGGCAGGTGCGACGATCGTGACGGATACGAAGATGGCGTGGTCCGGCATTAACAAACGAACATTGGAAAATCTGCACGGAAAAGCCTGCAATTTTATCTCAGATGAAGATGTAGCTGAGGCGGCAAGACAACATGGTTTTACCCGCTCCGCAGCAAGCATGGATAAGGCAGCATCCCTACCGGGACCGCTGATTTTTGCCATAGGAAATGCACCGACAGCGCTGATCCGTCTGTATGAACTGATCGAAGAAGGAAAACTTGCACCGGCACTGATCATCGGTGTCCCAGTCGGTTTTGTCAATGTGGTGCAGGCAAAGGAACTGATCATGGAAACCGATGTGCCTTATATCATCGCAAGAGGCAGAAAAGGCGGAAGCAACGTGGCGGCAGCAATCTGCAACGCATTATTATATGATCTTGACAGCAGCAGAGGAATGAAGAAATCATGATAAACATACAGATGATAGGAATTGACCACAGCAGAGCATCTGTGGAAGAACGGGAATTATTTTCCTTTACAAAGACAAAACAAAAAGAACTGATGGAGGCAGTCGTCCGGCAGCAAAGCGTGGACGGCTGCGTGTTGCTGTCTACCTGTAACCGGATGGAGCTGTATGTGTCTCTGGATGCGAAGGCAGAGCCGGATCTTTACCGGATTATTTGCCACTGTAAACAGATTTCCGGAGAAGAAGAAAAACGGCTACGGGAACTTTTTACGGTGCGAACTGAAGAAGACGCGGTGCGGCATCTTTTTTTGCTGACCGCGGGACTGAAATCGAAAATCATCGGGGAAGATCAGATTCTGACGCAGGTAGGCGATGCGCTGGAATTTGCCCGAAGTGGTGAATTTGCGGATACGGTGTTAAAAACACTGTTTCGTATGGCAGTGACAGCGGGCAAAAAGATCAAAACACAGGTGGCAATTCCAAAAGGAAACACATCAACGATTGATGCAGCACTGACACAGCTTGCCCGTCAGGGGTATCAGTTTGCCGGAGAAAACTGTCTTGTGATCGGAAATGGTGAAATGGGACGGCTGACGGCACGGGCGTTTCAGGAGCGGGGCGCAAATGTAACGGTAACGGTTCGACAGTATCACAGCGGAGAAGTGCGGATTCCGGAAGGCTGTGCCCGGATTCATTACGGGGAACGCTATCACAAAATTCCGGAATGCCGGTATGTAGTATCGGCAACAGCAAGCCCAAATGTGACATTAGAGCGTGTGGAACTGGAAAAATGGAAGCTGGAGCATCCGATCACTTTTGTGGATCTGGCAGTGCCAAGGGACATTGATACCTCAATCCGGGAACTTTCATGGGCAGAAGTCTATGACATCGATGATTTTCAGGGTGGCATCGGTTTGTCTGAGCGGCAGCAGGAGCAGTTACAGGCGGCAAACCTGCTGGCAGAAGAAGAACTGGCAGCATTTGTTTCCTGGTATGAATGTCGGGATATGGTGCCGCAGATTCAAAAGTTTGGTGCACTAGCAGCGCAGGATGTAAGCTGGCGGATGGGAAGAACGTTTCAGCAGATGAAATTGGATGCCAGTCAGTGTCGACAGCTGGCAGATGCCGTGGAACAGACATCGCAGAAAGTATTTCAGAAGATGTTGTTTGGATTGCGGGATCATGCAGATACGGACGTGATGAGGGAATGTCTGGCTGCATTGGAAAAAGTATGGAAAGAGGAGTAAAAAGGAGTAGAAAAAGGGATGGATCACAGATATTTTCCATTTTTTGTAGATATTACAGGGAAAAAAGTATTGCAGGTGGGAGCAGGAAATATTGCCCTGCGCAGAACAGAAAGCCTGCTGCGGTTTGGCGCGGATGTAACGGTGACTGCATCGGAGATTCGGATGGAGTTTTTACAGTTACAGCAGAAGTATGGCAGAAAGCGGCTGGAGCTGATCCGCAGTCCGTTTATGCATGGCATGACCAGAGGTTATGAACTGGTGCTGACGGCGACCGGGGACGAAAAAGCGGATCTGGAAGTCTGGGAAGAGTGTAAAAAGCATCATATCTGGGTGAATGTAGCATCCGACCAAGCACTGTGTGATTTTCGGTTTCCGGCGCTGGTGGAAGAAGATGATATTGTGGCAGGAATCAATTCCTGTAATAACGATCATGGAAAAGTGCGTGAGGTAAGTGCAAAAATCCGGGAAATACTTGGAACGGTAGATTATAACAATGTGGAGGAATAACAGTGAAAAAATTTCGAATCGGAAGCAGAGAGAGCCGTCTGGCTGTGATTCAAAGCGAGATGGTGATGGATTATATCAGAAATCAGTGCCCGGAATACGAGCCGGAGCTTGTTACCATGAAAACTACCGGTGATAAAATTTTGGATCGTACATTAGATAAGATTGGCGGAAAAGGATTGTTTGTGAAAGAACTGGATGCGGCATTGCTGGATGGGCGCAGTGATCTGTCGGTACACAGTCTGAAAGATATGCCGGCAGAAATTCCGACTGAATTGCCGCTGATCGGGTTTTCCAAGCGGGAAGATCCGCGGGATGTACTGGTATTGCCAGACGGTGTGAAAGAGCTGGATTTTTCCAAACCGGTGGGATGTTCGAGTCAGCGCCGGATGTTGCAGTTTCAGAAATTGTATCCACAGGCAACCTTTGCACCGATTCGTGGAAATGTACAGACACGTCTGGCAAAACTGGATTCCGGGGAGTTCTCTGCAACGATTCTGGCAGCAGCAGGATTAAAACGACTGGGATTGGAAAACAGGATTACCCGATATTTTTCGGTAGAAGAAATGATTCCGGCTGCCGGACAGGGCGTGTTGGCGTTACAGGGACGTATCGGTGAAAATTATGCATTTTTACAACCATTTTGTTCCGAAGCAAGCCGGATCACATCCCTTTGTGAACGGGCATTTATCCGGGAACTGGACGGAGGATGTTCCTCTCCGGTGGCAGCGCATGCAACGATTGCGGAGGATGGAAAACTGACGCTGCGAGGACTTTATTATGTGGAAGCTACCGGGAAAAGTGTCATCGAAACGGAATTTATTTATCTGGCAAAAGAAAATCTGCTTCAGAAAGATTTGTCAGATTCTATAGATCCTACAGATTGTACAGATCACAAAAAAGTTGTTTTTAAACCAAATGCATGTAATCAGGCAGAAAATTTTGGCAGAAATCTGGCACGTCGTTTGCAGGCAGAAGGAAAAGCACAGGAGGAGCGCTAAATGGAACAGAAAAAAGAAGGAAAAGTCTGGCTGGTGGGCGCCGGACCTTCCGATGCGGAACTTTTGACGTTAAAAGCAAAGCGTGTGCTGGAACAGGCAGAAGTCGTCGTGTATGACCGGCTGGTGGGAGAGAGTATCCTGCTGATGATGCCGGAAGCAGCAGAAAAAATCGATGCCGGAAAACGTTCCGGTAATCATACCATGCCGCAGGAGCAGATGAATGAGCTGCTTTTGAAAAAAGCGCAGGAAGGAAAATGCGTGGTGCGCTTAAAAGGTGGAGATCCGTTCCTGTTTGGACGCGGCGGCGAAGAACTGGAGTTGCTGGCAAAACACAACATTCCATTCGAAGTAGTACCGGGGGTGACCTCTGCCATTTCTGTACCGGCTTACAACGGCATTCCGGTGACGCATCGAGATTATGCGTCCAGTGTGCATATCATTACCGGACATAAGAAAAAAGACGAACCGTTGAATCTGGATTTTACCACGCTGGCAAAACTGGAAGGAACACTGGTATTTCTGATGGGCGTTTCCGCATTGACAGATATTTGTCAGGGATTATGCAACGGCGGAAAAGCGAAAGAAACACCGGCGGCATTATTAAGCCGGGGAACGACAGCAAAACAGAGACGGATCGTGAGTACACTGGAAAAACTGCCGGAAGAAGTGAAAAAAAATCCAATGGAAACACCGGCAGTCATCGTTGTGGGAGAAGTCTGTGGACTCTCAGATGAATTTAACTGGTATGAAAAACTAACACTGTTCGGTAAAAAAATTATTGTTACAAGACCGCGGGAGCGAAGCCGGGCGCTGGCAGAACGGTTACGGAGCCTTGGGGCAGAAGTGCTGGAACTGCCGACCATTGAGATTCATCCCAATGATAATTTTTCGAATGAATGTGATATAACAGAAAAATGGATACAGAAAAATGTTGAAGATACCGAGACACAAAATGAGAATCAAAAGGCAGAGATGCATATAGACATGGCTCAGAAGTTGTCTGATGTACTGTTAAATGATTATCAATATGTGGTATTTACCTCTCCGTCTGGTGTAAATTGCTTTTTTGATCAGTTAAAAAAAGAAAAAATCGATATCCGAAGATTTTTCAGAGCAAAAATCGCAGCTTTGGGAGCGGGTACAGCAAAAGAACTGGAACTGCATGGTGTTTTTGCAGATCTGGTTCCAGAGGTGTACGATGCGGCACATCTTGGCATCTGCATTGGGGAAGCCTGTGCAGACGGCAATCATATTTTGATTCCGCGGGTGAGAAACGGCAGTCAGGAACTGATCCGGGAGATTCAGAAAAGGAAAAAAGTTACGATTGCAGATTTGCCGATTTATGATACCATAGAGAAAGAGCAGAAATGGGTGAATGTACCGAAGCTGGTGGAAGAAGGCTGCATGGTAGTTTTTACCAGTGCATCTACGGTTCGGGGCTTTGTAAAAAATGTACCGGATACGGATCTGAGTCATGTGCAGGGCATCTGTATCGGAAAACAGACCGCGCAGGAAGCAAAAAAAGCAGGGATTTCCTGTGTGACTGCGAAATCGGCAACCGTTGAAGATCTGGTACAGACAATTTTAAATTGTTCATCTCAGTCTGATGGAAAATAAAGTATTATAACTTTTTATATAAAATTCGTTCCTGCATTTTTATGGGAAAATGATAAAAATGTTGAGAGAAAAGCGGTCGAACATAGACTGCAGGAGGAAAGTAAAAATGGAAATGATCAATCGTCCGCGCAGATTGCGGACAAGCGCAAATTTAAGAAAAATGGTACGGGAGACCAGAATGGATAAATCCTCTCTGATCTATCCGATGTTTATTGTAGAAGGAACCAATATCAAAGAAGAAATCCCGTCCATGATGGGACAGTACCGTTACAGTGTGGACCGCATGGGTGAAAAATTAGAAGAACTGACAAAAGCCGAAATCGGTGGCGTGATGCTCTTTGGAATCCCGAATCACAAGGATGAGCTTGGAAGCGGTGCCTATGCGCAGGATGGCATTGTTCAGCAGGGATTTCGTAAGGCAAAAGAACTGTTCCCGGATCTGTATATGATCGGAGATGTCTGCATGTGTGAGTATACTTCTCATGGTCATTGTGGTGTACTTTGCGGACATGATGTAGATAATGACAAAACATTGGAACTGTTACAGAAAACGGCTTTATCCCAGGTTCAGGCTGGTGCAGATATGGTAGCACCTTCTGATATGATGGATGGCAGAGTCGGCGCGATCCGTCACATTTTGGATGCCAACGGTTATATCAATACACCGATCATGGCATATTCTGCAAAATTTGCGTCTGCTTTTTATGGTCCGTTCCGGGATGCGGCAGATTCCGCACCGGCTTTTGGTGACCGCAAAACTTATCAGATGGATTATCACAACCGCAGAGAAGCGTTAAAAGAAGTAGAACAGGATGTCATCGAGGGCGCAGACATTGTAATGGTGAAACCTGCTATGGCTTACGGCGATCTGATTCGCGAAGTAAAAGATATAACAGATCTTCCGGTGGCAGCATACAGCGTCAGCGGAGAGTATTCCATGGTAAAAACCACCGCAGCGGCGGGATTTATCGATGAGACTTCTATCATGTGTGAGATGGCAGTCGCTGCTTACCGCGCGGGAACAGATATTTACATTACCTATTTTGCAGAAGAACTGGCAAAATGCATGGATGAAGGGAGAATCGGATAATGGAGATCAAAAAATCAGAAGCTCTTTTTCAGGAAGCAGTTCAATACATTCCGGGTGGCGTGAATTCACCGGTTCGTGCCTTTGGTTCTATCGGTTCTACCCCGCGTTTTATCAAAAAAGCGGACAAAGCGCTGATGTGGGATGAGGACGGCAACGAGTACATAGATTTTATCGGTTCCTGGGGACCGATGATCTTAGGACATAATCATCCGCTGGTTTTGGATGCGGTGATGGAGTATGCAAAACGCGGTTTAAGCTATGGAGCAGCGACATCTATAGAAGTGGATATGGCAAAACTGATCTGTAGCATGGTGCCGTCCATCGAAATGGTGCGTATGGTAAATTCCGGCACCGAGGCAGTGATGAGTGCTGTTCGTGTGGCGCGCGGTTTTACACGCAGAGATAAAATTATTAAATTCAATGGCTGCTATCATGGTCATTCGGATGCGTTGCTGGTAAAGGCAGGTTCCGGCGTTATGACCGCGGGCGTTCCGGGTTCCCTTGGTGTTCCGGCAGGCTGCACCGCAGATACGATCACCGCAGATTATAACTCTCTGGAGAGCGTGCAGAATTGCTTTGACACCTATGGAGAACAGATCGCAGCGATTCTGGTAGAGCCGGTTGGTGCAAATATGGGAACCGTACCGCCAAAGCCGGGATTTTTGCAGGGACTTCGTGATATTTGTGACAAATATGGCGCATTGCTGATCTTTGACGAAGTCATTACCGGATTTCGTATGCAGGCAGACGGTGCACAGGGCTATTTTGGCGTGACACCGGATCTGACCACATTTGGAAAAATCATCGGCGCAGGTATGCCGGTTGGCGCATATGGCGGACGCAGAGAAATCATGGAAATGGTATCTCCGGTGGGTGCTGTGTATCAGGCAGGAACTTTAAGCGGTAATCCGGTGGCAATGGCAGCGGGTATTGCACAGCTTTCTTACTTAAAAGAACATCCGGAAGCCTACGCTGCCCTAAATCAGAAATCTGACCGGTTTTTCGAGGAATTGCAGAAAATTGTGGATGAGAGCGGCAGAGGCTATCATGTCAACCATATTACTTCACTGGGAAGCCTGTTTTTTACAGACAGGGAAGTTGTTGATTATGAAAGTGCACAGACATCGGATACAAAGGCATATGCAGATTACTGCAATTACATGCAGAATCATGGCATTTATCTGGCTCCGGCGCAGTTTGAGGCAGTATTTATTTCCATGGAACATACAGAGGAGCAGTTAGCGCGGACATTGGAACTTGCAAGAACCTATTTTACAAAAAACAAGTAATATGTATGATACAATGAGCGCAAACAAGTCAATATATTGGTATGATTGGCAAAATGTTGATCATGAACTTTTTTTGTTCATGATATTTTGAATTGTATTTGAAAAAAGGGATCGTGCTATTTCACAATAAGCAAAAATTGTTTGACATAGAGTCGAAGGAAATCAAAACATATGGCAGCACAGAAGAAGGTACAAAAAAACGCACCGCGAAGAAAAAAGAAGCGGAAAAGCAGACGAAAAAGATACGATATGTCAAGGGTATGGATGGCACTGGGATTACTGGCGTTGGTATTGCTGGTGATCGTGGGTGTGACCAGACATCAGAAAAACAAAGCGGTCAGTGCAGACAGTCCGGTAACCTTGTCCGAAGTGGATGAAAACAGACCGGAACTGGACGTGGAACTTTTGACGGTCAATGCATATTCCAGACCGGGCACAGCGCTGGAAAAAGTAAATGGCATTGTCATTCACTATACGGCAAACCCCGGCGCAACTGCCATTGCAAACCGCAATTATTTTGAAAATCTGAAAGATACGCATACGACAAAGGCAAGTTCTCATTTTGTCGTGGGACTGGAAGGTGAGATTGTGCAGTGTATTCCAACTGCGGAGATTGCCTATGCATCCAATGACCGCAACAGCGATACGATTTCTATCGAGTGTTGTTATAAAAACGAGGACGGTTCTTTTGAACAGGCAACGTATGATTCGGTGATCAAACTGACCGCATGGCTCTGTGCAAAATTTGGACTGACATCGGAAGATGTGATCCGGCATTATGATGTAACTGGAAAACTGTGTCCGCTCTATTATGTGGAACATGAAGATGCGTGGGCGCAGTTTAAAAAAGATGTAGATACTTATCTGCAAGTTTACAAGACGGGAGATGAAAACGGATGAGAGATCTTTATGAAAAAATAAAAAAAGGAATCGATCGCAGAGCAAGTCTGATCGCTCTGAAAAAAGAACTGAAGGATGACGCAAAGAAAAAGGTGTTTCTCACCATGACAGGCAACCGTCTGGATGAGATCATGAAGTGTCTGGTGGATCAGGATCCGAAGGTACGGAAAAATGCAGCATTGATCCTTGGAGAATTGCATTGTCAGGATGCGCTGGATGTACTGATGGATGCCTATGAGGAAGAAGATAAATTATTTGTCAAAGAAGCCTATGTGCAGGCATTATCCATGATCGACTGCAGCGAGTATCTGCCACAGTTAGAGGTGCGTCTGCAGGAGCTGGTTGCTTATGATGCGCCGGAAGAAGAAAAGAAACATGTGCAGGCAGAGATCCGTGCGCTGCAGGAACTTTTATTGCAGAAAAAAGGTGTGAAAAAACATACCTTTAATGGATGGAACCGTTCCAGCGAGGTACTGCTTTTGACCATTCCGGCATTTCGTGATGCACTGGCAGAAGAAGTGACTGGAAAGAAAAAAGTATTAAAATCCGGTGTGCGTACCATTGTGCCTGATTTTGAAACAGTCATGAAAATCCGTACAATTCAGGAATTACTGTTTGTGATTCACACGCAGACAGAGGGTAACGTGCTTTCCGCAGATCCGGAAACACTGGCAGCGCAGCTGGCAGAATCCGATCTGATGCAGATTTTAGCAGAGACACACAAAGGTGATGTCCCATTTTGCTTCAGGATCGGAGTATCCGGTGCCATGTCGTTAGAGGAGCGAAGCATTTTTTCAAAACGTGTGGCAACAGCGATAGAAGGAGCTTTTGAGCGAAACCTGATCAACTCTACTTCGCATTATGAAGTGGAATTGCGCCTGTTACAGCATCGTGAGGGCGGATTTGTACCGTTATTAAAACTGTATACACTGCCGGATCATCGTTTTGATTATCGCAGATATTATGTGGCAGCAAGCATGAAACCAATGATGGCAGCAGGATTGATGGCACTGGCAAAACCATATCTGAAAGAGTATGCGCAGATCTTAGATCCGTTCTGTGGTGTGGGTACTTTGTTAATGGAACGCAGATTTGCGGTACCGGCGCGAAATGCTTACGGAATTGATACTTTTGGCGAGGCGATCGAGAAAGCGCGAGTAAACAGCAAGATTGCCGGTATGCAGACCAATTATATCAATCGCGATTATTTTGATTTTGTGCATGATTATAAATTTGATGAGATCGTTACCGATCTGCCGGCAGGCAATCTGTCAAAACCGGAGCTGGACGATCTGTATCGCAGATTTTTTGAAAAATCCGATGAAGTGCTGGCGGAGGATGGTCGTATGATCTTCTTTTCAAGGGAAATGGGACTGGTGAAAAAACAGCTTCGTCTGCATCCACAGTTCCGTCTGGCTCAGGAATTTTGTATTCAGGAGAAAAATGGAAGTTATCTGTTTATTGTAGAAAAGCGTCAGTAAGAAATGTTAGAGGCGATTTTTTTCCTCATTTATGATTGATAGGAAAAAATATATATCAGGGATTGTTTTCGAACAGTTATATGATATGGCATGAAAAAGAGAACAGGGGACAGGAGAAAGGTATGCTTCAGAATTTGTTTCGGGAACAATTAGAAGATTGTCCGGTGATCGCAGCGGCAAGAGATCTGGAAGGACTGGCACACTGCTGTCAGTCCGAGAGTGGCATTGTTTTTATTTTATTTGGGGATGTCTGCACCATTTCGGAAATTATAGATCAGGTAAAATCTGCAGGAAAACTGGCATTTGTGCATATGGATCTGGTGAACGGACTATCCAGTCGGGAGATCAGTGTGGATTTTATCAGGAAAGAAACGAGGGCGGATGGAATCATTTCCACCAAGCAGCCGCAGATCCGCCGGGCAAAAGAACTTGGCTTATATACTGTGCACCGTTTTTTTGTCATTGATTCCGCTGCTTATGAAAATGTGGAAAAATGCACAAAAGCACTACGCCCGGATTGTGTAGAACTGATGCCGGGAGTGATGCCGAAAGTTATTCGGCAGATGACAGAGAAGCTGTCTGTTCCGGTGATCGCGGGTGGTCTGATTTCCGATAAAGAGGACATTATTGCTGCGTTGGATGCAGGAGCGACAGCGATTTCAACGACGAAAGAAGAACTGTGGTTTTTGTAGCAGATAGATGAGAAAAATTGGGGGATGAAAAAGCATGAAAGAAATTTGGCAAGGATTTTTTCAAAAGAAACATTTTGGCATACGGTTCGTTACAGTAATGCTGGCAGTTCTTGGTATGGGATTTTCCCTTTCCTTTTTGTTACTGGTAGATCTGGGAGCAGATCCATGTACGATGATGAACCGCGCCATTTCGATGAAATTAGGGATGACTTTTGGAAACTGGCAGGCATTGCTGAATGTGATACTGTTGGTAATCGTTGTGATATTCGGTGGGAAAAATCTTGGTTTTGGGACACTTGCAAATATGATCTTAATCGGATATTATGCAGATTTTTTTATGTGGATCTGGAATCAGGTATTTCCGGAAAACTTATTTCAGAGTATGCAGGTTCGGATTGGAGTACTCATTCCGGCGATTATTGTATTTATTCTTTCGGCAGCACTTTATATGGACGTAGATATGGGAACGGCACCTTATGATGCGATTCCAATTATTATATCCGACCATTTGCCGAAAGTCCCGTTTAAAGTAGTTCGTATGTGCTTTGACTGTATTGTGACAATACTGGGACTTGTCTTTGGTGGAAAACTTGGAATTATGACTGTGATCATGGTGCTGACACTTGGACCGGTCATTCAGTGGATGGGCAATATTTTGAAAAAGTATTTTCCGGTGCTGACAGGAGAAGCGTGAGAAAAAAAAGCAATTATGAAAATGAACAGTCCCACTATCGAAAAATGGCGGGCTGTTTTTAACTATAATTTACATATGGATAAAAAATTGAAATATAAAGAAATAGGAATTGTATAAAAATAGAGGATGAAAAACAACAAGCAAAGCAAAACAATCACAACAACATACAATATCCCCACTCAACTTTCCGGCAGCGTACACATCGCCCTGATTTCCGATGTTCACGACCGCTGTCCAGATGCAGCACTTTCCATCCTGCATCAGCAGCAACCGGATCTGATCCTGGTTGCCGGTGACCTGATGGAACGCCATGATCCGGTCGTCAGTCCCTGGACGGTAGAGCAGATGGATGAATGGCAGGGAATCCCGCGCACCCGCACCTGGTTTTTCAATATTGTGCGAAAATTTGATGGTTCCGCATCATCCGGAGAACAAACGAAGCGTTGGAACAAGGCAAACGGTTATCGTTTTCTGGAAGAAGCGGTAAAAATTGCTCCGGTGGTGCTTGGTGTCGGCAATCATGAATGGTATCACACGGAAGAAGATTTGCAGTTTTTTAAAGATCATGGGGTGGTTTTTCTGGATAATCGGGATTGTGAACTGACGGTAAAAGGACAGAAACTTCTGATTGGTGGAATGTCCACCCGATATGATCTGGAATGGCTGGATCAATTTTCACAAAAAGACGGTGTGAAGATTCTGATCTGCCATCACCCGGATTATTATCCGAAATATATCAAAGACACGAATCGGAATACGTTTGCGTTGATCGTGGCAGGTCACGCTCATGGCGGACAGTGGCGTCTGTTCAGCAGAGGCGGAAGGAAACGTGGAATTCCGTTTTTTGCACCGGGACAGGGATTATTCCCACGCTATGCTTACGGTCAGTATGACAATATGATCGTTAGCGCAGGAGTTTCCAATACGGCGAATATTCCGCGTTTTGGGAATCCCTGTGAGGTGGTTATGATTCAGCTGGGTGGAAGTTCAAGCAATAATAAATGATGGGAAAAAATAAGAAGCCATCAGAGTGCCAGATAACAAAAAACTTGCGCCTGTATAGGTGCCGGGTAACAAGAATGCGGAAAGCAGTCTGGAAGGAGATACGGTGCATTCTGGGGATACCGTGACGCTTTCCATGCGGCGAGACCATCTGCTGTGTGGGATACATCGGAAAAGTAGGAATGCATCAGACAGATAAGGAAATTATAAAAATGATACTGAAATAAGCATTTATGGTTTATAATAAATAAAGATGTTGAAATAAATGTTTGTAGATGATAATAGGTGAAAAACTTGAAACAAAATATTTATGATTTATAAATAAACGAAGATACCGAAATACAATGTTCGTGATATAGGAAAGAAATACGGAGGTACAGAAAAAATGTACGATTGCATTATTATCGGAACCGGTCCGGCAGGCTTATCTGCGGCACTGAACCTGAAAACATACAAAAAAAGTTTTGTGTGGTTTGGTTCCAAAAGCTTAAGTGATAAAGTGCGGAAAGCGGAAAAAATCACAAATTATCCCGGATTTCCGGAGTTAACTGGACAGGAACTGTTTGCACATTTTGAGGATCATATACAGTCAGCAGGTCTGGAGATTACAGAAAAGACAGTAACCAATGTCATGTCAGCGGGAAATTATTACATGGTGTTGGCGGACAATGAAATTTACGAAGCAAAAACGCTGATTCTTGCCATGGGTGTCATGACGGCAAAACTGTTAAAAGGTGAGGATGAGCTGCTTGGCAGAGGTGTCAGCTATTGTGCTACCTGTGATGGTATGTTTTATAAAGATAAGGAGATTGCAGTATTATGCAACGATCCGAAATACGAGCATGAGGTA
>NZ_JRFU01000014.1 GCF_003122485.1 Eubacterium ramulus
TCCAAAGATCTTATTTGATCTGTTAGAGAAAGATTTTCTTCCAATCGTATGCCCAATCGGTCTGGATGATGATTATCAAACTTATAATATTAATGCAGATGATGCGGCATGTGCGATTGCAACAGCAGTTCATGCGGAAAAACTTGCATTTTTAACAGACATCGAAGGTGTTTACCGTGATCCGAAAGATCCGTCTACACTGATTTCTGAACTGACAGTTTCTGAAGCAAAAGACCTGCTTGACAGCGGTTATGTCGTTGGCGGTATGCTTCCGAAATTAAATAACTGCATCCATGCAGTAGAAAACGGTGTTTCCAGAGTTCATATCTTAGACGGACGTATGGCTCACTGCCTGTTACTGGAAATTTTCACAAACAAAGGAATCGGTACAGCGATCCTTGGAGATGAGGAGGCAAGATTTGACCATGAATAAACAGAATTATATTGACCATGCAGAGCAGGCGCTGCTTCATACTTACAATCGTTTCCCGGTTGTTTTAGATCACGGCGAGGGCGTTTATCTGTATGATACAGACAATAAACAGTATCTTGATTTTGCGGCTGGTATCGCCGTTTGCGCCTTTGGATATGGCAAAAAAGAGTACAATGATGCTCTGAAAAATCAGGTAGATAAATTATTACATACTTCTAATTTATATTATAATGTACCAACCATGGAAGCAGCTGAAAAAGCACTGGCTGCCGCAGATATGGATCGTATTTTCTTTACCAACAGTGGTACAGAGGCTATCGAGGGTGCATTAAAAGCAGCAAAAAAATATGCTTATACCAGAGATGGACATGCAGGTCACGAAGTGATCGCAATGCAGCATTCTTTCCACGGAAGAAGTCTTGGTGCGTTATCTGTTACCGGAACAAAACATTATCAGGAGCCGTTTGAGCCGCTGATCCCGGGTATTCGTTTTGCAGAGTATAACAATCTGGAGAGCGTAAAAGCACAGATCACTGATAAAACATGTGCGATCATTATGGAAACCGTACAGGGCGAAGGTGGTATTTATCCGGCTGATCCGGAGTTCTTAAAAGGTGTGCGTGCACTCTGTGATGAGAAAGACATCTTACTCATTCTGGATGAGATCCAGTGTGGTATGGGACGTACCGGAGCAATGTTTGCATGGCAGAATTATGGTGTAAAGCCGGATATCATGACCGTTGCAAAAGCACTTGGCTGTGGCGTGCCGGTAGGTGCATTTATGATGACACAGAAAGTGGCAGATAAATCTCTGGCACCTGGTGATCATGGAACCACTTACGGTGGAAACCCGTTCGTAGGAGCTGCTGTCAGCGCAGTTTTTGATATTTTTGAAAAAGATCAGATCATCAACCATGTACATGAGATCGCACCGTATCTGGAGCAGAAGCTGGATGAACTGGCTGCAAAATATGACTTTATCACAGACCGCCGTGGTATGGGACTCATGCAGGGACTGGAAATGACTATTCCGGTTGGTCAGGTAGCTGCAAAAGCACTGGAGAAAGGTCTGATCATCATTACGGCAGGTTCTAACGTAGTTCGTTTTGTTCCACCACTTGTGATTGAAAAAGAGCATGTGGATGAGATGATCGCGAAATTAGATGAGGTTCTTGCTACATTTTAAGCAAATGCAGAGTGCAGTGATTCTGAGAAGAATATGACAGCTTACGCTGACCAGAATCATGCACCAAGTCTTACATATGTCCAATTTGAATCGTTTGACTTGAAAAATCAGGCAGACAGTTGTGTTTTTCTTTTGGAAAGCATGACTGTCTGTTTTTACGCGTGCATAAGCGGATACGTGCTCTCAACGGAAAGGAAAAGTTCTCAAGTATAAAAAATCTATTTCGTGACATGATAGTAGATACATGCATAAAAATATATCAGACGTAAATGAAAAAACTATATCAATAACGCGCTTTGATTATTTCTAACGATTCGTTTGATATAGCGATTGGCGTATTGCCAGAATGCGCAGAATATTTATGCAAATATATCATGTAAAGTAAAAAGGAAGCGGGACTTATGGTGGGAATTTTAATTGCGATTTTATCCGGAATGTTAATGAGTGTTCAAGGTGTATTTAATACCGATGTAACAAAGCAGAGCAGTCTATGGGTGGCAAACAGTTGGGTACAGTTTACCGCGCTGGCAGTCTGCCTGGCGGCGTGGGGCATTTCAGATCGAAGCTCCTTTGCAGCACTCTGGAAAGTACAACCGAAATATGTGCTGGTGGGCGGTGTGATCGGTGCGTTTATCACACTGACGGTTGTAAAAAGTATGAATACTCTTGGTCCGGCGCAGGCAGTACTGTTTATCGTGGTTGCTCAGATGATTACAGCGTACGTCATTGAACTGCTTGGGTGGTTTGGGACGGAGAAAGCAGACTGGTCGATGCAGAAACTGATTGGAATGGCAATTGCAATCACAGGCGTAGTTATATTTCAGTGGGAGCGGAAGTAGTAAAACTGGTGTACGAATTCGAAATAGATAAGTACGCTTTGCTAACGCGAAAAACTTTTGCCTTACTGTTTAGAAATTATTAAGAATTTTTTAGATAACAAAAACAAGGCTTGTAATATTTGTAATATTTGATAAAATTGTTACAGGTATTTGAGGGAACCTTCTTTGCCGACAGGTAAAGGAGTGAATTTTATATTGAAACGATGGTTAAGGATGATTGTGAGCATCGGTATGATCTGCATGCTGACCGCATGTGGGGCAAATCCGGATCAGTTTCTGGATAATGGTGCCGAGGATGCTTACGAACTGTCTGTTACGGAACAAACGTCGAAAGAACAGGCTTCCGCTGATTCCGTCAATGAAGCGGAACCCGTGTCAGAGTCTTTGTACGTTTATGTGTGCGGCGCGGTGGCAACACCGGGTGTCTATGAAGTGTCTGTTGACAGTCGAATTTATGAAGCCGTGGAGCAGGCGGGTGGCATGCTGGATACAGCGAAAACAGAAGCTGTAAATCTTGCGGAACCGCTGACGGACGGGCAGATGATCCGGATTCCCTTTCAGGGAGAGGAGACTGTCACACAGGAAGACGCTGCCACACAAAACAGTGGTATCCGATCCGACGGGAAAGTGAATATTAATACAGCATCCGCGGAAGAACTGATGACATTAAAGGGCATTGGACAGACCAGAGCAGAACAGATCATCGCTTACAGAGAAAAACATGGTGCCTTTGCTTCGATTGAAGGAATTATGGAAGTGGATGGCATCAAACAGGGAACATTTGATAAGTTAAAAGATAATATTACAGTGCAATGAGGTGACAAAATGGCAAGGAAAGTGCTGGTTGTAGATGATGAAAAATTAATCGTGAAAGGAATCCGGTTCAGTCTGGAACAGGATGGTATGGAAGTGGATTGTGCCTATGATGGCGAGGAAGCGTTGGAAATGGCGCATGCTAACCGTTATGATATCATTCTATTGGATGTTATGCTGCCGAAGCTGGATGGATTTCAGGTGTGCCAGCAGATTCGTGAATTTTCTTCCGTTCCGATCGTAATGCTGACCGCAAAAGGCGATGATATGGACAAAATTCTGGGACTGGAATACGGTGCAGACGATTACATAACGAAACCGTTTAACATTCTGGAAGTAAAAGCCCGCTTAAAAGCGATTATGCGTCGTACCGCGAAGAAGGAAGTAGATACGAATCCGAATGTCATTGTGGACGGAGACGTCAGACTGGATTGCGAGAGCAGACGGTTATTTATCAGCGGACGTGAGATCAAGCTGACTGCAAAAGAGTTTGATCTGATGGAACTGATGGTAAAGACACCGGAGAAAGTATACAGCAGAGAAAAACTTCTGAACCTTGTATGGGGATATCAGAACCCGAATCAGGGAGATTTTCGTACCGTAGACGTACATGTACGTCGTTTGCGTGAAAAAGTGGAGACCAATCCAAGTGAGCCGAAATACGTTCACACCAAATGGGGCGTCGGCTATTATTATCATTCTGATCAGCAGAGGTAATGGCATTGAAAACAGTGATCTCATATTTTAAAAGTCTGAAATTTCGAATTTTTCTATTATTGATCGTATTTGGCATCGCCCCCGGCTTTTCGCTGCGGGCGGGCATTTTATCTGCCTACGAATCCCGGGCTGTGGAAACCCGCACGGTAGATATTACCAGTCAGGCAAAACTGCTGGCAACACAAATCGTGGCAAATAATTATCTGGAAAATACTTCCTCACAGAATATTACGACGCAGTTAGAACAGCTTTCTACCATTTATGATGGAAGGGTGATGCTGATTGATCAGGCGTTTCACATTGTAAAAGATACATATGCGCTGGATGAGCAGAAAACGATTCTTTCCGAAGAAGTCATGCAGGCATATCAGGGAGAAACCGTCCAGAAATACGATTCTGATAACCGTTATATCGAAATGACACTGCCGATCAACGATGAATCCGGCAAAAATGTCATTGGTGTGATGCTGGTCAGCGTGTCTACCGACAGTATTGTTGCAACGCTGCAGATTTTAAAACAGTACGCACTGATGCTTCAATTTTTGGCAGGCGTGGCAGTAGTGATCGTTGCCTTTGCTGTATCCGGAGCGTTGGTAAAACCGTTTAAGCGTTTAACGAAATCCATTACAGATGTCCAGGATGGTTATGAGGCAGACTTTATCAGTGTCCATTCTTATTCTGAAACTGATACAATATCGAATGCCTGTGATGAAATGCTCCGCCGTCTTCAGACGCTGGATGAAAGCCGTCAGGAATTTGTATCAAATGTGTCTCATGAGTTGAAGACACCGCTGACTTCCATGAAAGTACTGGCAGATTCCCTGATCGGTCAGGAGGATACGCCGGTGGAACTTTACCGGGAGTTTATGTCCGATATCGGTGCGGAAATTGACCGTGAGAACAAGATCATCAACGATCTGCTGTCTCTGGTAAAAATGGATAAAGCGGCAGGAAATATCAATATCGAAAGTGTAAACATCAATGAACTTCTGGAACGTATTATGAAGCGGCTGAAACCGATCGCACAGCGGCAGAATGTAGAGCTGGTAATGGAAAGTTTCCGCCCGGTTGTGGCAGAAGTAGATGAGATGAAGCTGACACTTGCACTGTCAAACCTCATTGAAAATGGTATCAAATACAACAATGCAGAAGGATGGGTACACGTGACTTTGAACGCAGATCATCAGAATTTCTTTGTAACAGTAGAAGATAACGGCATTGGTATTCCAAAAGAGGCACAGACACGTATTTTTGAGCGTTTTTACCGCGTGGATAAATCACATTCCAGAGAAATCGGCGGAACCGGTCTGGGACTTGCCATTGCACGAAATGCGATCATTATGCATCGTGGCGCCATTAAGGTTCACAGTCTGGAGGGCGAAGGTACGACATTTACGGTTCGTATTCCGCTCACCTATATTGCAGGGTAACCGGTAAGGGGGATTCCATGAGAAAATTAATACGTTTTGGTATTTTACTGTTTGTTCTGATCTCCATGGGCAGTATGCTGACCGCCTGTAAAAAAGAAAAAGCGGAAAGCAGCGGCTATTCCATGTATTATCTGAACAAACAGCGAACAAAAATTGTAAACAAACCATATGATCCTTCTGCTACAGATACGGAAGGACTGATTGAAGAATTTATCACACAGATGTCGGAAAAGACCGACGATGTGGATTATCAGCAGATTTTATCGGACAAAGTGGAAATTGAACGTTATGAATATACCGATCATCAGCTTTATCTGTATTTTAACAAAGAATATGGCAAGATTGCGCCGCTGGAGGAGGTTTTATGCCGGGGCGCGATTGTGCATAATATGATGCAGATTGAAGGCGTCGAAGGCGTTTCCATGTATGTGGATAACCTGCCTTTGAAGGATGCGAACGGCGTAGAGGTTGGCATTCTGACCAATGATTCCTTTGTGGAAAATCCGGGAGAGAAGATCAACAACATTCAGGAAGCGAACCTGACCTTGTATTTTGCTTCGGAGAATGGTGACGGACTGGTACGTGAGACGCAGCATGTTTATTACTCCAGCAATACTTCTATTGAAAAACTGGTAATGGAGCAGCTGTTAGACGGACCGCGTTCTTCCAATGCGCAGGCAGCGATTCCGTTCGGAACAAATCTGGTCAGCGTATCCGTTATGGATGGTGTGTGTCTGGTGAATCTGGATGAAGGATTCTTAGCTCAAAATTTTGAGATTCGGGAAGATGTAATCATTTATTCGATCGTTGATTCACTGACGGAACTGGATACGGTAAAGACCGTCCAGATCGCAGTCAACGGAAAAACAAACCTGACTTATCGGGATAAGATGTCCCTGAAAGAATATTATAAACGCAATCTGGATCTTGTGACGGAAGAAGGCGACGATGTGGAGATCGTACAGAAACAGGAGAAGGAGGGATTGCTTGATTCTGGCGAATAGGCATCACATCTGGCTGTTTGCGGCAGCTTATACGGCGGGAATTTTACTTGCCGGGCAAATGCCGCAGCACCAGATACTTCCTGCCATTTTGATTCTGGCAGGCATTGGTGCAGTGTGTTATCTGCACCCGGCAAAAAAAGAATGCGTGATATTAGCATTGCTTCTTTCAGGTGCTGTGCTATCCGGGTTTGGATTGACACGGCATCAGGCAATGCAGTACACAAAACGGGTTTCACTGGCAGAACAGCACATGGAAACATCGGTTCGTATCAGTGGAATCCTGACACAAAAAGAACAAAAATCTGACAAATATCTATATCAAATCAAACAAACGTATCTGGAGACAGATCAAACGCCCGTGTTTCTGGGCAATATTTTATTATATACAACAAAAGACAACTGTTCTATCGGAACAATACTTACCGCTGAAGGAGAACTGGACGTTTTTTTACCTGCAAGGAATGAAGGCAATTTTGACTTTGCTGCTTATTATCAGCAAATGAATATTACTTGCCGTTTTTACGCGGATACTGTTACCGTACAAAAGCCTTCGCGTTTTTCAATACGGGAAGTTCTGTATCAGTTACAACAAAAAATTATGCAAACATATACTACAGAGTTAAATGAGCGTGATGCCGGCATTTTATCGACGCTGGTAGCGGGAAGTAATGCACAGCTGGATGCGCAGACAAAGGAAAGCTATCGAAAAGCCGGGATTTCGCATATTCTGGCAGTTTCAGGATTACATATATCGGTATTTGGATTTAGTGTGTACCGTTTTCTCCGCCGCTGTCGGCGTTCTTACCCCTGTGCAGCGCTGCTTAGCAGTCTCTGTGTGATTGACTTTGCCATGATGAGTGGTTTTGGTGTGTCCGCGCAGCGGGCAGTCATCATGTATCTATGTATCATGGGCGCAGAAATACTTGGGCGAAAATACGATGCTTCCCATGGACTGGCGCTGGCTGCTTGTATCATTTTGCTTCGCAATCCCTTTGCAATTTATCAGAGTGGATTTTTATTTTCTTTTACAGCATTACTTGCGATTACGGTATATTCCGGTCTGCGATCGGAGAGAGAAAAAGCAATACAAACTGCATCAGAGAAGAGAAAAAATCATATAAAAGGTCGTGTTGGGACATGGTTTCAGGACTTTTGGAAACGATTGCGACTGAATCTGTTTTTGCAATTATGGCTGATGCCATTGACGGCATGGTTTTATTATGAAATTCCGGTGTATGCACTGTTTTTAAACCTTCTGGTGATCCCGTTATGTGGCTGGCTGCTTGGCTTTGGAGTACTTGGCGCAGTTGTCGGTATGAAATTACCGGTTTGTTCCAAGTGGATTCTGATTCTCTGCCACTGGATTTTAAATATTTACGAAACCGGGATTGATCTGACGGACAGGCTCCCGGGACATTTGTGGATTACAGGACAACCGTCTATGAAATTACTGATCTTATATTATGGAATCTTTGGTGGATATGTGATCGTATATCATTTTGGGAAAAAGTGGAATCTTTATTCTAAAATAAGATCTGTTTTTGCCGGAATATGTGTTGCATGTTTTGCCTTGTGCCTGTTGGTGCCGCCCAAAGATCTGTCTGGAATATATTTTCTGGATGTGGGGCAGGGCGACGGCATTATGATTTCTGATGGAAAGCAGAAACATATTTTTATTGATGGTGGAAGCACCAGTGAAAGTGCTGTGGGAACGTATCGCGTCTTGCCATTTCTAAAATATCACCGTATCCGGCAGATCGATGCATGGATCGTGACACATACAGATGCTGATCACATTTCCGGTTTGACAGAAGCGTTAGAATCCGGCTATCCGATTCGCCGATTATTGCTGGCAAAAGCAGCACCGGCGGATGATGCACTGGAACATCTGGTAACGCTGGCAAAAGAAAACGGAACAGAAGTTGTATTTGTTCAGGCAAATACCACTTTGACGATGCAGAATGCCACGATGACCTGTCTGTATCCAGAGGCAGAAGAAGCAGAAACGGAGAAAAATGCGCTGTCGCAGGTGTGGCGTTATGAATCCGATGGTTTTTCTGTTCTGTTGACAGGGGATCTTGGCAGTGAACAGGAACAGATTTTGGTGGAACGAAACTTATTGCAACCAGTAACTGTTTTAAAAACAGCACATCATGGTTCTGCTTATTCCAGCAGCGAAACGTTTCTGGAAGCTATACGACCAGCGGTAGCTGTGATTTCCTGTGGAGAAAAGAACCGATATGGGCATCCGGCATCGGAGACAATCGAACGGTTGGAACAGGCAGACACATCCATTGCATATACGATGAAAAGCGGACAGATTTCCGTTGTAAAAGAGCATGGCAAATGGAAGGAAGTGTATTTTATCAAAGATAAAAGGTAGGTATTTTTGTTATAGTTTACGCATCACATGTATTCGGGAAATGATTATTTTTACAAATGTCGCGTGTAAACTATTATGTATTTTTACATATCCTGACAGATATAATAACAGGTGTCTTGACACCTGTAAACCATGATAGTATAATGGCAAAAGCACAAAAAGAATCCGGGCAGTGTATATTAGGTCAGTTTAAACGCTTTTTCCCTATAAGCCAAATCGGGAAATCGCATGCTAATATATGCTGCCCGGAAAGAGGATAAGAGTATGAATATGAAAGAGTATTATGATGTCATTATAGTTGGTACGGGAGCTGCTGGTTTGTACTGTGCATTGAATCTTCCGGAGCGAAAAAAAGTATTATTACTCACAAAGCAGAAAGCGGATCAGTCCGATTCATTTCTGGCGCAGGGTGGTATCTGCATGCTTCGTGGAGAAGGCGATTACAACGATTATTTTCAGGATACCATGCGTGCGGGACATTTTGAAAACGATGAAAAAGCAGTGGAACTGATGATCCGCAGTTCAAACAGTATTATCCGGGATCTGGTACGCAGACACGTTGATTTTGCAAGGGATGCACAGGGAAATCTGGCTTTTACCAGAGAAGGTGCACATTCCCAGCCACGTATCCTGTTTCATGAAGATGAGACCGGAAAACAGATCACTCAGACTTTGTTAGATGAGGTAAATACGAAAGATAATATCGAAATCTGTGAATATATGACCATGGTAGATCTGATCGTCAAAGATAACGTGTGCGGCGGTATTATTATCATGGATGAAAAAAATGAGGTATACCCGGTACGTGCCAAACATGTCGTTTTAGCGTGTGGTGGTCTGGGTGGATTGTATCAGAATTCCACCAATTTTCCACATATTACCGGTGACGCTCTTGGAATCGCAATGAAGCACCAGATTGTATTAGAGCATCTGGATTACATACAGATTCATCCAACCACGTTGTATTCAAAAAAGCCGGGAAGACGTTTTCTGGTATCAGAGTCCGTTCGTGGTGAGGGTGCTCTGCTGCTGGATAAAAATGGTCAGCGGTTTACGGACGAATTGCAACCGCGTGACACAGTAAGTAAAGCAATTTTTGCACAGATGGAAAAAGAGGGCAGTCATTGTGTCTGGGAGGATATGCGTCCTCTGGGCAAGGATACGATTCTGAAGCATTTCCCGAATATATATCAGCATTGTCTGGATGAGGGATATGATCCATGCAAAGAGCCAATCCCGGTTGTTCCGGCGCAGCATTATTTTATGGGCGGCATCAAAGTTGATCTGGGAAGTCGTACCTCCATGAAGGGATTGTATGCCTGTGGAGAGACAAGCTGTAACGGTGTACACGGCAAAAACCGTCTGGCAAGCAATTCTCTGCTGGAGTCTCTGGTATTTGCACGGAGAGCCGCAGATGACATTATGTTTGGGGAAGAACCGGAATTTGATGCATCGGGCAGACTGGATTGCAGCAGATACGAAGACCGGGATGCTATTTTGGGTGAATACCATAAAGCAGTACGCAGTGAGATCGAAAGGATGAAAAAGAGTCATGAATAGTATTACGATGAAATTGCAGGCAGACGAACTGATCCGTCTGGCACTGCAAGAAGATATTACAAGCGAAGATGTGTCTACCAATGCGGTAATGCCAACGGCGCAGCAGGGAACCGTAGATCTGATTGCAAAAGAAGATGGCATTATGGCAGGTCTGGATGTCTATGCCCGCGTGTTTACGTTACTGGATCCGGCAACGGTTGTGACATTTCAGGTAAAAGACGGAGACCGCGTAAAACCGGGAGATCTGATTGGAACGGTTACCGGTGATATCCGCGTATTACTTTCCGGAGAACGTGTGGCATTGAACTATCTGCAGCGGATGAGCGGCATTGCAACTTATACCCGTCAGGTGGCAGACCTTCTGGAAGGCAGTGGAGTAACTTTACTGGATACAAGAAAAACAACGCCGAACTGTCGTATTTTTGAAAAATATGCCGTACGGGTTGGTGGTGGCTGCAATCATCGTTACAACCTTTCGGACGGTGTTTTGTTAAAAGATAATCATATCGGAGCTGCCGGAAGCATTACAAATGCTATCCAAATGGCAAAAGCTTATGCGCCGTTTGTCCGTAAAATCGAAATTGAAGTAGAGACTTTAGAGCAGGTAAAAGAGGCAGTTGATGCCGGTGCAGACATTATTATGTTGGATAATATGACACCGGACACTATGCGTCAGGCAGTAGAACTGATCGATGGACGTGCACAGACAGAGTGTTCCGGAAATATCACAAAAGAAAACATTGCCCGCATCCGGGAGATCGGTGTTGATTTTGTTTCCAGCGGTGCATTGACACATTCTGCACCGATTCTGGATATTTCCATGAAACATTTACATGCGATTTAATATGGGAGATTCGTGAACGATTCTTTTCATAACATACGTAGAGAAACAAATTTTTACAAATGAGTCATGCCATGAAAAAGGAGATTGATTCAGAATTTGTGTAAGAAAGTGAGAAAATAAAATGACAATAGCAGAAATACAGCAGGAAATCATGCGTATGAAAAAGGAGCAGGATGTCTGTATCCTTGCACATGCGTATCAGGGACAGGAAATTTTGGAAGTAGCTGACTATATGGGTGATTCTTATGGCTTAAGCGTACAGGCATCCAAAAGTAACTGCAAAGGCGTTATTATGTGCGGTGTCCGTTTTATGGCAGAGACCTGTAAAATTTTAAGTCCGGAAAAAACGGTATGGCTTGCCAATCCGGCAGCGGGATGTCCGATGGCAGAGCAGTTAGACCTTGATTTTTTACGCGCTTTAAAGCAAAAATATCCGGATCATGCAGTGGTTGCCTATATCAATACCACTTCTGAACTGAAAACAGAGTGTGACGTATGTGTTACTTCATCCTCTGCTGTTGAAATCTGTAAAAAATTAGATGCAGATAAGATTTTATTTATTCCGGACCCGAACCTTGGTCGTTATGTGGCACAGCAGCTTCCGGAGAAAGAATTTGCTTTTTACACCGGTGGATGTCCGCGTCATATGATCGTAACGCCGGAGCACGTCAGAAAAGCAAAAGAGCTGCATCCGAACGCGTTGCTTTTGGTTCACCCGGAATGTCGGCAGGAAGTCGTTGCACAGGCAGACTATGTCGGTTCGACTACCGGAATCATGAATTTTGCAAAAAAATCCGATCATAAAGAGTTTATTATCGGTACTGAAAACAGCATCGTACAGCATTTACAGTTTGAATGCCCGGAGAAGCAGTTTTATCCACTGACTGTACAATTAACCTGTATGAATATGAAGATCACAACATTGATGGATATTTATAATTGCCTGAAAGGTTGCGGCGGCGAAGAAATTACCCTGCCGGAGCATGTCATGGAAGGTGCCGGCAGATGTATTTACCGTATGGTAGAACTTGGCGGTTGATGAATATCATGTATTGCTGTTCACAATCATATACTCAGGGAATAATTATGCGTGTGTGAAATATTCACTGGGTATTGTTGTGTTTGAATCTATATGAGAAATTGTAATATTATAATTACTTATGGCGGGAGAGATTTTTCTTTCCTGCCTTGTGTTTTTTTCGGAATCATATTATACTTTGAGACATGAAAATATTACAGGAAGATTTAAAAACAGGAAATTTTAAACATATTTATTTGCTATATGGCGAAGAGGCATATCTGGTCCGGCAGTACAGAGACCGTCTGAGAGACAGTTTGTGTGTAGAAGGAGATACAATGAACACTTCTGTCTTTTCCGGAAAAGATATCCGACCTGCATCGCTGATCGATCTGTCGGAGACCATGCCGTTTTTTGCAGAGCGGCGTGTGATTTTTGTGGAAAACAGTGGATTTTTCAAAAAAAGTCCCGAAGATCTTGCAGCATATCTGGGAGAACTGCCGGAAACCACGTATTTTATTTTTGTGGAAGAAGAAGTGGATAAGCGCGGCAAAATGTATAAGCAGGTCAAAAAGTTTGGCAGCGTGGTAGAATTTAAGCGTCAGACGGATGCCGTACTGATGCAATGGATTCTTGGAAAATTAAAGAAAGAAAACAAGCGGATCACCCGTCCGGTGATGGAACTGTTCTTAGACAAAACCGGCACCGATATGGAGCTGATCACGCAGGAATTAGAAAAACTGCTTTGCTATACCATGGAAAAAGACGTGATTGAAGCGGCAGATGTCGAAGCAATCTGTGCCAACCAGATCAATGGTAAGATTTTTGATATGGTAGATGCCATTGGACGCAAGGAGCAGAAAAAAGCACTGGATCTGTATTATGACCTGCTGATGCTCAAAGAACCTGCCATGCGGATTTTGTATCTGGTGACACGTCATTTCCAGATTCTGATGCAACTTCGGGATATGACGGGAAAAGGCTTTGACAACAAACAAATGGCAGCAAAAGCCGGTGTTCCGGAATTTGCCGTACGCAAATATCTTGGACAGGCAAAAAGTTTTTCTCTGGCTCAGTTAGAGGAGATCGTGCGTGCCAGCGTACAGACCGATGAAAATATTAAAACGGGTCAGATGGCCGATCAGCTTGCGGTAGAATTACTGATTATTTCCACGATGCAGGGGTAAAATTTGTTATTGTGTATAAAATTTAAGGCTCTGGCACAAATAAGTGTTGCAATTACATTTTTACTGTGCTAGAATCAGACGCAGAAAGACAAAGACGTCTGGATGAATTCATCCAGGCGTCTTTTTGTGTTCCTGGATAATTTTTCGGTAACACAGAGAGTTGAAATAGGGAAAATGAATGGAGTCGCATTTTCCGGTTATTAAGGAGGATTTTGAAAATGAACACAGGAGATACCGCTTTTATGATGATTTGCTCAGCGCTGGTATTTTTTATGACACCAGGTCTGGCATTCTTTTATGGAGGACTGGTTCGAAGAAAAAATGTAGTAAACACAATGATGGCATGTGTATCCATCATGGGGCTTGCCGTTGTAATGTGGGTAGCCTTTGGTTATTCCCTTGCTTTTGGTGGCAACCACGGAGGCATTATCGGAGATTTCCGCTGGGCATTCTTACATGGCATTAACATGTCAGAGGCAGGACCTTATGCAGACAGTATCCCACATCTGGTATACATCGCTTTCCAGATGATGTTTGCCATCATTACACCGGCACTGATCACAGGATCTCTTGTTGGTCGAATGAAATTTAAAGCATTATTTTTCTTTATCGCTTTGTGGTCAGTCGTTGTATATTATCCGCTGGCACATATGGTATGGGGCGAAGGCGGACTGCTGGCAGCCATCGGATCTGTTGATTTCGCAGGTGGAAACGTCGTTCATATCAATTCCGGTATCACTGCTTTAACATTAGCCATTTTACTTGGACGCAGAAAAGGATATAATAAAGTTGCTTATCGTGTACATAACATTCCATTCGTTGTTCTGGGAGCTTCCATGCTGTGGTTTGGATGGTTCGGATTCAATGCCGGAAGTGCTTTAAAAGCAGACGGACTTGCCGCACATGCGTTTATGACAAGCGCTATTTCCGCCGGAGTTGCATTATTATCCTGGATGCTTCTGGATGTGATCATGGATAAGAAAACGACACTGGTTGGTGCATCCACTGGTTTAGTTGTTGGATTAGTTGCAATCACACCGGGAGCAGGTTTCGTCCCGATCTGGTCCGCATTTATCATTGGAGCATTAGTCAGCCCAATCTGCTTCTTCGGCGTAAAACTGATCAAACAGAAACTGAAAATCGATGATGCGTTAGATGCATTCGGATGCCATGGTATCGGTGGTATCTGGGGCGGTATCGCAACCGGATTATTTGGAAAATCATCGATCAACAGTGCTGCACGCTGGGATGGACTTGTATTCGGAGATGTACATCTGTTTCTAGCACAGCTGGCAGGTATCGGTATCACAATTGCCATCGCAGTAGTCGGAACATTGGTTTGTATCGGAATCGTACGCATCTTTACAAAGATTCGTGTGGATGACCGTTCTGAAACCATCGGTCTGGATCTGTCCGAACATGGTGAGAAAGCTTATCCGTCCTTCAATGGTTGGGATTAATACATATATGTGAAAAATATTCGATGTTCTGAAAAACGTGAAAGTTTGAAAATCAGATGATATTTTGAAAAAATCAGGACAATCAAAAGGAGATATCTATGTTAATCAAAGTAGAAGCAATTATAAATGAAGAAAAATTCGAAGATGTCAAAGAGGCATTAAATGCCATTCATGTCAATGGTATTACGGTTTCACAGGTCATGGGTTGTGGCACCCAGCGTGGATTAAAGCGTTATGTCCGTGGTTCTGAGGTAGAAATCAACCTGTTGCCGAAGATTAAATTGGAGATTGTAGTTTCCTCTGAAAAATGGGAAGAAAAGGTCATTGATACGATCCAAAAAACAGCTTACACTGGAAATGTCGGTGACGGAAAAATTTTCAGCTATGAACTCCGCACCGCTACCAAGATTCGTACGAATGAAAAGAATGAACATGCGATCTGGGGTGATGAGCAGCGGCAGGAATATGCACGAAATCCAGAGACAAAAGAAAACCTGTAATCGTAATCTACCGGAAAAATAATCTTAAAGTTAAATAATCAAAAAGAATGGATGCCATTTTCTGAACAGTGTATGTCAGAAATCTTGACATCCATTTTTTGTTAACTTATGAAGCAAAAAGGTTTGACTTCAAATATTATGTCATGAGCAAAATCAGTTCATGATCTACATTTGTCAACCATACTAGCATGTTGAATGTTTTGCGCTCATTTCACCATAGTCACATAATTGTAAGAATAATATACAATCGAAACAGATTATTCAGAAACCAGTTCCAGCCCTGTAATATCCGGTTGAATGGTGAGAGAGTAGTTTGTATAGTAAACCACAAATCCCGGTTTTGCCTTATTCGGTTTTTTTACATTTTTCTTTTGCAGATAATCAATTTCTACTTTTTCATTACCACGTCCTTTGGAATAAAAAGCAGCCAAACGTCCGGCTTCTTCAAACGTGCGATCCGGCATTTCACCTGTTTTTGTTTTCACAAGCACATGAGAACCCGGCATGCCTTTTGCATGGAACCACCAGTCATTGCCTTCTGCAAATTTGAAGGTAAGCTCATCATTCTGGAAATTGTTTTTACCGACATAGATGTCAAATCCATCGGTAGAACGGTAATGATACGGTTTGCTCTTGCCCTGTGTTTTCTTTTTAGAATATTTGTGCTTGATATAACCGCTTTCCATCATTTCTTCCTTGATCTGCTGTAAGTCAGCTTCTGTCTCTGCAATATCCAATGCAGTAGCAATAGAATCCAGATGATCAATTTCAAGCTGTGTATCCTCAATCAAATCTGTCAACGCCTCATACGTGCGTTTCAGTTTTGCATACCGGTCAAAATACTTTTTCGCATTGTCAAGTGGTGAAATCGTAGCATCCAACGGAATATGAATCGTCTCATTCGTATAATAATTCAACGCATCAAATCCTTTGCATCCTTCCTCTAACTGATATCCATACGTATGGATCAGTTCGCCGTATACTTTGTATTTTTCCCGTTTTTCTGTATCTTTTAACTGCTTTTTCTGCAGGTCGTATTTCTTACGGTTACGCTCCAGCAGTGTTGTGATTACATGACGCAGATCCGCGGATTTCTGGCGCATACGGGTATAGAGACTACGCTGTGCGTAATAGTTTTCCAGCACTTCCGAAATAGAATCATAGGAAACTACGGTATCCGATGCGTAGGAAGTCAACGGGATTGCCGCATATTCCACCGGTTCGTCCTGATGCATGATGATATTTGGATAAAAACGACCTTCCCGGATATCGATCATCGCTGCCAGAAAGACCTCTGCCAGTTTTTCTTTCTGAGCTTCATTCAGAGAAGCACATGGCGCATCACCATCTACATCTGCCCGATAACAGAATTCATTCGCAGCTAACGGACTGATACCAGTATAAGAAGTATAGATTGCTTTAGCAACTCCGCATGGCTTGGAAAGCGCATGCTCTGTAAAATGTTCTGCCGTTTCTTCTAATGGATTCATCTTGTCCTGTTGCGCCGGAATAAAATAGGTGCGCCCCGGAAGTACTTCACGGACAGAACTTACCTGTGCGGAAATATGTTTGATACTGTCAAGGATCATGTCATTTTCATCACAAAAGATGATGTTACTGTGTTTTCCCATCAACTCAATGATCAGTTTTTTATGCCGGAGATCACCAAGATCATCCAGATGTTCGATCTCAAACACAATGATTCGTTCCATTCCCGGTTGCGTGATCGCAGTGATTCGTCCATTTGCCACATGTTTTCGAAGCAGCATGCAGAAATTCGGTGCGGTCATCGGGCTTGGTTTATTTTTATCTGAAATATAGACCAGTGGCAGAGAAGCGCTTGCAGACAAAAGCAGACGTTTCTGACCGTTTGATCCCTTCATGGTAAGAAGCAGCTCATCCTTTTCCGGCTGCGCGATCTTACTCAACCTTGCATTTGTAAAATTTTCCTGTAGTTCTTTTGCCAGACTGGCAACTACAATACCATCAAGAGCCATAAAACTCCTCCTAACTTCACTGTCTGAATCACTTTTTTGATGCAAATAAAATTTTTACATATTATTTTGATACGATTTTTATTTGAAAATGCGTGATTCGCTAATAAAAAATGGTAGCATGATTTTGGCAAAAAAGCAAATTAAAACTGGAAAAAACGGAAATGGTGTGTTATTATATTGGATGTTTAACCGTAAAAAATGAAAAAGTGAAATATATATGATTTTACGACTGAAATAACAAGATACAAATAACGAAGCGAAAGGAGTGCTTTTCCATGTCTGTAGAAGAACAAAATCCGCTTGCCACTCAAAAGATCAGCTCCCTGATTTTAAAATTTACGATTCCGGCGATCATCAGCATGATGGTAAGTTCCTTATATAATATCGTAGATCAGATTTTTATTGGACAGGGTGTTGGTATGCTTGGAAATGCAGCGACAAATATTGCATTCCCGGTCAATATCATCTGTACCGCGGTAGCCTTGCTGCTTGGAATCGGAAGTGCCTCCAATTTTAATCTGAAATCCGGTGCCGGTCATACAGAAAAAGCGAAAAATTATGCCGGATGTGGATTATCGTTACTGGTCATCTGTGGTGTGATCATTACTGTCGTGACATTAGCTTTTTTAAGTCCGCTGATGCATGTGTTTGGCGCCACCGAGGAAGTACTGCCGTATGCGCTTGATTATACGGGGATCACAGCCATTGGTGTTCCATTTCTGACACTGACAACCGGAGGATGCCATCTGGTGCGTGCTGATCGAAGCCCGTCTTTTTCCATGGCTTGTATGCTGACTGGTGCGATCATCAATACGATTCTGGATCCGCTGTTTATTTTTGTCTGTCACTGGGGCATCAAAGGTGCTGCATGGGCAACCGTTTTAGGACAGGTGGTTTCCGGAATTATGATTTTGATCTATTTCTGGAAATTCTCCAAAATGAAACTGACAAAGTCTCAGTTGATCCCACGGGGAAATTATGCGAAAGAAATAGCAGCACTTGGCATGGCTTCCGGAATCAATCAGGTTGCCATGGCAATCGTACAGATCACAATGAACAATATTTTGCGAAAATACGGCGCACAGTCTGACTATGGAGCAGATATTCCGATTGCCTGTGCCGGTATTATTTCCAAAGTCAATATGATCTTTATGTCGATTGGAATCGGTATCTCTCAGGGGTGTCAGCCGATTTTCGGATTTAACTATGGTGCGGAAAAATACAGCAGAGTACGTGAAACTTACCGCAAAGCAGCTACAGCAGCGGTAGTGGCAGGTATTGTATTTTTCATCTGCTTCCAGATCTTCCCGCGACAGATCATTTCTCTGTTCGGCGGAGGAAGTGAAGCATATTTCCGGTTTGCGGAACGTTATTTCCGTATTTTTATGTTTATGACCTTTATCAACGGCATCCAGCCGATGTCTTCCGGTTTCTTTACCTCTATCGGTAAGGCAAAACTTGGTATGATCGTATCTCTGACCAGACAGATCCTGTTTTTACTGCCGCTGATCCTGATTCTCCCATTAATTATGGGCATCGACGGTGTTATGTACGCAGGACCGATCGCAGATCTGGCAGCCGCAGTGATCACAATCTGGTTTGTTTTACGCCAGTTTCAGGATATGAAGAAAAAGGAAGCCGGAAATATTTGACTTCCGATAGAAAACATTTTATAATAAATTGATTATGTATAGCAGTAATTATGTGTATACAAAAGAATTCGAGATAAAGCAGGTGCAAAACAGATGATAAAAAGCATGACAGGTTTCGGTCGCTGTGAGCTTTCCAATGAGAAGCGCAAAATTACAGTGGAACTGAAATCAGTAAATCACAGATACCTGGATGTTAACATTCGCATGCCGAAGAAACTGAACTTTTTCGAATCAGCGATCCGTACTTTATTAAAAGAGTATATGCAGCGCGGAAAAGTAGATATGTTCATCAGCTACGAAGACTATTCCGAACAGACTCTGGCAGTTAAATACAATGCCACGATTGCAAAAGAATATCTGACTTATCTGCAGCAGATGGCAGACGAGTTTAACCTGGAAAATGATATCCGCGTCAGCAGCTTATCCCGTTATCCGGAAGTGCTTACAATGGAAGAACAGTCTGCAGATGAAGACGAATTATGGTCTGATCTGTCCCAGGCAATTCGTGAAGCCTGCACACAGTTTGTAGCTACCCGTACCACAGAGGGCGAACATCTGAAGCAGGATCTGGTTGAAAAACTGCATCACATGCGGGATAATGTAGATAAAGTAGAGCAGCGTGCGCCACAGATCATTGCGGAATACCGCAGCAAACTGATGGAAAAAGTAAACGAGCTGCTTGGTGATACCCAGATTGATGAGGCAAGATTATCCACAGAGATTGTTTTGTTTGCCGATAAGATCTGTACCGATGAGGAAACGGTTCGTCTGAAAAGCCACATTACTTCTATGTTAAATGCATTGGAGAGAAGTGAAGGCATCGGACGAAAACTGGATTTTATCGCACAGGAGATGAATCGCGAAGCCAATACGATTCTTTCCAAATCCAATGATCTGGAGACTTCCGACATTGCGATTGAATTAAAGACGGAAATCGAAAAAGTCCGGGAACAGATTCAGAATATTGAATAAAAGGAGCAGGTATGGCAGGATTAATCAACATCGGTTTTGGAAATGTGGTAAATACAGATAAAATCGTGACCATCATTAATCCGGACTCCGCACCGGCAAAACGAATCGTTCAGCGGGCCAAAGAATCAGAACGGATCATAGATGCGACCCAGGGAAGAAGAACCAAAAGTATCATTCTGACCGACAGTGAGCATGTGATACTATCTGCACTTCAGCCGGAGACACTGGCAGGCAGATTTCAAAATACAAAAGAAATGCTGTAAAGAGGAGATTGAATCATGGCAGGTTCAGGATTATTAATTGTAATATCCGGATTTTCGGGTTCCGGAAAAGGAACGATCATGAAAGAACTGATCGCACGTTACCCGGAAGAGTATGCATTATCCATATCGGCAACCACACGCGGACCGCGTGAAGGCGAAGAAGATGGCAGAGAATACTTTTTCAAGACAAAAGAAGAATTTCTTTCTATGATTGAAAAAGGAGAACTGTTAGAATATGCACAATATGTAGAAAATTACTACGGTACACCAAAAGCATATGTGCAGGAACAGCTTGACGCAAAGAAAAATGTCATTCTGGAGATTGAGATTCAGGGTGCATTAAAGATTAAAGAGCAGTTTCCACAGACATTATTACTGTTTGTGACACCGCCTTCCGCACAGATTTTAAAAGATCGTCTGACAGGACGTGGAACGGAGACAGAAGATGTCATCAATTCCAGACTTGCCAGAGCCGTAGAAGAAGCCGATGGCTGTGAAGTATACGATTATCTGGTGATCAATGATGAACTGGATGCCGCTGTAGAGAACGTACACCGGATCATCCGTGGAGAGCGTCAGCGTATGCAGCATAATCTTGACACCATTGAAACAATAAAAAATGATTTAAAACAGTTTGTGAAAGGAGATTTATCATGATACATCCATCTTATAATGAATTAATGAAAGTCGTAAATAACAACGCAGAGTACGGTGAGGAGCCGGTTGTAAACAGCCGTTATTCCATTGTGATCGCATCTGCAAAACGTGCACGCCAGATTATCGGTGGCGCAGAGCCGACTGTACCGAATGCAGCAGGCAAAAAGCCGTTATCCATCGCCGTTGAGGAGTTATACACAGGAAATGTAAAAATCCTTGGTGAGGACGACGATATCAAAGAAGAAGGCGATCGTTAATCCGTCTTTTTCGGGAAGAAATTCCGGTCTCAAGTTACATGCTGCCTGTGAAAAGGCAGCATTGTTATTTCTGGAACCGAAAATTTTTCAATTACAAAATTTAGTGGAGGAACCAAATGAAAGTATTATTTATTTCACTTGGCTGTGATAAAAACCTTGTAGACTCTGAATTTATGCTTGGTAAACTGACAAAGCATAAATTTACAGTGACGGATGATGAGCAGGAAGCAGATATAATCGTAGTCAACACCTGTTGTTTTATCCATGATGCAAAAGAAGAAAGTATTCAGTCAATTCTTGACATGGCACAGTATCGTACCAGCGGCTCCTGTAAGGCGCTGATCGTGTGCGGATGTCTGGCAGAGCGATACCGTGATGAAATTTTAAAAGAGATTCCGGAAGTAGATGCGGTGCTTGGAACCAACTCTACCGAGCAGATCTGCGATGCCATTGAGAACGTACTGCTTGGCAATAAATATGAGGCATACGAGCCACTGACCGGTATTGAAATACACGAGGCAAAACGAAGTGTATCTACCGGTGGTCATTATGCACACTTAAAAATTGCGGAAGGATGCAGCAAGCATTGTACTTATTGTATCATTCCGTCCATCCGCGGTGATTTCCGTTCCGTACCGATGGAAGAAATCTTAAGTCAGGCAAGAGATCTGGCAGAGGCAGGTGTCAAAGAGCTTATTCTTGTGGCACAGGAGACAACCCTGTACGGTATTGATCTGTATGGCAAAAAATCTCTGCATATTCTGTTAAACGAATTAAACAAAATCCCGGGCATTTACTGGATTCGTCTGATGTACTGTTATCCGGAGGAGATTTACGATGAACTGATCGAAGCAATTCGTGACAACGAAAAAGTCTGTCATTATATTGATATGCCGATCCAGCACATCAATTCTGACATCTTAAAACGGATGGGAAGAAAGACAAACCGCGAAATGTTGGAGAAAAAGATCGCAGCTTTACGTGCCGCAATTCCGGATATTGCGATCCGTACCACACTGATCTGCGGATTCCCGGGTGAGACACCGGAGCAGCACGAAGAACTCATGGAATTTATCAATAAGACCGAGTTTGACCGACTGGGTGCGTTTACCTATTCTCCGGAAGAAAATACACCGGCAGCCATCTTTGACAATCAGGTGGAAGAATCTGTGAAAGAAGACTGGCAGGCAGATGTCATGGAACTTCAGGAAGAAATTATTCTTGACAAAAATGAGACCATGATAGGTCAGGAGATCCTGGTTATGATCGAAGGCAAAGTTGCTGATGAAAATGCTTATGTCGGAAGAAGCTACCGCGATGCACCGGATATTGACGGTCTGGTCTTTGTCAACACAGATGCCGAACTGGTCAGCGGTGATTTTGCAAAAGTCCGTATTACAGGTGCATATGAATATGATCTGATCGGCGAACTGATCTGATATGAGATAGGAGGAACTTATGAATTTACCTAATAAACTTACAATTTTTCGTGTGATTTTAATTCCATTTTTTGTGTTTTTCCTGCTGACCGACGTACTTGGCGCAAGCGGGGATTATCTGGCACTTGTGATCTTTATCGTTGCCAGCCTCACCGATATGCTGGATGGAAAAATTGCCCGTAAATACAATCTGGTCACAAACTTTGGAAAATTTATGGATCCGCTGGCAGACAAACTGCTGGTGTGCTCCGCGATGATCTGTCTGGTAGACTTAAGATTGTTACCGTCATGGATTGTCATCATCATTATTGCCCGCGAATTTATCATCAGCGGATTCCGTCTGATTGCCGCAGAGCATCAGATCGTTATCGCTGCAAGCATGTGGGGCAAGTTTAAGACAACTTTCCAGATGGCAATGATCATTTTGATTATCCTGAACATCAATGTTGATTTCTATATCGCGGGTGTTGGTGTGATCCATGTACTGGCAACGATCGCAACTTATGTAGCACTTGTTCTGACCATCGTATCCCTGATCGATTATCTGAACAAGAACAAAGCTGTTTTAAAAGAGCAGGATTAATCAGATGTAATCAAAAACATCTGGTTTCATTTATATTATATTAGGAGGTCCGCTATGAGAATTATAGCCGGAACAGCCCGTAGTATGCCGTTAAAGACAATTGAAGGCAAAGATACGCGGCCTACCACTGATCGAATCAAAGAGACGTTATTTAATATTTTACAAATGGATGTTCCAGGTTCTGTTTTTCTGGATCTGTTTGCCGGAAGCGGTGGAATTGGTCTGGAAGCAGTCAGCCGCGGTGCGAAAAAAGCTGTTTTTGTCGAGAACAGTAAGAAAGCCGCCGCATGTATTCAGGAGAATATCCGTTTTACCAAATTTACATCCAGTTGTGACTTAAAATGCATGGATGCCCTGTCTGCCCTTCGTATGCTGGAGCGCAGATATGTGTTTGACATTATTTTTATGGATCCACCATACGGCCTTGGACTGGAGTATGATGTGTTATTACATCTGAAAGATTCTTCCATTCTGACAGAAGACACCCTCATTATTGTGGAAGAATCACTGGATACCGATCCTTATGAGATGGAAAAATATGGATTTGAGATTACCCGCATAAAACGCTATAAGACAAATCAGCATGTTTTCCTGAAAAGAATACAGTAAAGGGGAGCGCCAAATTTACAGCGCAAAGATAAAATGAAAAAAGCAATCTATCCCGGAAGTTTTGATCCAATGACTCTGGGACATCTTGACATCATTGAACGTTCATCCAAAATGGTAGATGAACTGAACGTTGCCGTTTTAAAGAATAATGCGAAAAATCCGTTGTTTTCTGCGGATGAACGTGTTAGTATGATAAAAGAATTTACATCACATCTTCCGAACGTGACTGTGACTGCATACGACGGACTTTTAGCGGAATATGCAGATGAGACCGGAGCAACCATTATCGTGCGTGGACTGCGTGCGGTAACAGATTTTGAATATGAACTGCAGATCGCGCAGACAAATCATGCCATCAATCCCAAGATTGATACTATTTTTCTGACGACCAGTCTTCAGTACGCATATTTGAGTTCTACGATCACGAAAGAAGTTGCATCCTATGGCGGCGATATTTCCAAATTCGTCCCAAAGGATCTGATTGACAGAGTTTACAGCAAATTCAACATAACGAGATAAAAAGGAGAGATTCAAATGACTAGCCGTATTGAACAGATTATTTCTGAAATCGAGGAATACGTAGACAGTTGCAAATTTCAGCCACTGTCAAACACAAAAATCATTGTAAATAAAGAGGAACTGGAAGAATTACTTACCGAGCTTCGTATGAAGACACCGGATGAGATCAAACGTTACCAGAAGATCATCAGCAACAAAGATGCCATCCTTGCAGATGCACAGGCAAAAGCAGAAGAGATTCTGGCTCAGGCACAGATTCAGACCAATGAACTTGTCAGCGAGCACCAGATCATGCAGCAGGCTTACGCACAGGCAAACGAGGTCGTTTCCATTGCTACAAACCAGGCACAGGAGATTCTGGACAAGGCAACAGAGGATGCAGACAATATCCGTACAGCTGCAATTGAATATACCGATAATCTTCTTGGAAACCTGGAGAACATCGTAACTCATGCAATTGATACAAACAAAGCAAAATATGACGGACTGATGTCTTCTCTTCAAAACTGCTACGATATTGTAAAAGCAAACAGAAACGAACTGACTCCTTCGGAAGAAGAAGCAACTGATCCGGAAGCAGATACCGCTTCAGAAGATCAGGGAGCTTCCAATGCGGAAGAGTATGATATCATTGGTTCTGATAACAAACCGGAGCAGTTATAATACATAGCAGGATTTTCGCTTCGTTTATATCGCATAAAGTCGACAGACCAGTTCCAGAAATCCTGTTGCTAAAATTGCACATGCAAGTTTAAAACATGCATAATGCCGCAGGGAGAATGAAAGTTGTCGCAGCATGGAAGCAGTCTGAAACAGACCACTGATACCACCAAAGGAAACGATAAAAATGTCGATCAGATATTTGACATGAAAGGGCAATGCAGCCCCGGAAGTCAGATGGATTCCGTTGGTAATTTCCAATAGTCCGGTACAGAGGCAAAGTATCAGGTCGTTTTTTATTGGAAACTGTTTTAGAAAATCCGCAGCAATTGCAAATAACATAATATATCCGGCGAGTTTTATCATTGTAGAAAAACCGTTCATAATGCCGTCATCGATGATTTTCAAGCTTATTGCAGATCTGGATGCCGGCATTTTTTGCGGTCTTTTTTCCGACAGTTGATGTTGAACTGAAAACAGAACGAAACGTCCAAGCAGCAATGGTGGAAGATAGCAGATCAAAAGAAGCATCCACCCTGACAGAAAACCGCCATTTAAAGAAAGCACCATATAATTGTACAGAAAAGCCGGACCGAAATTATTGCTGATACAACTGATAACTTCTGCTTCCTTTGCAGTAATCTTGCCGGTGTCATACAGATCAGCACAGATTTTACTTCCCAGGGGAAAGCCAAATAGAAATCCTGCAATAAGTGGATAAATTAACGGCGCTCTGACCGGATAGATTTTGGAAAACAATGGATAGATCCGCTCTGACAGACTGTCATAAATGCCGGAACGCACCATAATTCCGGATAAAATGCTAAAAGGCAGAAGTGTCGGCAGGACAGAATGATACCAGAGGGCGAGTCCACCGGCGGTAGCCAATGCAATCTGCCTTGGACGAACGATACAATATAACAGGCAAAGGGTAAATATCAGGATAGAGAAAATCTTTTTCATACTGCATTTTATTAGACATATCATAAAGTAATTCCTAAATCCGGAGCGAAATATGAAAAAGATTCTGATCTGGCTTGTTCTTATTTTCTGCTGTGCGCTGTTTGACTGTTTTCTTGTAAAAAAATTGCCGTTTTCATCGGAAATAACCATTGATCCGGTATTAGATCAAAGGATCTGTGACGAAATCAAATATTTTCCCATTGCATCGGATCGTAACGAAGCAGAATTGCCCTGTCAGTATGTGGATTCCTGGATGGCAGAGCGCACTTTTGGTGGAAACCGGCATCATGAAGGAACCGATTTGATGACAACCGAAAACGAACGCGGCATTTATCCGATCGTCAGTATGACGGATGGTGTGATTGAAGCCCTTGGATGGCTGCGCCTTGGCGGGTATCGCATTGGTATTCGCAGTTCTTCCGGCATTTATTATTACTATGCACATATGGAATCTTATGCAGAGGATCTGACAGAGGGCAGTAACATAAAAGCCGGACAGTTTCTTGGGTTTGTGGGTGATACCGGCTATGGTGCAGAGGGCACTATCGGGCAGTTTGCCGTTCATCTGCATGTAGGAATCTATGTTCAGGATGCAAATGGAGAAGATGTTGCCGTCAATGCTTATCCCTACCTGAAAAAAGCAGAATCTAAACAGATTTTGGCAGATTATAAAAAACTTGCAGATTTTGGGTCTGCCACCTATAATAAATGAAGCATATAACGATAAGAAAAGAACAAGGAACAATAAATAAATGGAAAAACAGATAAAAGCAATGCGAATGGATAAATTTTTATCCCAGACGCTGAACGTAACGCGCACAGAAGCAAAAAAAATGCTCAAACAGGGACGCATCAGCAAAAATGAGGTTGTCTGCAAAGATGGTGCAGAAAAAGTAATTCCTCAGACGGATGTTGTCTGTCTGGATGGAACGCCGATTCAGTATGAACAATTTCATTATCTGATGCTGTATAAACCGGCAGGATGTGTCACTGCCACCGAAGATGCACATGCGAAAACGGTAATGGATTATATCCCGGCAGAACGCCGGCGTAATCTGTCTCCGGTAGGCAGACTGGATAAAGATACCGAAGGATTGCTTTTACTGACGGATGACGGTGCCTTAAATCACCGGCTTCTTGCACCGGGAAAACATGTCCCCAAAACATACTATGCCAAAATTGATGGAACAGTGACCGAACGGGAAGTGACACTTTTTGCTGAAGGACTGGAGATTGGAGAAAAGAAACCGACCGCTCCTGCAATTCTGGAAATTTTACATTCCGCAGAGCAGTCAGAGATTCGTGTCACGATTACAGAAGGCAAATTTCATCAGATCAAGCGCATGTTTCATGCTGTCGGAATGGAAGTGCTTTATCTGAAACGGCTTTCCATGGGAACGTTACAGCTGGATGAGACACTTGCTCCGGGTGCATGGCGGAAGCTGACCGAAAGCGAAATACAACAGTTAAAGGAAGAACAATCATGATGTTAGAAAATAAAGAAGCCGTTATTTTTGATCTGGACGGTACGATTACGGATTCCATGTGGGTATGGGCAGATATTGACCGTACCTTTTTCGAACAGCGAAAGATTCCGATGCCGCCGACGTTAAATAAAGAGATCGAGGGAATGAGTTTTACGGAGACGGCAGAATATTTTATCCGTACCTTTCAGCTTCCGGAAACGGTAGAGGAATTAAAAGATATCTGGAATCGGATCGCACTGGATAAATATGCACATGAGACACCGTTAAAACCCGGAGCCGGTGAAATTTTGAAATATTTAAAAGAGCATCACATCAAAACCGGAATTGCCACCAGTAATTCCCGGTTATTACTGGATGTGTTTTTGAAAGAACGGGATCTGGAACCGTATATCGATGCAGTTACCACAAGCTGCGATGTCAACAAAGGCAAACCGGAGCCGGATGTCTATCTGAAAACAGCAGAAAAACTGCAGGTAAAACCGGAACATTGTCTGGTATTTGAAGACATCCCAATGGGAATTTTGGCAGGAAAACGGGCAGGCATGCAGGTGTGTGCCATCGAAGATGATTATTCCATCCACCTTACCGCTGAGAAAAAAGCGCTGGCGGATTACTATATTACAGATTTCAGACAGGTTCTGGATCATACCTATGAGGATTTAAGAAAATGAAGCAATTTTTACCAATCAGTCGTGCCGATATGGAGGCACAGGGCATCAAACAGCTTGATTTCGTCTACGTGATCGGCGATGCCTATGTGGATCATCCATCCTTCGGGCACGCGATCATCAGCAGAATATTACAGGCAAACGGTTTTACGGTGGGAATCATTTCGCAGCCGAACTGGAAAGATCCGGACAGCATCACTATTCTGGGCGAACCAAAACTTGGATTTATCGTAACCGGCGGAAATATGGATTCCATGGTAAACCATTATTCTGTTTCCAAAAAACGCCGACAGAAAGATGCTTTTACACCGGGCGGTGTTATGGGAAAACGCCCGGATTATGCAACCATTGTATACTGCAATCTGATCCGCCGAACATATAAGCATAATCCACTGATCATTGGTGGACTGGAAGCAAGTCTGCGCCGTTTGGCACATTATGACTACTGGTCAAATAAGGTCAAACGTTCGATTTTACTGGACTCAGGCGCCGACCTGTTATTATACGGAATGGGAGAGCGCAGTATCATTGCCATGGCAGAGGGACTCAAAAGCGGCATCAGTATCAAAGACCTGACATATATCGATGGTACAGTATACAAAACAAAAGACCCTGACAGTGTTTACGATGGCATTATGCTGCCGTCCTTTGAGGATATCTGCGCCAGCAAAGAAACCTATGCGCGCAGCTTTTATACGCAATACTGCAATACCGATCCGTTTACCGCAAAACGTTTGATTGAACCGTATCCAAACAAATGTTATGTGGTGCAGAATCCACCGGCAAAACCGCTGACAACCAGCGAAATGGATGATGTATATGCACTCCCTTACATGAGAACGTATCATCCGTCCTATGAAGAAGCAGGCGGTGTACCTGCAATTGAGGAAGTAAAATTCAGTCTGGTCAGCAATCGCGGCTGCTACGGCGGATGCAGTTTCTGTGCACTGACGTTTCATCAGGGACGTATCATTCAGACACGAAGTCACGAATCTATTTTAACCGAAGCAGAACAGATCGTGCATGATCCGGATTTTAAGGGGTATATTCACGATGTGGGCGGTCCGACGGCAAACTTCCGTGGACCATCCTGTGACAAACAGCTCACCAGAGGTGTCTGCAAGAACCGGCAATGCCTGTTCCCGACACCATGTCCGAATCTGAAAGTAGATCATTCGGACTACCTGAGTCTGCTTCGTAAATTGCGGAAACTGCCAAACGTAAAAAAAGTGTTTATCCGTTCAGGTATCCGGTTTGATTATCTGATCTGTGATAAGGACAAGACCTTTTTCCGGGAATTGTGTGAACATCATGTCAGCGGACAGTTAAAAGTGGCGCCGGAACACATTTCCGATTCGGTCCTTTCCCTGATGGGAAAACCGCCGGTAGCTGTTTATAATAAATTCAAAGACGAATATAAAAAGATCAACGAACGTCTGGATAAAAAACAGTATCTGGTACCGTATTTGATGTCTTCCCATCCGGGTTCGACCTTAAAAGAAGCGGTGGAACTGGCAGAATATCTGCGCGATCTTGGTTATATGCCGGAACAGGTACAGGATTTTTATCCTACACCGTCCACGATCTCAACCTGTATGTATTACACCGGTCTGGATCCGCGAACCATGAAAAAAGTGTACGTCACTAATAATCCGCATGAGAAAGCAATGCAGCGTGCCCTGATCCAGTATCGGAATCCGAAAAATTATGATCTGGTTTATGAAGCATTACATCTGGCACATCGTACTGATCTGATTGGATTTGGACCGAAATGCCTGATTCGTCCGAAGCATAGCGGACATTCAGATAATGACAGCGGATATCGTGGACAAGCAACTGGCAAATCCGGCAACACTAATCGGGGCAAAGGTTCTTACAAAGGACAGAACAATAACCAAAAAGGCAATCATACAAAAGGTAACAACCGTTCCCAGACTGGAAACAGACCGGAAAACGGAACTGCCGTTACAGCACGTCCGAAAAAGAAAAAATCCATTCGTAACGTGCATAAGAAAAAGCAGAAATAACTATTTAGATTACAGAGCTGTGCAAAAGAAAATATCATGTATTGCATGATGCACATCTCACAATAAGAATGACAAAATCATTTTTGAATATTTTATAGAAAGAGAAAAACATCCTTTATGAAAGAATTTTCTATTTCATCCAAAGAAGCGGGACAGCGCATGGACAAATACCTGTTTAAAGTACTAAATCAGGCATCCAAAGGCTTTGTCTATAAAATGCTTCGCAAGAAAAACATTGTATTAAACGACAAAAAAGCAACCGGACAGGAAGTTTTAAAGGCAGAGGATCAGATCAAAATCTATCTGTCTGACGAAACCTTTGCCAAATTTGCTTCTGCACTGGTAGAAACTCCGGAAGCTGCATCAAAGGTTTCAGCAGCATCTGAAACAGGCAAAACTGCTGCAAAAACAACAGCAGTACGCCATCCGAAAATTCAGATCGTCTATGAAGATGATGATATTTTGATTTTGAACAAACCGGTTGGCATGTTATCACAGAAAGCGGAAAAGACCGATTATTCTGCCAATGAACTTGTCATCGACTACCTGTTAGAGAGTGGTCAGTTGACCAGAGCAGAACTTCGTACCTTTCATCCGTCTATCTGCAACCGGTTAGACCGCAATACATCCGGACTTTTGATTGCCGGAAAAACCATGCATGGTTTGCAGGAGATGGCTAAAGCTCTGAAATCCAGGAGTATGCAAAAATATTACCGTTGTCTGGTGGCAGGACAGATTACCGAAGATGCACATTTAAAGGGGTATCTTGTTAAAGACCACAAAACGAATAAAGTTTCTATTCAATCAAAAGAAACAAAAGATGCGTCCTATATTGAAACAGCATATCATCCGGTTCAGACTTATGGAAACACAACGCTGCTGGAAGTGCATCTGATCACCGGTCGTTCTCATCAGATCCGTGCGCATCTGGCAAGCATCGGACATCCGATTCTTGGAGATGGCAAATACGGAGATCCGGCAAAAAATAAGAAGCTGCGGGAAGCCTGTGGCATTCGTTCTCAGCTTTTACATGCATACCACATGGAATTTCCGGGAGGAACCGTCGTTACCGCACCGGAACCGGGAACTTTTCAAAAAGCAGAGCAGTGGGCGCTGCATACCGCTCCTACGGAAAACAACAGAAAAAAGAGGTAAGAAACAAATGTATTTATATCTTATGAGACATGGAGAAACGTTCTGGAACAAAAAAGGACTGATTCAGGGTTCTTCCGATATTGAGCTGACTCCTTATGGAGAAGAACTGGCGCGTGATACCAGAGATGGATTTGAAAAAGATCAGATTCATTTTCAGCGCATTTACAGCAGTCCATATAAACGGGCAGTCCGTACAGCAGAAATCATTGCAGAAAAACAGGAAGCAGACGTACAGGTAGACATGCGGATACGGGAAATGTGTTTCGGAAAATATGAAGGTGAGAAAATCAAAGCGGTAAAAGAAGTAGATGAAAATATCGCGAACTGTTTCCTTCACCCATCCCTGTATATGGCAGATGAGACCGCAGATTCCTTTCAGGATCTCTATGACCGCATTGCCGCATTTTTAAAGGATGAGGTAGTTCCGATGGAACAGGATCCTTCCATTGAAAATATTCTGGTGGTTTGTCATGGTGCTGTCATCCGGGCATTTCTGACCTATCTTCGCAAGATGCCGTTAGATGAATTCTGGTCGATCCATCAACCAAACTGCTGTGTCAACCGGATTCGTCTGGAAAACGGGATCTTTACGATTGAAAAGGAAAATATCTTATATTATGACGATCCGGAACTGCTGCATCGGGGAGTACTGTAATGCCAACCTGGAACTCCCGCGGACTGCGTGGCTCCACACTGGAGGAATTTATCAACCGAACCAATGAATGTTACCGGGAAAATCATCTGGCACTGATCCAGAAAGTCCCAACCCCGATCACACCTATCAAAATTGATCAGCAGAACCGCCATATCACGCTGGCTTATTTTGATCAGAAAAGTACCGTTGATTATATCGGTGCGGTACAGGGCATCCCGGTCTGCTTTGATGCAAAGGAATGTCAGACGGATACGTTTCCGCTGCAAAACATTCATCAGCATCAGGTAGACTTTATGCAGGAATTTGAACGGCAGGGCGGTATCGCTTTTTTCCTGATCTTTTACTCTCACCGGGATCAGTTCTATTACCTGACCTTCCGTCAGTTAGAGAAGTTCTGGATCCGAATGGAAGAAGGTGGCAGAAAGAGTTTTCGGTTGGATGAACTGGAAGAATGTTACTTTTTTACCGGTCATAACGGACTGCTGGTTCCCTATCTGGATGCTTTACAGACAGATTTGAATCTCAGGGATTGACATTTTAAAGGTAATTTCATATAATGATTAAAGATTTTTGTGTGTTAGCACGGTAGCACAGTAAAGTGATTCCGGAAAAATGCGTGAAAAACAGTTGAAAATGGAACATAAAGGGGACTGAAAAAGAGATGAATCAATTATTACATACGCCGGAAGGTGTCAGAGACATTTATAATGATGAATGTGAACGCAAAATCATTCTGGAGGAACGGCTGCTGACCGTATTAAAATCTTACGGCTATCATCCGATTCAGACACCGACTTTTGAATTTTTTGATATTTTTGGAAAAGAAATCGGTACCACACCGTCCAAGGATTTATACAAGTTTTTTGACCGGGAAGGAAATACCCTGGTGCTTCGCCCGGATATCACACCGTCTATCGCAAGATGCGCGTCCAAATATTATATGGAGCAGGCGATTCCAATCCGGTTGTGCTACACCGGTAATACGTTTCGGAATAATTCCAGCTATCAGGGGCGTTTAAAAGAAAATACTCAGTCCGGTGCCGAGCTGATCGGTGATGGAAGTGTAGAAGCAGATGCAGAAATGCTTGCACTTTCCGCACAGCTTTTAAAAACAGCAGGACTGAAAGAATTTCAGCTGAGTGTCGGGCATGCAGATTTCCTGAGAGGCTTATTTGAAGCTGCCAATCTGGAAGAAGATGTTATGGAAGAGATCCGAAATCTTTTGTTAAACCGCAATCTGTACGGCGTACAGGAAGTAGTAGAGCAGCATGTGGCAGACGAGAATTTAAAACAGTTATTCGGTCTGTTGACGGATGTTATGCTGGATAAGGAAAAAATTACAGCTGCCAAAGCATGGGCTGCTGATTATCCGAGAGTATTCCACGCACTGACACGTTTAGAAGAACTGGATGAGCTTCTGGAAGTATACAAGATCCGCAAATATGTTTCGTACGAGCTGGCAATGATATCCGGATTCAATTATTATACCGGCATCATTTTTGCGGGATATACATTCGGAAGCGGCGAAGCCATTGTAAACGGTGGTCGATACGACAATCTGTTACAGTCTTTCGGTAAATCTGCACCATCCATTGGTTTTGCGGTTGTCATCAATCAGTTAATGGCGGCACTGCAGCGACAGAACGTACGTATTCCATTTGAGAATACAACCAAATGGTTTATTTACAGTGGGCAATACCGTCAGGATGCCATCAAAGATGCACAGGTACTCAGAAGCCGTGGCGAGCAGGTAGAACTGATGCCATTAACCGAGCAGAATACCCGGGAAGTATACGAGACATATGCCGAGCAGAATCACATTCAGGATATTATTTTTTACATGTAGGAGGACCGATCCATGAGATATTTAACATTTGCATTAGGAAAGGGACGTTTAGCAAATAAGACCCTTGAAATGTTTGAAAAAATCGGTATCACCTGCGAGGAAATGAAAGATAAAGATACCAGAAAGCTGATTTTTGTAAACGAAGACTTAAAACTGCGTTTCTTCCTCTCCAAAGGACCGGATGTACCGACTTATGTAGAGTACGGTGCCGCAGATATCGGAATCGTCGGCAGAGATACGATCCTGCAGGAAGCCCGCAATATTTATGAAGTACTGGATCTTGGTTTCGGGAAATGCAGAATGTGCGTCTGCGGACCGGAATCTGCCAGAGATCTGCTGCAGCATCATGAGCAGATCCGCGTAGCGACCAAATATCCGAAAATTGCCAAAGATTATTTTTACAATAAAAAACATCAGACCGTAGAGATCATTAAATTAAACGGTTCCATTGAGCTGGCACCGATTGTTGGTCTGGCTGATGTCATCGTGGATATCGTCGAAACCGGATCTACCTTACGCGAAAACGGACTGACTGTTTTAGAAGAAGTTTGCCCGTTATCTGCCCGTATGGTAGTCAATCCGGTAAGTATGAAGATGGAGCAGGAGCGAATCGGCAAACTGATCTCCGATCTGCGTGAAGTAATGAATAAAGGAGAAAACTAAGATGCGTACGTTAAAACTTACAAAGGAAACCATTCAGAATATATTGACAGACCTGTTAAAAAGAAGCCCGAACAATTATACCCAGTATGAAAGCAGTGTCAATGAGATCATTGCAAATGTCCGCACAAACGGTGATACAGCGATTTTTAACTATACAAAGAAATTTGACGGTGCAACCGTAACGCCAGAAAATATCGAAGTCACAGAGGCTGAGATTGCAGAGGCTTATGAGCAGGTTGATCCGAAATTATTAGAGGTTATCCGCAAAGCAAAAGAAAACATTCGTGTGTATCATGAAAAACAGAAACAGTACAGCTGGTTTGACAGCTCCATTCCGGGAACCATGCTTGGTCAGAAAGTAACTCCGATTGCAAAAGCAGGTGTGTACGTTCCGGGTGGAAAAGCTGTATATCCTTCTTCCGTACTGATGAACATTATGCCTGCAAAAGTCGCCGGTGTAGAAGAAATTATTATGACAACTCCATGTAACAAAGAGGGTAAAGTCAATCCTTCCACACTGGTTGCCGCAAAAGAAGCAGGTGCAGACCGCGTCTTTAAAGTAGGTGGCGCACAGGCGATTGCAGCTCTGGCATTTGGAACGGAGAGCATCCCGAAAGTAGACAAGATCGTAGGACCGGGTAACATTTATGTTGCTCTGGCAAAAAAAGCAGTGTTTGGACATGTCAGTATTGATTCCATCGCTGGTCCGAGTGAGATCCTTGTACTGGCAGATGAGACTGCAAATCCACGTTTTGTAGCAGCAGATCTGTTATCTCAGGCAGAGCATGATGAACTGGCTTCCGCAATCCTGATCACCACAAGTGAAAAATTGGCAGAAGAAGTATCCAAAGAAGTAGATGGTTTCTGTGAAGTTCTCTCCAGAAAATCAATTATTGAAAAATCATTGGAAAACTATGGCTATATCCTGATTGCACCGGATCTGGATACTGCCATCGATACTGCAAATGAAATTGCATCCGAGCATATGGAGATCGTAACTGCAAATCCATTTGAGGTTATGACAAAGATCAAAAATGCAGGAGCTATTTTCCTTGGTGAATACAGCAGCGAGCCGCTTGGTGACTATTTTGCCGGACCAAACCACGTCCTTCCGACAAACGGAACAGCAAAATTCTTTTCTCCGTTGAGTGTCGATGACTTTATTAAAAAATCAAGCATTATCTCTTATTCCAGAGATGCATTGCATGCGGTATACAAAGATATTGCACAGTTTGCAGACTGTGAGCAGCTGACTGCACATGCAAATTCTATCCGCGTCAGATTTGAAGACGAAGACAAATAATTCGGAGGGCGAAAAAATGGCAGAAAAACGCATCTCACAGGTTCAGAGAAAAACAAACGAGACAGATATTTCCCTGTCTCTGAATCTGGACGGAAACGGTAAACAGAATATTTCCACCGGAATTGGATTTTTTGACCATATGTTATCCGGTTTTACCAGACATGGCTTCTTTGATCTGGATCTGCAGGTAAAGGGAGATCTGGAAGTAGATTGCCACCATACCATCGAAGACACCGGTATTGTCCTTGGCAATGCGATACGGAAAGCACTGGGCGACAAAAAAGGCATCAAACGGTTTGGCAGTATGATCCTGCCAATGGATGAAACCCTGGTCTTATGTGCCATTGACCTGTCCGGACGCCCGTATTTTGCATTTGACGCAGACTTTACGACTGATCGAGTGGGAGATATGGATACAGAAATGGTACGTGAATTTTTCTATGCGATTTCCTACGCCGCAGGCATGAACCTGCATATGAAGGTTCTGTCCGGAACGAATAATCATCATATTATAGAAGCACTGTTTAAAGCGTTCGGGAAAGCGCTGGATGATGCTTCCTCCTATGATCCGCGTGTAACGGATATTTTATCGACGAAAGGCAGTTTATAACGATGAACAAAAAAAATTTAATTGCAACCATATATTTAAAAAACGGAAAACTGGTCAACGGTTTCAAAGATCATACCGAGCAGGATGATCTAATCGAACGGATCCGTCTGTACAACGACAACGGTATTGACAAAATCTACCTGTTTGACCTGTCCGACAATGACGCGGAGCATGAGCTGAATCTTCATACCATGAAAGAAATCAACCGCGTAGCTGAGATTCCGGTTTATGCCGGCGGAAATATCAACCGTCTGGAGGATATCAAGAAAATTTTATATGCCGGATGTAAAAAAGCAATCTTAAATCCGGTAAAAGATGTGACTGCACAGGTGTCAAAAGAAGGTGCATTACGTTTTGGCAAAGATAAACTGGCATTATCCATCCACAATGTGGACCTGTTTTTTAAACAGAAAGAAGATGTAGAAAACAACACAAGTGAGCTGATCGTGCTTGACCCGGCACTGATGGGAACGCTTGGCAACGTTACCGATATGCCATATTCCATGCTTCTGACAGAGACTGATAACGAGAGCGTCTGCAAGGCATTACAGGCAGATGAAACTATCACTGGTGTATCTTCCAGAACCATCAGTGCCTATGATGCAGATGTAATGGGACTGAAAGCATATCTGGCAGAACAGGGAATTGCAACCGGTCACTTAGAATCTTCCTGTGACTGGTCTGAGTTTAAATTAAATTCCGATGGTATGATCCCGGTTATCGTACAGGATTACAAGACCAATGACGTACTGATGCTTGCTTACATGAATGAAGAAGCATTCCAGACCACCCTGTCTCTTGGTAAAATGACTTATTACAGCAGAAGCAGAAATGAACTCTGGACAAAAGGCATGACTTCCGGACATTATCAGTATGTGAAATCTTTATCCATCGACTGCGACAAAGATACCATTCTGGCAAAAGTTTCCCAGATTGGAGCTGCCTGCCATACCGGCAACCGCAGCTGCTTCTACACCGATATTGTAAAAGAAGAATACAATGAGAAAAATCCACTGGAAGTATTTGAAAACGAGTACAATCTCATTCTGGATCGCAAACTGCATCCGAAGGAAGGCTCTTATACCAATTACCTCTTTGACAAAGGAATTGATAAGATCTTAAAGAAAGTCGGTGAGGAGGCAACAGAAATCGTCATCGCTGCCAAAAATCCGGATCCGGAAGAGATTAAATATGAGATCGCTGATTTCCTGTATCATATGATGGTTATGATGGTTGATAAGGGTATCACCTGGGAAGAAGTTTTAGAAGAACTTTCACAACGTTAGAGCATTTAGTTTTGAGGATTTTAGCAATTCTGAAAAAATATGTCAGCTTATGTTGTTCAGAATCGCGTAACATATCTTACGTGTGTTCGGCTTTAAAACTTTCGGAATATAAAAAAGACAACCGCATATATAAATACAAAAAGGCTATGATTACAAAAACGTAATGATATGCCTTTTTTGTTTGACGAAAAACTTATCGAAACATTGTTATGGTTTGAGAAACAACAAACAGGAGGGTATGGTATGCAGATGGAACAATATGAAAATCGAAAAAATTATGTAGAATCCGTAAAAAACAGCTTTGCCTCACCGGGGAAAAAGACTTATCCGGAAGAACAGGAAAAACGTCCCCGAAGTTTTCTTGGACTTCGGTTTGTGCTGGCACTTTTTCTGTTTTTAGGTTTCCTTGGCATGCGTCAGACCGATTTTTCCTGGCATTCCTGGAACGCAGAAAAGATTACACAGCAGATCCAAAGTTCCATCAAATTCCCTCAGATTCTGGAAGTATTAAACCGGTTATAAAAGCTTAACCAGACAGTTTAAAAATTTTGCAGTGAATAAACGCAAACCAGAATGGATCCATTACTGGAAATTTTATACTTTCTTTCTTGCTTCTCATTTGAGATAAAACTATAATAGAATTAACATTTTTTATAAATTACACAGGAGAAAGATTATGTCATATATCGATTTTGACCATATTACAAAAGAATATAATTCCGGCGGAAGTTCCATTTTCGCATTAAAAGATGCTTCTTTTTCCGTGGAAAAAGGGGAACTTGCCGTCATCCTTGGCGCTTCCGGTGCCGGTAAGACAACGGCGCTGAATATCCTTGGCGGAATGGATACTGCTACATCCGGGAAAGTGCTGGTGGACGGCGCAGATGTCACCGCTTTTGGCAAACGCCAGCTTACCCAGTACCGACGCACGGACATCGGTTTTGTCTTTCAGTTTTACAATCTGGTGCCAAATCTGACGGCATTAGAAAACGTTGAGCTGGCTTCCCAGATCTGTGAGGATTCTTTAGATGCCGCACAGACGTTGGAAAAAGTAGGGCTTGGCATGCGTATGAAAAACTTTCCGGCACAGTTATCCGGCGGCGAACAGCAGCGTGTTTCTATAGCCCGTGCATTGGCAAAAAATCCGAAACTTCTGCTGTGCGATGAACCGACAGGAGCATTGGATTACAACACCGGAAAGCAGATTCTTCAGCTTTTACAGGATACCTGCAGAAAGGAAAAAATCACTGTTCTGATCATCACCCACAATTCCGCACTGGCTCCCATGGCGGACCGCCTGATCCAGTTTAAAAGCGGAACGGTGATCAGTGAAACCAGAAACGAACATCCGGTTTCGATTTCAGAAATAGAGTGGTAGTGTAGGACAAATGAAAGCATATTTGAAAGATATTTTTCGAACAATCAAACTTGAGAAAAAACGATTTTTCTCCATTTTGCTCATCACATTTCTTGGCGTGACAATGTTTGCCGGATTGTCGGCAGGCTGCCGGGATCTTCGTGCTTCGGCTGATCGTTTTTATGATGAACAGAAATTATATGACATTAAGATTCAGTCCACCTTTGGTCTGACCGATGAAGATGTGGAGGCACTCTCCCAAGTCAAAGAAGTAGCCGAAGCACATGGAACTTACAGTGAGACCGTTCTGGTACAGGCGGATGATCTGCAACAGAAGGCAGATGTAAAATTACTGGATGAAAACGGATTAAGCCAGCCACGTCTGTTAGATGGCACGATGCCTTCTAAGGCGTCGGAAATCGCTGTATCCCAAAATTATTGTGCAGACACCGGCAAGACGATCGGAGATACGGTAACCCTTTCTCCGCAAAACAGCGAGGATGCCGATACAACCTCTGCCTTAAAGCAAAAAAACTATACAATTACAGCGGTCATGCTGGATGCAACCGATCTGATCGCCGATAAAGGAGCAGCGTCGTTTCGTTCTTCTCAGTCATCCAAATATTTCTTTTATGTTACGCAGGAAGCTTTGGATAACGATGTTTATTCTGCTGTGGAGCTTCGTATCAATGGGGCAGAAGCGTTATCCTGTTTTTCCGAAGAATATACCGATCTGGTTTCAGACATAAAAAAACGCATTGAAAAAGAAATCAAATCCGACCGGGAGCAGGCGCGCTATGATTCCATTATTGCAGATGCCGTGAGCGAGCTACATGATGCAAAAGACGAAGCAGCAGAAAAATTTGCGGATGCCGACGCACAGATTGCAGATGCCAAGACAGAACTGGCAGATAGCAGAACCGAAATCTGTTCCGGCTGGCAGCAATTACAGGACGGTATGAATCAGTTACAGCAGCAAAAAAACTTAGCTGCACAGAAATTCAAAGATGGATATGCTGAACTGGAGAACGGCTGGCAGCAGCTTCAATCCGGAAAACAGCAGATCAGTGCTGCAAAAGAAGAATTAAGCGGACATACAGATCAGCTGACACAGGCTTCTGATACCTTAAAGCAGCAAAAACAGGAAACGCTTCAGAAACTGTCCGATGCGGAAACAAAGCTTACAGAAGGTCGAACACAGGCAGAATCCGGAAAAGAACAGATTCAGGCACAGATTTCTTCCATGCAGGCACAATTTGGTGATGCATGGCCGCAGAGCGCATGGGAAGCTTACGAAGCCAGTGTAACTTCTGGCAATCCGGATGCAGACGCAAGGGCTCAGGTAACAGAACAGTTACAGGCATCAATAGATGCAGTCTGTGCACAGTTAAACGGACAATTGGAACTTCTAGATCCATCTGCCGAAGATTATGAAACACAGAAAGCAACACTGGAAGCACAGATTGCTCAGATACAGCAGATCCCATCGGGACTTTCGCAGTTACTTCCACAGTATGAGACCGTTTCCGCAACCCTTGTGGAGCTGGATACGCAGGCAGCTTCCCTGAAAGAACAAAAGCAGCAGGCGCTTGCTCAATTTGATTCTGCGGAGACACAGTTACAGGCACAAAGTCAGCAGTTAGATGCAGCAAAAGAGCAGTTACAGCAGCAGGAGCAGAAATTACAAACTTCAGAAACGACACTGACTGCCGGTCTGAAGGAACTGCAGACACAGGAGCAGAATGCAACTACACAATTTGCCAGTGCCGATCAGGAATTACAGAAAACCAAAGATAAACTGACACAGGCGGAACAGGAACTGAAAGATGGTTCCAAGGAACTGGAAGAACAGATCCAGAAGCTGGAAGAAGAACGTGCGAAAGCAGATGATAAATTTGCAGAAGCACAGGCAGATATTGATGCGATCGACCGTACAAAATGGTATGTACAGGATCGCAGTTCCGTGGGAAGTTACACCACGATCCAGAGCGATGCTGACTCCATTGAAACCATTGGAAATGTATTTCCGATCCTGTTTTTGTCCGTAGCGATCCTGATCAGTCTGACCACCATCACACGTCTGGTAGAGGAAGAACGCGGACAGATCGGTATTTATAAAGCACTTGGATTTTCTGACCGTAAAGTATATGGAAAATACCTGATCTATACCTTATCCGCATGTATTTGTGGTGGTTTGTTAGGAGACATTGGCGGATTTATCCTGTTGCCGAAGTTCCTGTTTATGGTATTTGACACCATGTATAAGATTCCATCCTACACGTACCTGTTCCATGCAGGCTACGGCATCAGCGGTATTTTACTGTTTGTTACAGGTGGATTATTTGCAGCTGTCTGTGCCTGCCACAGCGAATTAAAACAGTGTCCGGCGGCATTGATGCGACCAAAGGCACCGAAAGCAGGATCCAGAGTATTTCTGGAGAAGATTCCATTTTTATGGAAACGCCTGTCTTTCTTAAACAAAGTAACTTTCCGGAATTTGTTCCGTTATAAAAAACGTCTGTTTATGACTGTCAGCGGTATTTTAGGCTGTACGGCATTACTTGTCGTTGGAATGGCAATTAAAAACTCCGTCACAGATCTGATGCCAAAACAGTATGAACATATTTCCCGTTATGATCTGATGGCAGTCACAATAGCAGATGATTTCGACAATTTTACCAATCAGATTTCTTCTGATGATCAGATCCAGGATTATCTGTCCCTGCAGACAGACAGTATACAGGTTGTTAATGATTCTTCCGAAGAAACTATTCCGCTCTATATCATTCCGGATGATGCCCCGATTGAGGACTATATTCGTCTGGAAGCCTTAGACGGAAGTGAACGGGAACTTTCGGATGCTGATATTCTGATCACGCAGAATCTTTCCGAAGTCATGGATTTTTCTGTGGGAGATGACTTACATATCCAGAACAGTGATCTGGAAGAATGTGACTTCCCGATCAGTGGTATTGTCCGCAACTATCTGGGAAATGCTATTTACATCAGACAGAGTCGCTATGAGGCACTGATTGGAAGTGGTTCCTATGCAGCAAATTCCATTCTGGCTCATTTGTCGGATTCCTGTACAGATCCGGTTGCTTATGCAGACCAGCTTTCCAGGGAAAGTGATGTGGTATCCTGTAACAGTGTACAGGCGATGCGGGATGAATTTTCCAAATCCTTTGGATTGATCAACTGTGTCGTTGTTCTTGTGACAGCACTGGCAGCAGGACTGGCATTTGTCGTACTCTTTACACTGGCGACCACAAATATTTCCGAACGTGAGCGGGAACTTGCCACCATCAAAGTACTTGGATTTTTTGATAAAGAAGTCCATTCCTATGTCAACAAGGAAACACTGATCCTTACGGTTATCGGTATTTTGCTTGGACTTCCGGTTGGAAGATTTTTCAGCGGACTTCTGACCAGTGTACTGAAGATGCCTTCCATCTATTTTGCGGTATCGGTACACCCGTCCACGTATCTGTTCGCCGGCGGCATGACATTCCTGTTTGCACTGGCAGTAGATCTGATCACAAACCGTCTGCTGGATCATATCAATATGGTAGATGCATTAAAAAGCGTTGAGTAAACTTGACGCTTTTTCGTGCTGTATGCTACAATTAGAAATCGCGCAGATTCATTGTATAAAAAATAACGAAAATATTTCTTGCACATACAATAAAATCTGCTTTTTAAGAAACCTGAAAAACACAGGATAAATAAAATGATAAGGAAACACAGAATGAATAATAAACTTGCATTAAAGGATGAAATTTTATTAACCATAGACAAGCCTGCCCGTTATATCGGAAATGAGGTAAATATGGTGCGCAAAAATCCGGATGATGTCAAAATCCGTGTGGCATTTGCCTTTCCGGATGTCTATGAGATCGGTATGTCTCATCTTGGCATTCAGATTTTGTATCATCAGTTTAACTTAAGAGACGATGTCTACTGTGAGCGTGTCTATTCTCCATGGCCGGATTTGCACAAAATCATGAAAGAACAGGATATTCCGCTGTTTGCATTGGAGACGCAGGATCCGATTAAGGATTTTGATTTCTTATGCATGACATTGCAGTATGAGCTTTGCTATCCAAATATCTTACAGATTCTGGATCTGGGCAAAATCCCGTTGAAAGCCTGTCAGAGAACCGATGATATGCCAATCGTCGTTGGCGGTGGTCCATGTACCTATAATCCGGAACCCATCGCTGACTTTTTCGATATTTTCTATATTGGAGAGGGCGAAACCGTATACGATGACCTCTTTGATCTCTATGAGCGTATGAAAGAGGATGGCAGTTATAACCGTCATGATTTCCTGCATGAAGCAGCAAAAATCCCTGGATTGTATGTTCCGGCTTTTTATGAGGTATCTTACCACGAAGATGGAACCATTGCGGATTTTCATCCGATCTATGATGATATTCCGACAACCATTCACCGTCAGGTAGTAGAAAATATGTCGGAATCCGTTTACCCGGACAAGCCGCTGGTACCGTTTATCAAAGTCACTCAGGATCGTGTCGTGCTGGAGATCCAGCGTGGCTGTATCCGTGGCTGCCGCTTCTGTCAGGCAGGTATGGTTTACCGTCCGTTACGTGAGCGCAATCTGGAAATGTTAAAAGAAAAGGCTTATCAGATGCTGACAAACACCGGACATGAGGAAATTTCCTTAAGTTCCTTAAGTTCCAGCGATTACACCTATCTGGAAGAACTGTTGACCTTCCTGATCGATGAATTTAAGGACAAAGGTGTAAATATCTCCCTGCCGTCCCTGCGTATTGATGCGTTTTCATTGGATGTTATGAGCAAAGTACAGGATATCCGCAAGAGCAGTCTGACCTTTGCGCCGGAAGCCGGTTCTCAGCGTCTGCGTGACGTGATCAACAAAGGTCTGACAAAGGAAAATATTCTGCACGGTGCAGGACTTGCCTTTGAAGGCGGCTGGAATAAGGTAAAATTATATTTTATGCTTGGTCAACCGACAGAAACCGTAGAAGATATGAAAGCTATCGGTGAGCTGGCAGAGGAAATCGCGGAGCGTTATTACGAGATTCCGAAGGATCAGCGAAATGGAAAATGCCAGATTACAGTAAGTACTTCTTTCTTTGTCCCGAAACCATTCACACCGTTCCAGTGGAGTCCGATGTGTACCAAGGACGAATTCCTTGGTCGTGCAAAAATCGTAAATGAGACCATCAAATCTCAGTTAAATAAAAAAAGTATCCGCTACAACTGGCATGAGGCAGATGTCACCATGATCGAGGGTATTCTTGCCAGAGGCGACAGACGTCTTTGTGATACCATGATCAAAATCTATGAAAAAGGCGGTATTTTTGCAGCATGGTCTGAATTCTTTGATGAGCAGATCTGGCTGGATGCATTTGCAGAAGATCAGATTGATACCGATTTCTATACAACAAGAGTGCGAAGCGAAGATGAGCTTTTCCCATGGGACTTCATCGATGCAGGTGTCACCAAAAACTTCCTGCTGCGTGAATGGCATGCAGCAAATGCAGAGACCGTTACTCCGAACTGCCGTCAGAAATGTGCCGGTTGCGGAGCAATGAAATACAAAGGAGGCGTATGCTATGAGAATAAGAATTAAATTCCGAAAATATGGTGTCATGCGTTTTATCGGACATCTGGATATCATGCGTTATTTTCAGAAAGCCATGCGCCGTGCCAATATCGATATTGCCTATTCCGAGGGATTTTCCCCGCACCAGATCATGTCCTTTGCGGCTCCTCTTGGTGTCGGCATCACCAGTGACGGCGAGTATCTGGATATTGAAGTACATTCTACAAAATCTACCGACGAATCCAGAGATGCACTGAACGCAGTTATGGTAGATGGAATTGAAATTACAGAATATGTTGTTCTGCGTCAGGATGCGAAAAAAGCGATGACTTCGGTAGCCGCAGCAGACTATATTGTTTATTTTAAAAATCAGGTTGATTTTACACAGGAAGAACTGGGGAAAAAAATCCATCAGTATTATGAGGAACGGGAAACCATAGAAGTGACAAAGCAGACGAAAAAAAGTGAGCGTGTCATTGACATCAAACCGTTAATCTATGTATTCCATCCATGTGACTTAAAGGAACTTGGCTGGCAGGGATTTTTCCTGCAGCTTTCCACCGGAAGCACCGATAATATCAAACCGGAACTGGTATTACAGGATTTTTATCAGTATTTTGGGAAAACCTATGATCCATTTAATATACAGATCCACAGAGTGGAGACTTATGAGCGTACAGAAGAAGGCTTAAGACCGCTGTATCAGGCAGGTGACAACCTTGAATCATAAAGTCATTATCACAGATACGTCCATCTGTGGCAGTCAGATACGCATGTGCGCCACGGTATCGGAACAACGCTTAGTGGAAGTCCGCTGTCGAAAGGTAGAGCAGGAATCCATTCTTGGTAATATTTATGTAGGACGGGTACAGAAAGTGGTCCCAAACATCCGGGCGGCTTTTATTGAGATCCAACCGGGACTTGCCTGTTATTATTCCATGGAAGAAGCAGCGGAACCGATTTTTGTCAAAAAGATCCCTTCCAAAAAACTGGTACAGGGAGACGAACTGCTGGTACAGGTGACAAGGGAAAGTGTCAAGACAAAAGCACCTACCGTATCGGCAAATCTGAATGTAACCGGACGCTATCTGGTTCTGACCAGCGGCGATCACCGGCTTGGCTTTTCTTCAAAACTGACCAAACTGGAAAAAGAACATTACCGGGAAGTATTATCCGGTTGCAAAAACGAAAATTTTGGAATCATTGTACGGACAAATGCCAGAGAAGTATCCGATGAATTGCTGTTACAGGAATATGAATCGTTAAAAGAAAAACTAACACAGATGATTCGCACAGCCACGATGCGTACCTGTTTTTCCTGTGTCAGTCGGACACCGGAAAGTTACATGAAGTATCTGCAAAACAGTTATCAGGAAGGCTTTACAGAAATCATAACCGATCTGCCGGAGGTTTTTGAATCAATCCGGCAGCAGCAGGAAAGCGATCCTTCCTTTGCACAGATTCCACTTCGATTGTATGAAGATAATTTACTTCCGCTTGCTGCTCTTTACAATCTGAACAAACAGACAGAAGATGCCCTGCAAAAAAAGGTCTGGTTAAAGTCCGGCGGTTATCTTGTCATTGAACCAACAGAAGCACTGACTGTCGTTGATGTAAATACCGGAAAAAGTGTGACAAAAAAAGACCGACAGGAACATTTTTTGAAGATCAATCTGGAAGCAGCTGCGGAAACTGCCGCGCAGATACGTCTTAGAAATATTTCCGGAATCGTAATCATTGATTTTATCAATCTGGAACGTGAGGAAGATCAGAAGACGGTCATGGAGCATTTAAGACGATGCGTCCGGGAAGATTCCGTACCGGTTCAGGTCGTTGATATGACCAGATTAAATCTTGTAGAACTCACAAGAAAAAAAGTTGAAAAAAGTTTGGCAGAACAGTTGACAGAATAGAAACATTCTGATATTATACAAAAGATGCCGCACAACGAGGTATAAGACTGCAGATCATGCAGCACCGAAATTGGCGAGTAATGATAAATAGGAGGTGCCATATGTACGCAATTATAGCAACAGGTGGTAAACAGTACAAAGTTTCTGAAGGCGATATCATTACCATTGAAAAGCTTGGAGCAGAAGCTGGTGAGACAGTAACTTTCGATCAGGTATTAGCAGTAAACGACGGAAGTCTGAAAATCGGCAATCCGACTGTTGAGAACGCTACCGTAGAAGCATCCGTTGTAGCTAACGGACGTGGCAAAAAAGTAATCGTTTACAAATATAAAAGAAAAACCGGTTACCACAACAAAAACGGTCACAGACAGTGCTTTACCAAAGTTAAAATCGAAAAGATTAATGGTTAATTGAAATTGAAAAGGTAACATGTAATGGTAAAAATAACAGTTTACCAGAACCATGATCAGCAGTTTGTTGGTTTTGATTGTTTGGGACATGCAGAGTATTCCGATGAAAATGACATCGTTTGTGCCGCAGTATCCGCAATGACAATCAACTGCATGAATTCCATTGAAGAGTTTACCGATACTTTGTTTTATTGCGACAGCAATGAGACGGACGGAATGATCTCTTTTCGAATTACAGAAAATAATGGAGCAGATGCGCAGCTTTTGCTGAAATCGCTGGTTTTAGGTTTAGAGAACATGGAGAGTAACTACGAAGAATATATTGATCTGATCTTCGAGGAGGTGTAAGAAACATGATGAACATGAATCTTCAGTTCTTTGCTCATAAAAAAGGTGTAGGTTCTACAAAGAACGGCCGTGATTCCGAGTCCAAGAGATTAGGAGCAAAAAGAGCAGACGGACAGTTTGTAAAAGCTGGAAATATTTTATACAGACAGCGTGGTACTAAGATTCACCCAGGCGTGAACGTAGGTATCGGCGGAGATGATACATTATTTGCAAAAGTAGATGGTGTATTAAGATTCGAGAGAAAAGGAAGAGACAAAAAACAGGCTTCCGTTTATCCAGTAGCAACGAACGAATAATAAAACCATCAATAGACTCGACTTTTATAGCCGAGTCTATTTTCTACTATAAAAAAGGAAAAAGAAAATTATGTTTGCAGACAGTGCAAGAATTATTATAAAATCAGGAAAAGGCGGAGACGGACATGTCAGCTTTCGCCGTGAAAAATACGTCCCAAACGGCGGTCCTGACGGCGGCGACGGTGGAAAAGGCGGAGATGTCATTTTCCAGGTCGATGAAGGTTTGAACACTCTGACAGACTTCAGACATCGTCGTAAATATGCCGCTGAGAACGGGGAAGAGGGCAGAAAGCGTAATTGCCACGGCAAAAACGGTGCAGATATCATTGTGAAAGTTCCGGCAGGAACCATCATCCGTGATGCTGAGACAGATAAAGTCATCGCCGATATGTCCGGTGATAATACCCGCCAGATCATTTTAAGAGGCGGTCGTGGTGGGAAAGGCAATCAGAACTATGCAACCGCTACCATGCAGGCGCCAAAATACGCGCAGCCGGGACAACCGGGCATCGAACTGGAAGTTCGTCTGGAACTGAAAGTTATCGCTGATGTCGGACTGGTCGGTTTCCCAAATGTTGGAAAATCCACGTTATTATCCCGTGTCACCAATGCGCAGCCAAAGATCGCAAATTATCACTTTACAACCTTAAACCCGAACCTTGGTGTGGTTGATCTGGACGAGGGACAGGGCTTTGTTATCGCGGATATTCCGGGACTGATTGAGGGAGCATCGGAAGGAATCGGACTTGGTCATGAGTTTTTGAAACACATTGAGCGTACCAAAGTCATGATCCACATGGTAGATGCGGCATCCACTGAAGGTCGTGACCCGATTGCAGATATTTATGCCATCAACAAAGAGTTGGAAGCATACAATCCGGAACTGGCGAAAAAACCACAGGTGATCGCAGCAAATAAAATTGATGCCATTTATGCCGGTGACGAAGATCCGGTAGAAAAACTGCGTCAGGAATTTGAGCCGCAGGGCATCCGTGTATTTGCGATTTCCGCAGTCAGCGGAAAAGGTTTAAAAGAACTTTTATATGCAGTAAATGAAATGCTGCAGGGCATGGATTCTGAACCGGTTGTATTTGAGCAGGAATACGATCCATCCACAGCAATGTATCTGGATGAACCGTATACCGTTTCCTATGATGAAGAAACGGACGAATTCGTGGTAGAAGGACCACGTATCGAAAAAATGCTTGGCTATACCAATATTGAATCCGAGAAAGGTTTCCTGTTCTTCCAGCGTTTCTTGAAAGATCAGGGAATTTTAGAGGAACTGGAAGGATTAGGCATTCAGGAAGGAGATACGGTACGTATGTATGGTCTTTCCTTTGATTACTATAAATAAAAATATACAAGTCTGATCATGGAACGTTTTTGATATTTTAGATAAGAAACTTTGCATGGTCAGCATATGGAGAATAATTATGACAAGTAAACAGAGAGCTTATTTAAAAGGTCTTGCCATGAATCTGGAGCCGATCTTTCAGGTTGGAAAATCCAGTGTGACACCGGAAATCGTAAATGCGATCTCTGAATGTTTTAACACACATGAGCTGATCAAGCTGAGTGTATTAAAAAACTGTTTTGATGATCCGCGTGAGATTGCAAACGTGATCGCAGAGCGTACTCATTCTCAGGTAGTACAGGTTATCGGCAAGAAAATCGTTTTATACAAACCGGATAAGGATGATCCAAAGATCGTTTTACCGTAATCTGGCAGAAATGGAGTATCAGATATGGCTCTGAATAAAAAAATGGGAATCTTTGGTGGCACCTTCAATCCGATCCATTACGGGCATCTGCTGATCGCAGAAAATGCCTGTGCACAGTTTGATCTGGATCATGTGATCTTTCTGCCGACAGGACATGCTCCCCACAAACAGTTTATGGGAGAGGATATGAGCGTACATCGCTGCCGCATGGTAGAAGCCGCGATCGCAGACAATCCGAAGTTTTCTATCTCATATCGTGAAATTCAAAATTCCGGAGTAAATTATACCTATGCAACGTTACAGCAGCTGCATCAGGAACATCCGGAATGTGAATTGTATTTTATTCTGGGAGCGGATTCCCTGTTTGATTTTGATGACTGGAGACATCCGGAGCTGATCTGTCAATATGCAAAAATACTGGCGGCAGTGCGCGGAAACTGGGATGAAGAGCGGGTGGATGGTCAGATTACCTACCTTCGTGAGAAATACCACTGTGATTTCTACCGTTTAAACACACCAAATTTCAGTGTTTCCAGCAAAGAGCTGCGTGATCGTGCCGCAAACGGGCAGACAATCCGGTATATGGTTCCAGATGTTGTAAACGAATATATCAGAGATCATGCACTTTATCGGGAGGATCCGATATGACAACAAAAGAAATCCAAAAAGATTTAAAAAATAAATTGAAACCGGCAAGATACGAACATACCCTTGGCGTGTCCGATACTGCACAGCATCTGGCCAAAATCCATGGTTATGACTGCGCAAAGGCTGCCCTGGCAGGTTTACTGCATGATTGTGCAAAATACATGGCAGACGATAAAAAAATCGCACTGTGCCGGGAATATGGTGTCTCTATCAGCGATGCGGAATACAAAAATCCGTCTCTTCTGCATGCAAAATGCGGAGCGATCCTGGCAGAACACGAATACCAGATCATTGATTTTGATATTCTGCATGCCATTCGCGTGCATACAACCGGCGTGCCGGATATGAGCCTGCTGGATAAAATTATATTTATTGCGGATTATATTGAGCCGAATCGCGACAAAGCACCACATTTAAAAGAACTGCGTAAACTGGCAGATAAGGATCTGGACGAAACCACTTATCTGATTTTAAAAGATACTGTGGATTATCTGAAAGCTCACGAAGATCAGCCCATGGATCCGACTACGGTTTCCGCTTATGAATACTACAGAGACTGGCATAATAGCCAGAACAGGAAAGGAGTCTGAACAAATGAACGACGTATCACGTAACATGGCAAAAATTGCCTGCCACGCACTTTCTGAGAAAAAAGCAGAAGATATTCAGGTAATCGATATCAGTGAGATTTCTGTCATCGCAGATTATTTTGTTATTGCCAGCGCTGCAAATACCAATCAGTTACAGGCAATGATGGACGCCGCAGAGGAAGATCTGTACAAAGCTGGATTCCACTGTGCACAGAAAGAGGGAAATAATAATTCCAGCTGGATTTTAATGGATTATAAAGATATTATTATTCATCTGTTCTCTAAAGAGGATCGTTTATTCTATGATCTGGAGAGAATCTGGCAGGATGGAAAGATTATCGCACCAGAAGATCTTTAATTCTTTTTTTGTACAGAAGTAACTAGCATTTTTCTATAATTTGTAAAAACAATTATTCTGTAGCAAACCAACCAACAAAACGAAGCGTATTACTGGCAAAACCGGTGATACGCTTTTTTAATGGAGGCAAAATGAAAAAATTTAAAGCTAAAATCTACCTAAAAAACAAAAAAGAATTAAATGAATACCTAAAAAATCTCGTAAAAATAAAGAAAAACCCTACTTTAGAAGATGTGAAATTTTCATTTAAGTGGGGAACAATCCCTTGTGACCAATAACTACCATTTGGAAATATCAGGGAAAAAGAAGATGTGGAGGAAATATAATTATAAATAACGAAATACCTAAAACAATTCCGGTCGCAGACTATGCCGGATATATTATGAAAAATTTTAAACCGGATGTCATAAAATTCAAAAAGCCTGAATCGGAATGGACAGAAGAAGAACATACAGAATATACAAAATGGAGTCTTAAACTGTCTATGGCACATAGATTCAAGCAACAAATACAGGAGAATAAGCCCTTAACAAATAGGGACAAAAGGATTATAGAACGTTTTAGAAGTGGCGCAGATTTCTTTGGCGAAAAAATATGTGGCAAAGAAACATCAAGACTATTCGAACAACCATATACTTTTGATCTATTTGATGAGTGGCAGGAAAAGCACTTTAAAGAACACCCGGAAGACAAAGATAAAACAATCGAAGAGTTATTTGACATACGGCTTTCTGAACAGAAGCTATATCATTACAAAGAAGTAAACGGCAAATATTATGGTGCAGAAATTCCAAAAGAAATACATTACACAGAATATTTCCGATATCTATATTTCAATGTAAAGTATGAATTTAGTGAGAAAACGTATTACAGATCTATCCCATATACAGACAAGGATAAGCAAGAAAGTATATGGGATAGGGAACGTCGCTTCGTTGCACAAGAGATCAGTGAATGGAGAGTGGACGAACTAGAAGATTGGCAGCGAGATCTTATCGAAAAAATAAGAGTCGGTGTTGAGCTGAAAGACGATGATATTGTTAAAGCAATGGGTTATTAAAATCTAAATCATGAGCCTCTTTAATCGAGGAATTCAACGATTTATGATAGCAACAACAAGTTCCAAACTAAATAAAATTAAGGTTTTATTTAGACTACTAATCGTCTGAAACAAGCAAATATTGCTTAAAACAGAGGATAACGATTTTTACGAAAAACAGAAAAATCATGTTTGCGAAAGGATATTTTTGTGACTTAAAAATTTACTATTTAATTTTAATAAGAGAACACCAGCAATTTGTCTCAGTCGCTAACAATCGCTCCTTGAGAAAAATTGCTGGTGTTCTCAATTTACACTGTGATATTTGTGAATTTTTGCGCCACCCGAAACAAGATTTACTTGAAGAATCGGAATGTTCCGATTACTTTTCCCATGATCATGACTTCTGAGACAATGATTGGATCCATAAAGTCATTCTCCGGCTGCAGACGATAATATCCATTTTCTTTATAGAATGTCTTAACCGTTGCAGAATCGTCTACAAGTGCAACAACCATATCTCCATCATTCGCGGTAGGCTGTTGCTGAACCAGTACATAATCGCCATCCAAAATACCCGCATTGATCATACTTTCTCCCTGTACCTGAAGAATAAACGTCGGCTCATTTGGCATAAACTCTGCCGGAATAGGGAAGTAGTTCTCAATATTTTCCACTGCAAGGATCGGTTCCCCTGCTGCAACTTTTCCAACGATCGGAACATTTACCATTTCACGTCTGGTCAGATTAAAGTTCTCATCTACGATTTCAATCGCACGCGGTTTGGTCGGATCACGACGAATATAGCCGTTTTTCTCCAATGTTTCAAGATGTGCATGAACAGAAGAGGTTGATTTCAATTTTACCGCTTCACAGATCTCACGAACTGCCGGCGGATATCCTCTGTTTAAAATCTCTGCTTTAATATATTCTAAAATTTCTCTCTGTTTATCTGTAATTTTTCCGTATGACATAGTGCTGTAATTCTCCTTCATTCATTTAACGGGGATTACTTTCATTATACGCAGTGTATATTATTCCCGAACGAAAAACAAAAGCAATCATTTCCTTCTGTTGATTAAATTATAGCATACCAGAATCTTGAAATCAAACATATATTCCGAAAATTTGTTCGCATCTTGTTCTTGACATTCGAACAAACGTTTTATATAATAATATTATCGAACAGATGTTCCGAACAAATTATCGAACATCATATATTCACAAAGGAGGAGAAACATTATGAGTACCTATTCCGTTATTTATTATACAAACCCATATCAGAGAGCACAGGCAAAAGCTGCCACTGCACACCGCCAGAGTGTACGTGCCATTCGAAGAAAAAAAGCCGCAAAGAGACAACTGATCACTGCATTGATCCTGTTTTTTACAATCATAGCTTCTGTTCTGATCATCAGCAATTGTCTGCGTGCCAATCAGGTAAATGCGTCTTCCGCAAAAACAGAAAATGTTTACTATAAGACAGTAGAAGTGGAAGAAGGCGATACATTATGGGATCTTGCCGATCGCTATATGGGAGAGAAATCCTTCAGCAGACAGGAATATATTAAGCAAGTAAAAGAACTGAATCATTTAAGTGGAGATACAATTGAGAGTGGAGCTTACTTAATGGTTCCTTATGTAGAAACAGTTTCAGAATTATAATTATAGCATGTTAATTGATAAGAAATATTAACAAAATCTCCATGTGTGTTCTATGTGCTTGTATATAATATCATATCAATTCATGAATGTTACTAATACATATGATCAATCTGTAAAAACAAATAAATCGAACAAAGCGTTCGATTTATATTCTCTACATGCCTGAAAGGTATAACTATAATAAAAGATGCTCCATTTCAATGGGCATCTCTTTTAAACATCCTATAACCACATGATTTAGAGTTATTCACATGCATCACGTATAAAGTAATATTTTTATATATTGGCGTTTGAATAATAATATAGCACTTAACCGAACAGGAGACGAACATGCAGCAATCAGAACAATTTTTTTCTAATAAACAGTTAAAACGAATGATCATTCCGCTTTTTATCGAACAGACAAGACATCTGGTAATCTGGCTGGTTCTGATTCACAATATTGCAAATGCGGTTGTTTTTCCATTTGCGGATCCTCTGGGAAAAGGACTACGTGCTACCGGAGATGTACGATTTACCACGGGTATTTCCCTTTTTACAACCATTGGCGTGCGATTCGTTTTATCTGTACTCCTTGGTATCTGGTGCAATCTTGGCGTAA